>CP003179.1:2757632-3115265 GCA_000237975.1 Sulfobacillus acidophilus DSM 10332 | reverse complement strand
TTTCCTCGGCGGAGGAGGATAGATGGTCCGCATGTTGCCAGAGCGCCTCTTCGGTTTCTCGTAACTGGGACTCCTGTTCGAGCGAAGTAATGACCGTGAGGCAGCCAATGACGGTTTGATTGACGCGTAGCGGGATGGCGGTTGCCCGGTAAGCCACACCAAATACGGAGGCGTCGCGGACGTCGACAATTGAGCGACCGGTTCGAAGGGCTTCGGCGGTCACGGTTTTCGGGTCCATGGGGTCCCCGTCGCGTTTGGTAATGTCGACGGTTTTCCCGGGGAGGACCCGAATGAAATGCTCATGATCAGCGACCAAGATTTCGGCATCGACCGGATAGGATTGCTGAATCTCGGGCAAGGCTTCGGCCAATGACGACAACAAAACGGTCGGGGTTATCTCGTGTGTCAAAAAAATCCTCCTCACAAAAATTTTGACTATGCCGTCTCAATTCCCGTTCGGGCATCAAATTCCTTTTTTAGGATCGAGAATTTTGTCGAAAAAACGAGGGTGTCGCCCCAAGCGACACCCGTGAATCGAATCCTTCATTCCGATTCCCAATAAGGAGACAAAAATCCCCGACGGTTTACCAGGACGATAAGGGAGCGATTTGACGAACGGATCGCATCTCTTCTAAGAGGGCTTTGAATTCCGGATCGAGCCCGTTTCGACGACCAGGGACAGGAACGGGATCACCCGGCCAGGGAATATCCCAGGCGAGCCATTGGGCTTTGACCGTAGCCGTCCAGCTTTCTTGGACGGCATTTGGCTCAAGGCCCAGAGGTCCCGTTTCAACGCCCCACGACAGAAGGTCGGGCAGTTCCGGCCAATACGACGCGACCGCTGCCCCGAGGCGTTGTCGGCTTTCGGGCCCGCCGTGCGCCAGGAGATCCATCCAGGTTTCGAAATGGCGCCGATGAAAGCGTTCTTCCCGTTCGATAGTATTCAGCGCCTCCTGCAGGGCGGGCCAGGGGATATGTCGTAACTGGTTTCGCCGGACGGCGTCAAATGTTTCAAAAAGATATCGGCGGACGACCCAATCGGCCCAGTCACCTAAGGGACGGGCAACTAATCGGGCATGCCGCCAGTCTTCGGCAGGCCGTTCATACACTTGGCTTTCCGGGCTTGGGGCGCCGAATTCCTCTAAGAGGGCATAGAGCCGTTGGGCATGGCCCATTTCGTCTTGACTAATCGAACTGAGCGCGAGATCTTCTTCCAGATCGGGGGCGAGCGCCAGCCATTCCGATCCCCGATGGCCGATAATCCAGGCGTCATCGGCCATGGCCAGAACCACGTCGTACCACAAAACGTGTGGGGTTTCCATCAGGACCTCTCCTTCCGGGTCGGTGATCGCATTTCGGCGGCCACTTCATCAATGGTTTGGGCGCGGGCTTTAAAGCGTTTCCAATGCGGTGCGTTATCATAACCGGAGGGCAAGCGATAGCGCTTGGTTTCCGGATCTACCGGCAAGGTATCGCCTACGGTTCGGGCATGCGTAATAGCGGATTCGGGAATCACCCAGACATCATAAGCCGAGTCGCGGCGGAGATAGGCTTCGCGGGCCATTTGGAGCGCCAATTCGGGGTTGGCGGCGCGAACGCTACCGACATGGCTGGCAAAACTCAATGCATCGGCTTGCACGAAGACTTCAAATACGGGGGTATCGGGAATGGTCGACATTAAAATCCCTCCTCATCAGGTTGATGATCAAAACGCGGAGCTAAGCGGTTTGACCGGGGCTTGAGCGCGCACCGGCAACGAGTACCGCCTCTCGCACCCAACGCTGGCCCTGATGGGCTTGTTGGCGGAGGGCCAAGCGAGCTTTCGACATGGGCCCGGTGTTGTGATGCACGACGTCGTTGAACCATTCCCAATCCGGATCGGTATATTGCCACTGACCCGTTACGGGATCCTGCGACAGCCGGGGATCGGGAATGGTCATGCCTAATGCGCGAATGCGCGGGACATAGCGGTTAATAAATTTTTGGCGCAGCTCTTCATTGGTCATGGTGCGAATCCGATACTCGAGCATGCGACGAGAGGCCGGCCCCATTTCTCGGGGACCGAAGAAAAACATCATGGCCGGCCACCAGCGGTTGATCGCGGATTGCAGCATAGCCCGTTGTTCATCGGTGCCTTCCGCCAGCGCCAAGACCACGGATTCCCCATGTTGCATATGAAAACTTTCTTCTGCCACAATGCGTTTCAGCATACGGGCATACGGCGCATAGGAGCTGTCGAGCAGCATGGCTTGGGTGATAATGGCCCCGCCGTCCACCAAAAAGCCAATCACGCCGGCATCCGCCCAAGTGGGAGCCTCCAGATGAAAGACATTATGAAATTTGACGCGGCCATCAATCACGTCATCCATCAAATCTTCGCGGCCCCGGCCATAGGGACGGCTGAGGTCTTCGGCCAGCCGTAGCAACATTTGTCCATGGCCGATTTCGTCTTGCACTTTGGCATTTAAGGCCAATTTGCGACGGATGGTAGGGGCCTTGGTGACCCATTCTTTTTCGGGATAGGCGCCCATGATCTCACTAATGCCGTGCATATGAATTTGCTTAATTAAGAGGCGACGGTATTCTTCCGGCATCCAATCCGTGGCTTCGATTTTTTCTCCGGCCTCGATTCGGGCCATAAATTCGGCAGTCCGTACGGGATCATCCATCGACGGCATCCTCCTTCAAAATACTATAAGACTAACAAGCGCTTGTTTACGATTTATTTTTAACAAACCGCTGACAGAAAATCAAGAACACACTGTCGATAGTCTGTGACAATAAAGGGGGATTTTTTTCATGCTTTGGAAGAATTTTGAGAGGGAAAAGAAGGAAAAGCCGATTGCCTGTCGAAAGGGGTGAGAAGAGAATCACCACAATCCGACATGGAGGGCATATCATGTCGACTAAGTCGCTAGCGTTTTTTCAAGATGGGCAAGTAATCGAGATGTCGTCCCCGATTTTCGCTCCGCCGCGAGCTCGGCGGCGTGGGCGGCGCAGCGATTCTGACCGGTACTTTCCGAACGGCATGATGAAACCAACCCGCGAAGAGTTGCTTGAGTACATTTTGTCGCATGTACTCTATCAAGTGGACGCAACGGTGGGTGGGCCCATTTTTTGCAAACATATTATGAAACCCAACCGTGAACGGAATCGGGAAAGCATGTATCATGTGGTGTTGGGCCCTCACGCGTGGACCGGCGTGTGGGAAGTGGTCGGCAACCGGCGGATGTTCGATATCCGGGCGGAGTTTTTACCGCGGGAAAACACCTGGGTTCCGCAAATTCAGTTGTCACCCGGCAATTATATCGGGGTGGATAATTTAAATGGTATTGAACTCGATCCGGTTCGCCTGCGCCGCGAGATTATTCGCCGGGGATTTGCCACGCCTGAGGAATATGACCGATTTACCGGTGGCCTAGCCAATCGCTACCGGGCCATACCGCATGCGGTGCGCGGCATTTAGATGTAGCGGAGGAGGGCCCCTATGCGACTCGACTTTAGTGCAGTTGGCGGAATTATTTTTGGCGTTATCGCCTTAGTCGGGGGATTTGTCTTAGAAGGCGGGCGCGCAGGGGCGCTGTTGGAAGGAACGGCCGCCATGATTGTCTTTGGGGGCACCATTGGGGCGACGGCGGTTTCGTTCTCCTTAGACGACTTAAAAAAAGTTCCCATGTTGTTTCGTGTCGGATTTACCCGCGATCAATTTGATCCGGTCCAACTGATTGACAAACTGGTACGGTATTCGGATGTGGCTCGTCGGCGATCGCTGTTGGAGCTGGAACAAGAAATTCCTTTGGCGGGGGATCCCTTTTTGGAAAAGGGTTTGCAATTATTGGTGGATAATGCGGATCCTACATTTGTACGCCAGATGTTAGAAACCGATATTTATGCCAAATCGAACCAGGAAAAGATGGGGGCCAGTATTTTTGAGGCGGCCGGCGGCTATGCCCCGACCATGGGCATCGTGGGGACCATTATGGGGTTGGTCCACGTATTAGGCGAATTAAATGGCAATCCGAACTCGCTGGCCGCCTCGATCGGGCTGGCTTTTATCGCGACCTTATACGGGGTGTCGAGTGCCAATCTCGTCTGGTTGCCATTGGCGGGTAATTTAAAGAATAAGGCGAAGCATTCCGCCTTGGTGCGCCAAATCACGTTGGAAGGGATTTTGGCCATCCAACAAGGCATGGCCCCGTCGCTTTTACGCGATAAGCTGATGAGCTTTATTCGCCCTTCCGGTGGCACGGTTGCGCCAGTGGCGGAAGCGCCCCAGCCGGCATCGGAGGGGGTGCCGGTCTCGTGATGGAGGAAGACGAGGCACAACATAACGAAAACGGCGGCATGATGCGATGGCTGATTACCTACGCCGACCTCATCACGTTGTTGTTGGCCTTTTTTATTGTGCTCTATGCCATGAACCGTACGGAGCAAATTAAATTTACGCTCGTGGCGCAGGCTCTGGCGCAACAATTCAATTCGAACAGTATCGTCGGTCAATCCCCAGGGCCCTCGATTATTACCGGTATGAGCGGAACCTATGCGTTATCGGCGAAGCAGCAACAACAGGAGCTGGAAACGCTGAGTCAGCTGGAATCCCGTTTGCAGTCCGCCATTAACCAGGCGGGGTTGGCCAATCAGGTCGCGGTGACCAGTAATCCTCGCGGAGTCGAGGTGAGCTTGAGTGCGTCGTATTTGTTTGCGCCCGGCTCGGCGACTCTGTCACCGGCTGCGGTCGGTTTGATTCAACGGCTCGGCGGCGTATTAAAAAGTGTACCGAATGATATTGAAGTGGCCGGATATACCGATTCCACGCCGATTCGGACAGCTGAGTTTCCGAGCAACTGGCAATTGTCGGCGATGCGAGCAGCCAATGTGGTGTATGTGTTAAGCCGTGTACCCGGAATCCAGCCGGCGCGCTTGTCGTTGGCCGGATTTGGTCGATATCATCCGGTGGCGACCAATGCCACGCCGGCCGGGCGGGCTCAGAACCGTCGCGTGAACATTGTGGTGTTGAATACGCTGGTAGGCCAAGTGGCGATTGGCAATGGACCTTAGAACACGGTCAGGAGGCTATGATGGACTTATTCAATAATCTCACGGATACCGTCATCGTCACCACGTTAAATCTCAGTCGGCAGCAGGAACTCTATATCGCCAACAACTTGGCGAATTACGACACGCCGGGATACAAAGCTCAGTCGCTATCCTTTCAAAGCCAACTGCAGGCCGCTTTAAATCAAGGTCCGCAGGCGGTCGCCCAGGTCACGGGCACGGTGACGACGTTACCGGGGGCGATTTTTAATAACGGCAACAGCGTCGATTTGACGGCACAAATGGCGAGTTTAGCCAAAGCCCAGCTGTTATACGAAACGGCCGTGCAGGCGTTTAACGCCAAAGTGACGGCAATTAAAACGGTTACGGAGGAGAAACCGCAATGATGTTTGACGGGATTAATATTGCGGCCAGTGGACTTACCGCGGAGTCCTTGCGCCTGGATGTCGTGGCGAACAATTTGGCCAATGCCGATACCACCGTGACGCCCAGGGGAGGACCATATCGGCGGGAATTCGTGGTGCTCCAAAGCCTGCCGGCGCCGGCCACCGGCCCTGATCAAGGGATAGGACAAGGGGTCATGGTGGCGGGCATTTATCAAGATCCGAGTCCCTTTCAGGTGGTCTACGATCCGACCAGTCCCCAAGCCGATGCCGCGGGAAACGTCTTATATCCGAACGTGCATTTACCGGTCGAAATGGTCGACATGATTGAGGCGTCACAAGCCTATCAAGCCAATGTGACGGCTTTTAACGCCGCGAAGACGATGGATACGAAAGCATTGACGTTGGGGGCCTAATCGCATGAATCCATTAGCTTTACAGTATTTAACGCCGGTGACCTTAAATGGCGGATCGACCGCCGCGTCGACCGTGCCCATGAATTTTGGGTCCCTTTTGGGTCATGCGGTGAATAGTTTGAGTCAGAGCCAAACTCAAGCCAACCAAGCCATTCAAGCCGCGATGACCGGTCAAATCAGTGTAACCCAAGCGATGGTGGCGATGGTGACCGCCCAGTCCCAGCTGGATGTTGCGACGGCGGTACAAAATCAAGCCATTTCGGCCTATCAAAACATCATGAACATGCCGCTGAGTTAAGGAGATTTAATCCATGAACGAACGGGCCAAAGCCTATTGGGATCGGCTCTTAAATTGGTGGAAGAACCAAGCTCCGGCCCAAAAACTCCGGGTAGGCGGGTTTGTGGTGCTGGGATTGGCGGTGTTGGTCACCGGCTGGACGTTGGTGACCAGTCCGGATTGGCAGCCTTTATATACCAATCTGGACCCGCGTACGGCGGGACAAATTACCAATCAATTAAGCCAAATGAAGATTCCATACGAGTTGACCAACGGTGGGGCCACGATATTGGTACCCAAAAAAGACGTCAACCAGGTGCGGGTGGATTTGGCCGATCAGAATATCCCATCCAGCGGCACGGTGGGCTTGCCGCAGCCGATGACCTTTACGCTCGGGGAGACGGACCAGGAAATCCAGTTAACCCAGCTCGCCGATCTCGAAGCCACCTTGGAATCGACGATAAATAGCATCAACGGGGTTCATTCCAGCCGCGTGCTGATTAACGAACCCGCCCCGAGCCTCTTTGGGGAAACCACGACTCCGGCCACGGCCTCGGTGTTTGTCGACTTAAATCCTGGCGCTTCCCTATCCGCCGGGCAGGTGCGCGGCATTATGAATTTGGTGGCCCATTCGGTGAATGGGTTGGCCGTGAATCAAGTGACCGTGGTCGACCAAAACGGGGATGTGCTGTCGGCCGGGGTCTTGAACCAAGGACCGGCGGCGACCATTTCTGGCCTCAGTAGCGCCGAACTTGCCGACGAAAACCAAGTCGCCAGCAATATCCGGAATAACGTGGAAGGCATGCTGACCCAAGTGCTGGGACCGGGTAACGCGGTGGTACAAGTGAGTGCTACCTTGAATTTTAATCAGTCCCAAATTCAATCGACGCAGTATGGGAAAGGGGTGTTGTCGTCTCAACAGGTGCAAAGCTCTACCAGCACCCAGTCGGCGGCACCGACTACTGCGGCGGGAACCACCGGTAATGTCCCCGTGTATACCACGCAATCGAGCGGGGGGCCGACCAGCACGAACAGTAAAACGGTGATCAGCAATTATTTGGTCGACACCACGAAGACTAATGAAACGGTTCCGGGTGGTGCCATTCAACGGCTGACGGTGGCGGTGGTGGTGGATAAGAAGTTAACCGCGCAAGAAGCCCAATCCCTTAAAAGCTTGGTGGCCAGTGCGGCCGGTATTGACTATCAGCGAGGCGACCAGTTGACCGTGGTGGGCCTCCCCTTTAATCGGAGTGCGGTCTCCCAGGCCCTGGTGGCCATGCAAAAGGCTCAACGGGCGCAGGAAATTCGGCAGGGCGTACTCGGTTTGATGGCACTTCTGGTTTTCTTGGGGGTGTTATTCACGATTCGGCGGTCGCTGAAGAACCGGCCCGTTCCCGAACCGATGCCGGCGGTGCTGCCTCAGGCGGTGGGGGAGGTCGCCCCGGGCCCGGAACCGATGTCGGTCGCCGAACTGTTGAACGAGATGCGGGTTCAACGGGAACCCGATACCGCCGAACAAGCCCGTCAACGGTTATTGGAGTTGGCCAAAAACGAACCGGAAACGGCGGCTCGGCTATTAAAGGCTTGGATGGACGAGGAAAGTAGCTAAGATGGAAAAGATGACGGGGGCGCGCAAAGCCGCCATCCTTTTGCTGACCGTGGGGGCGGAGGAAGCCGCCAACATCCTCCGCTATCTCGGGCGCACGGAGGTGGAGGCGATTACCGTCGAGATCGCCAAACTCAAGCGGGTGGATCCCAAGCTGCAAGAAGAGATCTTGCAGGAATTTTTTCATCTGTCGCAAGCCGAGCGACAGATTGCCGAGGGTGGTGCCGACCTTGCTCGGCAAATGTTGGAGCGTGCCTTTGACGGCCAACGGGCAGGCGAAATCATGTACCGCCTACGAAACTTTTTACAAAAACGGCCGTTTGAAATTCTTCGCAAAGTGGATGCCAGCCAAATCCTGCAATTAGTGCAAGGGGAACACCCGCAGACGATTGCCGTGATTTTATCCCATACCGACCCGGCCGTATCGGCGCAAGTGCTCTCGGCGTTACCGGCCGAGGTGCAGGCCGATGTCGCTCGGCGAATTGCGGTGATGGGCCGGGCGGCCCCTGAAGTGATTAAGGATATCGAAAGCCTGATTGAGCAAAAGTTGGCCGATTTGGCCGCCGACGAAGCGGGCGGCGGCGGCGGACTCAACATTATCGTACCCATCTTGAACAATAGCGAGCGATCGGCCGAGCGGCAGATCATGGCGCGTTTAGAGGAATACGATCCGGAACTGGCGGAAAGTATTCGGAACCGAATGTTTGTCTTTGAAAATATCGTTCAACTCGATGATCGGGCCGTGCAGAAAATCTTGCGGCGGGTTGATAACAAGACGCTGGCGGTTGCGTTAAAAGGCGCTCCGTCCGACGTATCCAACAAGATTTTCAAGAATTTGTCCAGCAAAGCGGCTGAACTGTTGCGTGACGACATTGCCGTGCTGGGACCGGTTCGGATTCGAGACGTGGAAAACGCGCAACGGGATATCGTCAATATCATTCGCCAGTTAGAAGACCAGGGAGAAATTGTCATATCCAGAGGAGATCAAGATGATTTCGTTCTCTAAAGTCATCAAAGCCGAACAGCAAAAGCTTGGTCGTCAGCGGCTCGCCGTGCAATGGCGGCCCCTGGACCCGGCGTCTCCGGTGGTGCCTGAGGTTTCCGCAGAATTGACGGATTTGCTTGCACGGGCGAAGGCGGAAGCGATGGCGATTCTAGAAAATGCGGAAACCGAGGCTCGGACCATCCGAGACAAAGCGCGCCAAGAGGGGTATCAGGCTGGGTGGGACGCCGGCTACCAAGAAGCACGGCAGGAGGTTCAAGCCGCTTGGCAAGCTATTCGGCAAGAACTGGAGGCGCCGCGCCAAAAGCTTCAACAGCTAAAAGCTGTCCTCGATCGCTTGGGGGACGAGCAAACTTTGGCCGTCGCGGCGGCTCTCAGTCTAAAGCTTTATTCCCGTTTGAAATTGGAACGTTTGGACGTGATTCACGAGTATATTCAAGAACTCGCGGATACGATGGATCAAAAATCTTTGACACTTTTTGTCGATCCGACCTGGGAACCCCGCTTAGCGGCGCTGCAAGAGGTGTTAGACCAGGGGGTGACCCCGATGGTGGTGAAAATTGACGATGCCTTAGCGACCGGGACCATGCGTATCGAAGGGGAAACGGGGGGCTTTTTAGGGGGGCCGGTCGTGTCGTTGCAGACACTTTTACAGGAGGTATTAGGGTGACGCTGACGGACCGGATTGACCGACTCCCTGCTGCTACCCGGTTTCGGCCGTTTGGCCGTATTGAAGCGGTTCGCGGCTTGACGGTGATTAGTCGAGGGCCTGATGCGGCCATCGGGGAGGTGTGTCGGCTTGAGGATTCCCGGGTTCCTCCCCTAGCCATGGAAGTGGTGGGCTTTTTACCGGAAGGTCGTCTTTTGTTAACCCCGTTCGGCGAACTCAAGGGCGTAAGACCCGGCATGATGGTCACCGCGACCCGTCACCAATTAAAGGTGCCGGTGGGCCGTTCCCTATTAGGACGCCTCATCGATGGCACAGGGCAGCCATTAGATAATCGGCCCTTATGGTTTTCGGAACGGATTGAAGTGACCCGAGACGCAATATCCCCCCTAACGCGGGCACCCATTACAACGCCTTTGTGGACCGGCGTACGGGTGATCGATGCCTTATTGACGCTGGGACGGGGCCAACGGCTGGGGATTTTTGCCGGCGCCGGTGTCGGGAAAACCACTCTCTTACAACAGATTTTACGGGGGGTAACGGCTGATGTCGCCGTCGTGGGATTGATTGGGGAACGCGGGCGGGAAATTGCCGAATTCTATCATCAATTGCCCCCGACGGCCCGGCAACGAACCGTTATCGTCGCCGCCACCTCGGACAGTCCGGCCATTATGCGGCTGAGGGCCTTAGACACGACGTTTCAAATTGCTGAAAAGTTTCGGCAAGAGGGCCAAGACGTCATTTTGGTACTCGACTCCTTGACCCGGGTGGCGCTGGCGCAAAGCGAGGTCGGACTGATGGGGGGAGAGTTGCCTGCCGTGCGAGGATTTACTCCCTCGGTCTTTCATCTGTTACCCCGGATATTGGAACGGGCTGGGCGCTTTCAAACCGGCAGTATCACCGGGATTTTTACGGTGTTGCTCGACGGCGACGATCCGACGGATCCGATTGGGGATGCGGTACGCGGTATTTTGGACGGCAATCTCTATTTGTCCCGCTCGCTGGCCGAGGCCCACTTTTTCCCCGCCATTGATATCCTTCGCAGTATGAGCCGTTTGATGCCGGACGTAGTGGATGCGGCACATTGGTCGTTAGCCGGGCGGGTACGACGCATTTTGGCGACGCTCGAAAAGTTTTCCGATGTGGTGGCCTTAGGGGCCTACCAGGCCGGGGCGGATCCGGTTCTGGACGGGGCCTTGGCGATTAAGCCGCTCCTGGACCGGTGGGCCCGGCAAGGCTTGGAGGACAATACGCCGCCGGACGAGGCCTTGGCCGGGTTGGAGGCCATTATAGCGGCGGAGGAGCGACTGCGAGACGTATGATCGCGACATGGAAATCCCTTTTAGAGCGCGCATTAGAAGTTAAAGAAGCCGAATTGGCGAGCTTAAGACGTGAGCAAAAGGCGATTCACGATGAGGTAACCCGCTATCAGGCGTTGTGGCATGAGCCGCCAATGGCCGTCGAGGAAAGTTCGATTGCCCTCCTGATGTTGTGGCAGCAATTTGGCGCGGCCAGCGAAACCCATCGAAAAAGGTTGGAAGAAGAGGATTTTTTTGTCGAATCGCGAATTAAGCGATGTCAGGAGAAAATCCTGGAAATCCATCAACAGATCCACGTATTGGAAGAGATTTTGACCCGACGCGAAGCAGCAGAGCGGCACCGGTTCGCCCGCCGCCAACTCCGAGAGGTAAGCCAGCAAGCGGCGCTTCGCCAGGGCATGGAGGAGGCTCTAGGGGCGTGGCATTGGAAATGAATCAACCGGTTCAGTTGGTACTACAACGCCGCGTGGTCCGCAGCCGGGTCATTCGTACCATGAAACAAGAAGTCTATATTGATGCCCTGCGCGACGAAGAAATGGAACTGACCCCTTTAATTGGGGACAAAATTGCCGTGCGCTGGGCGGAAGACGACGTGTTATACCAACAAATCGGTCGGGTGTCTGAAGTCCTGGACCCGATACCCATTATTGTTGTGCGCCTGGAAGGACCACCGCGGGTGGTGGAATTTCGGCAGGCGACACGGGTAAGGGTCGGATTGCCTCTCGAGTACGGCCTTTTGCGGCCAGATTCGGAAATGCTGGTAACCACCACGATGGATATTTCGTCCACCGGGCTGCGGTTCCCGGCGGCCGTCAAATTGTGGATGGGACTTGAGTTGCGTCTTCGGGTACGCGTCGAGCAACGTATCCTGGAAGTGACCGGAAAGGTGGTTCGGGTCGCGCCCAAAGCGCGGGAGTTGCGGGGCCGCCAGAGCTGGGAAACGGCCGTGCAATTCACCAAAATCGCGCCGGGAGACCGAAAGCTGTTAGAACAATACGTCCGTCGGCAACAATCCCGTTTGCAGATCGGGCGTTCTTGACGAATCGGCATTGAAAGGAGGTGATAACTATGCAGAATCTCACCGAATTGGTGTCGCTGGGAGCATTGAAGGGGTCTTCGGCACAGACGGGAAAGGCCGCCGGTTTTCGGGCCACATTGGATGCGGCGCAGAAGAAATCCGACCGGATTACCAAAAAAGACGCTCCTAAAATATCGGCCGCTTCGCCAGGTCGAATACCGAAACGGTATCGGAAAAGTATCCGTCCGGTGACCCCGAAGAACGACACGACGGTAGCCGTACCCGTAATCCCCCTCTCGTTACCGACGAACCAGGCACCCCACTCGGCGGGGGACCGACCCAAACCTCCGGTGCGAGCGCAATCTGTGGAGAAAAAGTCGCCTTTACCGAAGGGGCGGGAAATCCCTGCCAGCCGTCCGATGACCGATATTCGAGGCGCTTTGACGGCGGCTTTTCCGACACGCGTTCAGTCTACCGGGAAGGCGGTGTCCGTGCCGTCGGCATCCCCTAAACCCGTGGAGACGACCCAACGGTCGACACCGCACAAGCCGAAGGAGCTGGTCATGCCATCGACTACGCCGCCTATGCCAAAACGTGCCGATTCGAAACCGGCCAAGCCCACGGCACCCGTACTCGAATCCACGCGGCATCAAGCGGCGCCCGCTACCGAACCGGTTTGGCCGACGGCTCGCCGATTGACGACCCGCCGGTTACCGCTCAAACCGGCCAAATCGACGACGGCAACGTCTGGTCCCACGGCTGTCACCGCCGTTCCGACCAATCCTCCGAGCGTTAGCCCCCATGGCAGAGGACAATCCCGGGAGTCCGGGTTCGGAGCGATTGCGCCTGTGGGCGCGCCCAAGCCGACACCGGTCCACTCGACGGCTTCCCCCCGGCATTGGCGGATTCAGGCCGTTTCGCTGAAAAAGGTACACACCCAGGTCGAAACTCGCTGGAAGGTGACTCCGCCGTTTAAGACGCGGGCGTGGACGATGGTGATTTCACAAAAAGGGCCTGACTTCAAGGCCGATGTGACAGTTCCGCACCAAGATTTCGGCTGGGCGGCTCCTGTCCTGATGACCATGCCGGTGCATGCGGTGCATTTGCCGGAGGGGGTGTCTCATTTTGAGCTCTCCCTTTGGTCGGGCAGCACCCAAGACGGTTCGGCGGGGGGATTTTCTTCCGGCTCGTTCGGCGGGTACCGTCAAGGCGGATCATCCGGGGGAGGCCGGGTGCCTTGGGCGGCTCGGGCCGCACCCGAGTTCACGGGCGAAGACGGCGGGGTGGACTTTCGGGCGTAGCCGACCCTAAGACAAGATAATCTGACCCATTTATCACACGCGAGAGGAGGACGTTTTATGAGTGTCAATCCCTTGTCCGGAGCCCTGTCGACAACAACCGGCGGTTCGACCGGTGGGGCCAATACCGATCCGGCTTCGCAGCTGGGAGAGTCGGCCTTTCTTACCCTCTTGGCGGCAGAGCTACAATATCAAAATCCGTTACAGCCGATGGATAATACCCAGTTTGTAGCCGAGCTGGCCCAATTTTCCCAGCTCTCGGCGGTAACTCAGCAAACCTCGACGCTGAACCAAATCCTTTCGGCCTTGACGGGCGGAGGGAATAGTCTGGTGCAAGCAAGCCAGTTGATCGGGAAAACCGTCACAACCCAAAGTGGACAAAGCGGGCAGGTTACGGCGGTCAATAGCGGCAGTCAGGGGCTGTCGTTAGATGTTCAAGGGGTGGGAACGGTTTCGGTTAGCGACATTACAGGGGTGAGTTCGTGATTGACCCGACGACCAGTATAAACGGGTTGCCGAATACGGCCCCGGAGCGGCCATCGTCAGCGGTCGGTGCCTCCTTTCGGCATGTGTTAGAAGGGGTGCGGTTTAGTCGACATGCGGAAGAACGCCTGAGAAGCCGCCAGATCCAGCTGGCCCCGAAGGCCTTGCAGTCCCTGACGGAGGCCATGCACCAAGCCCAGCAGGCAGGGTCGGCCAAGGCCGCGATTGTCATGCCGGAAGGGATATTTGTCGTGGCACCCCAAAACGGCACTGTGATTACGACCCTTGATCATCAACCGATGCAAGTGATTACTCAAGTCGACACGCTGGTTATGGTGGGCCGGACCTCAATTGAGGAAGCTCCGCTCTCCCGAACGACAGACGGAGAGCCCCCGGCGGTTCACTGGAGTCTCATTCAATCCGTAGACTAAGGAGGATACGCATGTCAGGAAGTATGTACGCAGCCATTTCCGGGCTTAACGCGGATCAAGCCCTATTGGGAACCGTTTCGGAAAACATTGCGAACGTCAGTACGGTGGGCTATAAAGCCAGTTCCATGACGTTCGCTCAAGCGCTACAACAAACCCTTTCGGGAGCCTCGGCCCCAACCGCGACGCTGGGCGGCATTAATCCTGTTCAGGTCGCAGCTGGGGGAGCGGTCAACATCGGCGGCATTGAAATCAATACCAACGAGGGAACCCTTCAATCGACCGGTATTAACACGAATTTAGCCATTCAAGGTAACGGGTATTTCATCGTGCAAACATCCCAGGGGGGACAGGCATTTACCCGGGCGGGAAACTTTAGTTTGGATGCGAACGGAAATTTAGTCAATCCCAGCGGGGATCGCGTGTTGGGGTGGAGTGCTTCCACGGTGGCCCAAAAGGGACAAACGGCTTCCAATTTAGTCCCGTTGACCATCCCGCCGAACGAGACGATGCCGGCTACGGCCACCACGCAAATTACAAGTGTGACGGGCAATCTGAATAGTCAAGATGCGGGGACGACAACCACCAAATCAATTCCTGTGACGCTTTATGATGCTTATGGGAACACTATTCCGGTCGATCTAACGTTTGCTAATCCGACCGCGACGAGTGGTGGTGGCGTTACCTGGACAGTCGGCTACAGCTATACGCCGCCAGGGTCTAGTACGGCCACCACGGGTACGCTCGGAACCTTGACGTTTCCGGCCACCGGCGGAGCCCCGACTTATACCTCGACGGCCAGTTCCTTTACGATTACCCCAACCGACGGGGCTGCGGCGGTCCAAGTGTCACTGGGCGCCAGCGCTTTTCAAAACATCACCGGTTACGCGATGCCCACCAGTGTGGCAGTGACCGCTAACGGAAATCCCGCGGGGAATCTAGAGAACTTTACCATAGGCTCGAATGGGACCATTACCGGGAGCTTTTCGAACGGGCAGACCGAAGTGCTCGGGCAAGTGGCTTTGGCGAATTTCAGCAATCCCGGAGGGTTGTTGAACATCGGGCAGAATTTATGGCAACAATCGCCGAACTCGGGAGTAGCCCAAGTGGGTCAGGCTTCAAGCGGGGCACTTGGCAGCCTAGCGGCCGGTGAGCTGGAAGGATCCAACGTCAGTTTGGCCAACGAATTCGTCAACATGATTATGGCCCAACAGGGGTATCAGGCCAACGCTAAAGTGATTTCCGTAGCCCAACAACTGCGTACCACCTTGGTGAACATGATTCAATAGGCCGCTCAGATCCCGGGGGCGTCAGTGCCCCCGGTTTTTTATGCCCGATAGGACATGGCAGGCGGAAAAACCGGTTCGATACGAATGACATGTGGGAATTTGTCCAAATTTCCGGTTGTCAAGCGTTCATCGGAAGACTACACTGATTGAAATACCGTTTGGGTGATATGTTAGGGAAGGAGGCTCATTTGTGCCGCGGATTTATTTATATGACACCACGTTGCGGGATGGGACACAGCGGGCTGGTATCAGCCTTTCATTAGAGGATAAAATCCAAATTGCCCACTTGTTGGATGAGTTTGGGCTGGATTATATCGAAGGCGGGTGGCCCGCTTCCAACCCCAAAGACACCGCGTTTTTTCAGGCGGCTCGAAGCCTTCCCTGGCAGAGCCGGATTGCAGCGTTTGGCAGCACGCGGCGCAAAGAGTTTTCGGCGACCGAGGATCCCAGCTTAAACGGGATTGTTGAGGCAGGGGTTCCGGTCGCGACGATTTTTGGTAAGGCCTCTCCTTTTCAAGTACGAGATATTCTGGGGATTGATTTGGACGACAACTTGAAAATGGTGGCCGACTCGGTTCGTTATTTACGCGACCATGATATCGAAGTGGTGTTTGATGCGGAACACTTCTTTGACGGGGCCCGCCTCGATCGCGAATATGCCGTGGCGGTTTGTGAGGCGGCGGCGGAAGCCGGCGCCCAATGGGTGGTGCTTTGTGATACAAATGGCGGTAGCTTGCCGGACTGGATCCGCGAACTGACGGCTCTGGTGGGTCGGCGGATTTCGGCTCCGTTGGGCATTCACGCGCATGACGACGCCGGGCTGGCGGTTGCGAATTCGTTGGCGGCGGTGGATGCCGGGGCAACCATGGTGCAAGGCACGATTAACGGGTATGGCGAACGTTGCGGCAATGCGAATTTGTGCACCATTTGGCCTAACCTGGTCTTTAAGATGGGCCTCGAAGCCGGCCAGAAACCTGCCATGGTGCAAGAATTGACGCGACTATCCCGGACGGTGGCCGAGATTGCCAATTTGGCGCCTGACGCGGGGGCCCCTTATGTGGGGGAGAACGCTTTTACGCATAAGGCGGGGGTGCATGTCGGGGCGGTCAGAAAACATCCGGAGGCGTATGAACATGTGCCGCCGGAATCGGTGGGCCAAAAGCGCCGGGTGTTAGTGTCCGAATTAGCCGGGAAATCGAACCTGCTCTACCACTATGAAGAATTGCGGCCGGGTTCGGCCGAACTGGCGCAGGTAGTAGAGGAAGTCAAGCGGTTGGAAGCGCAAGGCTATCAATTTGAAGATGCCGAATCCTCGATGGCTCTTTTGGTCCAACGGGCTTTAGGGCAAGTGCCCGAATATTATCAAGTGGAACGGTTTCACGTGTCGGTGACGCGGGATCAGGCACAACCGGTGACGGAAGCCACCGTGCGGCTCCGAGTCGGCACCCGATCGTTTTTGGAAGTCGGGGCCGGTGACGGACCGGTCCATGCATTGGACAATGCCCTACGAAAAGCCTTGACGGGAATCTATCCCGAGGTTGAGGATCTCAAATTGACGGACTACAAAGTGCGGGTACTCGATGGGCGTGCGGCGACGGCATCGACCGTCCGGGTATTGGTGCGATCGGAATTTCGCGGACAACCGATTAGTACGGTGGGCGTGTCCGGCAACATTCTGGAGGCGTCCTGGCAGGCGTTACTCGATGCAGTCGATTACAGCCTGTGGAATTCCGGCATTACGCCGATGGAAGCGTAAAAAGGCCCCCGCCAGCTGGCGGGGGCTTTTTTACTTAGGGTTGCCACGTCCAGTAGTTGGGAGAAAAGATGCCGCCGACGGGGTTAAAGCTTTGAACGACGTGGGTAAGCGACTTGGAGTGAACCAGAATCGTGGCATTCCATGGAATAAAGAGCCCAGGCAGTTGATGGGCAGCGTATTCTTCATAGGCATAAAGCGCCTGTAAGGTTTGTTGCGTCGTGCCCGGCGCATAGGTTTTTTGAATGAGCCTGTCCATCGTCGGATCACTGTAGCTGCCGGAATTTTCCGCCCCTCCGGTACCGAAAAGCCCGCCGCCGGTGGGATAGGGGTCCGTGCCGTAAGTCCATCCGCCGGTTGAGCCTTGATCCCAGGAGATTAACGCCCACTTGGACGCATTAGCGGGACTGTAGCTCACAACCGTGTCAAACGGTTGCGAAACCAAGTTGACCTGAATACCTTCTTGTGCCCAATCGTTTTTCAAGAGCTCGGCAATATTGGTGGCCGTTTCGCTACCGGAGGCGTAGATAAAGTCAAATTTTAAGGCGATCCCGTTTTTGGTCATCACCCCGTTGACCTCCCGCCATCCATGCGCCAACAACAACGCTTTACCGGCTGCCGGATTGAAGGGATAGGGGTTTTTGGCCAAGGCCGGGTCAAAAAAGGGTGTTGCGGGTTTAGGAGCGAGCGTGGTATCGTCCATGACCGCATACCCATGATAGAAGTCATGGATAATCGCATTTTGATCGATGCCCATTTGTAAGGCTTGGCGGACATCCAACTCGCGGAACGCCTGGGCGATGCCGCCGGGTGCTTGGGGACTAAAATTCGGCACAATGTAATTAAAGCCGAGCGTATAAACCGGCTTGATCTCGTCCTGCGTCAATTGATTTTCCGACTTGATGAGCGAGGGCGGTAAGTATCCGACATTGACGGTTCCTGTCTTCAAAGACGAAAACATGCTGGCCGAGGATGTTTCGTACTGGAAAACGAGCTTTTTGATGGCGGACCGATGGCCGTCATAATGCGGGTTGGGGACAAACGCCCAGTAGTTATTGGCTTGATAGCCGAGGAATTGATAGGGCCCGTCCACCACTTTGTAAACGGCGTTGTTCGGCGAGTTGCCCACCGAATTGATAAACTGTAATTCGGCCGTCATGTTTTGGGGATACTTGTTCCAGACCTGGGCGGGAACCGGGAAAATTTGCCCTAAACCGTTGCGAATAAACCATTGGGGATTTCGCGGGGTCGTCAACGTGACCACGACGGTATGGGGGCCGTCGGCGGTGACGCTTTGCCAAAGCGAGGGTACGCCTCCAAAACCTTGGCCGGAATAGGCCCAAGGTGCATTGGGAGCGCTGGCGGCTTTCATCACGTTCCAGGTAAACACCACATCATTGGCAGTGACGGGCTGACCGTTGGACCAATGCCATTTCGGGTTCAAGTGAATCGTATAGACCGTGCCGTCGGCATTCCAGCTTATCGAGTCGGCCAGCGACCGCTCATAGTTCGGCTCATCTTGAGCGTTCATCATAATGAGCGGTTTATACATTAACGAGGCCATTTGAACGTTGACCACCGTCGCGGCGACTAAAGACGTCTCGGGAAAAAACCAGTTGGGGGACGTTTGGTTGGCTAACGCGACGACCACCGTGCTGGGGACACCGGTGGAACCCGCCGACGGATTGGCGGACGACGACGAGCCGCAGGCGGCCAGCCCCAAGGGCAAGAGGGCGGCCGCTAGCATAGGATAAATCGGACGCACGACAAAACCTCCCTGTGAATGAACGATTTGTCAACGTTGGGCGATCGGGGCCGGTGTCGCCAGGTCTGAATCCGACGCGTTTTGATCGACCTGATAGGCGACCGGCTTGGCCGATGCTATACCCCAATAGTAAATAATCAGGGAGAATAAAGATACAACAATTTGATCAAATGGGGCGGGAATCCAATTGCGTCCGCCAAAATTCGACGATCCTAGTGCCGAAAGACACAACATGCCCACGAAATAGACCACCAACCATAGGCCGTGGCGGGTGACATCGGTACGTGGACGACCGGCCAAGCGGTAGCTATAACTCGCGTAGATTACGGCACCAATCGCTAGAAAGAGTGCCATCCACCGATTAGTGGACCAGCCGCCCCAGTAAAAAATCAAGCTGCCGACAATAAACCCTACGGGACCGATCCAACTCAGTCCGGGCAGGCGAAACGGTCGGGGCCAATCGGGGGCGCTCCGACGCAACGCGGCCGCGGCAATCGGGCCCATCATGTAGGTGATAATCGTGGCGCTGGATAAGATGCCGACCATCTTTTGCCAACTGGGAAAGGGGAGTAAAAAGGTCCAGCCGATGAGGAAACTGATAATCGTGGCCGGTCCCGGCACGTGAAAACGGTTGAGCCGCTGAAAGAACGCCGGCACCGACCCGTTTTTGGATAAAGCGTAAACGGTGCGGGGAAAAGCGGCCGCATAAACCAGCCCGGTTCCGAGCGGGGACACGGCGGCGTCCGCATATAAGATCATGCTCAGCCAACTTAAGTTGAGGGCCACCGCCAAGTTGGCGAACGGTGCGTTAAAGTGCAGGGTCGACCATCCGCCGCGTAACAGACGGGGCGGCACGGCACTAATAAACGCCAATTGCAGCATAAGATAGACCACGCCGACAAAAATTAAGGCAAATATGAGGGCCCGGCTTAAATCGCGGGAAGGGGAGCGGGCTTCTCCGGCCAAGTCAAAGATGGTCCGGTATCCCGTAAAGGTAAAGACAATACCTCCGGTGGAGATGGCCGAAAAGACGCCGGCCCACCCGTGAGGCCAAAAGCCTCCGTCCGCCGTCCAGTTTTGGGCATGAAAACCATGCGCCAAGAGAACCAGGGCGGTTCCTAAGGGCACCACCAATTTAATCCAGGTGATTTGCGAATTAATCCGGGCAAAGACCTTAACCCCAATCCAATTGAGGAAGAAAAATCCCACCAGCAAAACGGTGGCGATGAGTAGGCCTCGTGACGTTAACGTGCCGGCTGCCGCATTATAAAGGCCCGGCCAGTAATTTTGGGCGTATTGTAAGGCGGCCTCGGCTTCAATGGCGGGCATGCCGGCATAAGAGATAATCACGGCCCACCCCATCAGAAAGCTCACCAAGCTACCATGAGAAATTTCCGGATAGCGGATAATGCCCCCGGTTTCCGGAATCAGGGTCGACAATTCGGCAAAGGTGATCCCAATCAAAGAAACGCCGAGACCGCCTAAAATCCAGGAAATCATCGAAGCCGGCCCCGCAATCGTGGCAGCGGCTTGGGCGCTAAATAGCCAGCCCGATCCCACGAGCCCGCCGACCCCTAACATGACCAGGTCAAACAGGCTCAACGCTCGGCGTGGAGCCTCCGGTTCGCGCATCACTGCGCCTCCTTTGATGAAATAGTTCTTTACTGTGTTACACCAACAGGCATTGTGGTCCCGAAACGATTAATTGTCAAGAGTTTATGTAAATTTTATTCCTCCCAACTTCTGGCGGCGACGGCGAATTTCCAGCGAAAAACCGTGAAATTTGGTGATAAAGAAAAAGGATTTCTCTTTATTCATCGCGAATAGTAATCGGGTTTGACCGCGAATTTTGCGAACACGATCGCGAAGGCGGTTTGAGTGATACCCACGTGAAGGAGGACGTTCATGGCGACTGCGGAACTGCAATTGAATCCGCCGCCTCCGGACGCCGCGGAACGGGAAGGGGCTTCGCGCGAATGGCGCACCTTTTGGAAAAATCCGCTGGCGTGGTTTGGCGTGATCGTCTTGTTGCTGCTCGTGCTGTTTTCGTTTGTCGGGCCGCTGTTGTATCACGCCAATCCGTATACCCCGAACCTCACGGATACGTTGGCGCCTCCGGGTGGCCAATATCCATTAGGGACGGATAGTTTGGGGCGAGACGTCTTAATCCGCATGATGGTCGGCGGGCAATTGTCGTTGGAAGTCGGATTTGCCGCGGCGTTGGTCACCATGGTTATTGGGGTGGTCTACGGACTGATCTCCGGATATGTTGGTGGCTGGGTCGACGTGGTGATGATGCGTATCGTGGATATCCTGTATGCCATTCCCGGGTTGTTTTTGTTGTTGTTTTTGGATTCGGTGTTTCGCCCGAATGCTACCTTGCTGGTCTTCGTCATTGCCGTGGTCTCCTGGTTTGGGGTCGCGCGGTTAGTGCGTGGCGAAGTCTTGTCGCTGAAGCAGCGGGAATATGTCGAAGCCGCTCGGGCATTGGGTACCGGTAACCTTCGGATTATGTTGCGTCACCTGCTGCCCAATGTTATGGGCGTTGTGGTGGTAGCGACGACGCTTCAGGTGGCCAACGCCATTTTAACGGTCGCCGGGTTAAGTTTTTTGGGTCTGGGGCTTCCGCCGCCGACGCCGAACTGGGGCGAAATGCTCTCCAGCAGTATGAACTACATGTTCCAAAACGCCTGGTGGCTCATCTATCCCCCGGGGTTGGCGATATTGTTGGTGGAGCTGTCGGTCAACTTTATCGGGGATGCGCTGCGTCAGGCCTTTGATCCCCGGTTACGGAGCTAGAGGAGGACCAGATGGCCAAATACGTACTGTATCGCATCATTCAGGCCATTCCGGCTTTAATTGGGATTACCATCATCGGCTTCTTTTTGGTGCACATCGTACCCGGAGGACCGGCGCAGGCGATCTTGGGGGCACGCGCCACCCCGGCAAAAATTGCCGAGGTGAATCGGATTTATGGCCTGAACAAACCGATTATTGTCCAATATGTGATTTGGTTAGGGCAGCTGTTGCACGGAAACCTCGGCCAATCCTATTTTTACAATCAATCGGTGGTCAGCCTGATTGCCATTAACTTGCCGCGCACGTTGGCGATTGTGGGAATCGGGGTGGTGGTGGCCCATTTGATGTCGATTTTGCTGGGGAGTTTGCAGGCGTATTACCGGAATACGGTATTCGATTACGTCGCAACCGCCATCAGCTATTTCTTCTATTCCATGCCGACTTTTTGGTTGGCGATTATTTTGATTTTGGTGTTCTCCATCGACTTGAACTGGTTTCCCTCGGGTGGCCTGTCCAACCCTTTAAATCCCAATCCCGGGTTTGGATCGTGGCTCGCTCATAGCACGCTTCCCATTGTGACCATTATTTTGGTCACCGTAGCCGGTTGGGGCCGGTACATGCGGACCGCGATGGAAGAGACCTTAGTGCAAGATTACATTCGGACGGCCCGTGCGAAAGGCATTAAGGAGACGGTGGTTGTCCTTAAGCATGGCCTAAGAAATTCCGTATTACCGCTTATCACGCTGTTGGGGTTTTCCATCCCCAACTTGTTTGCCGGAGCTCTATATGTCGAGGTGGTATTCAACTACCCCGGGATGGGGCTCTTGTTCTGGGATGCGGCACTTCAGCGCGACTATCCGGTTATTATGGGAATTGTCGTGATTACCGGGGTGCTCACCATTGTAGGGAATTTGCTGGCGGATCTTCTGTATGGATTGGTCGATCCCCGGATCAAATATACGTAATCTCGCATGCGCTTAAGCGGAGGCGGTGACGCCTCCGTTTTCTGATCCGATCGGAAAGGATGAGGGGAATATGATTGAGCACGATCGCGATTGGCAAGTCATTGAGCCCTGGATGCTAGAGATTCGGCGGGCCATTCATCAATATCCTGAATTGGGGCTCGATACCCCGCGTACGGCCGCTTTGGTGGAGACCAAGTTAGACGAACTGGGAATTCGCCATGAACGCGTGATTGACAATGGCATCAAGGGCTGGCTTGGACCCCAAGAGGGGCCGGCTCTTTTGTTGCGGGCCGATATGGATGCGCTGCCGATTGAAGAGCGCAATGACTTGCCGTTTAAATCAGCCATTTCGGGTCGGATGCATGCTTGTGGGCACGACACTCATACGGCCATGTTACTGGGAGCCGCTCGCTATCTTAAAATCCACGAAACGGATCTTAAACGGCCGGTGGTGCTGATGTTTCAGCCGGGAGAAGAGGGGCCTGGGGGTGCTCTCCCGATGATTGAAGCCGGGATATTAGACCATCCGACGGTAACTCAGGCAGCGATGGTCCACATTTCGTCCGAATTGCCGAGCGGTAAAATCGGCCTCCGGGGGGGGCCGGCCATGGGGGCGTGTGACGACTTTCGGGTGGTGATATCCGGACGCGGCGGTCACGGTTCGTCTCCCCAGGTGGGGGTAGACGCGATTTATGTGGCCAGCGCAGTGATTCAAGCCGTCCAAGCATTGGTTAGCCGGGAGCAAAACCCGTTTGATCCTTTAGTCATTAGTATTGGAACTATTCAAGGCGGCTATCGGGAAAATGTCATTGCCGATCGGGTGGAGATGACCGGCACTATCCGATCGATGACGCCGGCTACGCGTGAGCGGGCCGTGGCACGCTTCCAAGAGGTTGTCGAGGGCGTGGCTCGTAGCCACCGGGCTACGGTGGATGTGATGATGGACCCGGGGTATCCGCCACTGGTGGCCGACGAGGCCTGGGTCCGGCAAATTCATGATATCTTATCGCAGGAGTTAGACCCGGATCGGGTGGTTTCGGTCGGTCCGACGCTCGGCGTTGAGGATTTTGCATATGTGGCGGCACGAGTTCCGGCGGCCGTGCTCTCCGTCGGCATTCAGGGCCCGTTGTTGACTACCGGGCTTCATTCGGCCGGGCTTATGGTCGACGAAAGCGCCTTGAAAGTGGGGGCCGCCGGATTGGCGGCGTTGGCACTCCACGCCCGTTAGGGGTGACGGACTACGTTGCGGGCGCGCTTACCTTCAAGGACCAGCCGAACGTCCTGCAGGACGAGACGCGTAGTGCGGGAAAGCGCTTCTTCGGTGAGCCCGGCAATATGCGGGGTGAGATAGACGCGGGAGATGGCCGCCAACGGATCGGGTTCCGGGGGCGGCTCCTCTTCGCGCACATCCAAAAACACGTGACGTAAATGACCCTGTGAGAGGACGGCATATAAGGCCTGTTCATCGATTAAGGCCCCCCGGGCGGTGTTGATGAGTGTCGCTTGCGGTTTCATGCGTTCTAGGCGGGACGCGTTCATCAGATGCCGCGTATGCGGGCTTTGGGGCAGGTGGAGCGTGACGGCATCGGCCGTCTCAAGCACGGCTTCCAACGAATCCGCCAACATCACCGTGCCGTCACTAGCCAAGGCGTGAAAGGGGGAGACGTGGGGATCATAGGCGATGACTCGCATGCCCAATTGATGCGCGGTCCGTGCAACCCGGCTACCGATATCCCCGAGCCCCAGAATGCCCAAGGTTCGTCCGAAAAGTTCGTGACCTCCCAGCCGTCGATTCCATTCGCCGGCCTTGGTCCGGGGAACCCAATCGATCCACGGCCGCACACTCCACAGTAAAGCGGTCAGAACATATTCGACAACCGCGGCGGCATTGGCGCTTTTGGCATAAACGACGGGTAGACCCCGCTCCCGGCATGCGTCCAAATCGATGTTATCCAGCCCGACCCCGAGACGCCCGATGACTTGTAACCGTGGGGCCTTCAAAAGCCAGGGGGCGGTCACCGGGGTCCGATTGCGCACGATCCAGGCGGTGGCCTGGCTCAGTGCGTCGGCTAACGCCTCCGGTTGCCGCCAGAGATCGGGATCGTACCTTACGGGAAACGGGTAATCGGGCAGACTGGCTTCGGCACCGGGATCGATCCATTCGCTAATGACGATAATGGGAACCCCTCCTGGTTGGAACCGACTGGTATGTCGGCGAGATTTCGCCCGGAAAATTTCTCTTGTAGTTTCGTATTCAGGGCGCCGGCTTTTTATAATAGCGAATGAATGGAGGCCGGCTGAATGGGAATAGGCATATTTTTCCGGTTTCTTTGGGCGATGGTGCTGGTGGTCGGGCTGGCCTATGGCGCCGCTCGCATGCTCAAAAAAATCGGATTTGGCCGGACTAGTCCGTCACGGTATTTAACCCAAATTGATTATCTGCCGCTTGGGCCCAAACGAGGGGTCGCCCTCGTTCAAATCGTCGATCGGACGGTTGCGTTAGGGGTGACCGACGAGTCGGTTTCCCTTTTGATGGACATCGACCCCCAAGCGATGGCCGAACGCGCCCCCATGACGCTTGAGGCGGCCGACGGCGGGGTATCCTTCTCCCAGTTTACGGAAGAACTGGTTAAACGATTGCGACGGGAGCGACCATGAGCCGACGCGGACTCTGGGGGCTTTTGGGGGTCGCGCTCGTCGGGATCCCCTGGTGGGCAGGGGGTGTGGCTTACGCGCAATCCGGATTGCCGACCATCAGCATTAATCCGGGGCAAACCGCCAGTCCGAGTCAAACGCTGAGTATTTTGGCGTTACTGACCTTAATGGCGTTTATCCCGGGGCTTTTGCTGACGATGACCGCCTTTACCCGGGTCATTACGGTTTTGTCTTTTACCCGGAGTGCGCTCGGGTTGCAACAAACGCCGCCCAATCAGGTCTTGGTGGGCCTCGCCTTATTTCTGACCTTTTTCATCATGCAACCGACGTTAACGGCCATTAACCATCAAGCGCTCCATCCCTACCTGACGGGGCACTTGACCTTGGTGGAAGCGGGGCGGCGGGCGTTGGGACCTCTCCGGCAGTTTATGTATCATGAAACGCGCCCGAGTGATCTGGCTCTTTTTTTGCAGCTGGATCACGTCCATGCTCCCAGGACTTTGGCGGGGGTGCCGACCGCCGCGTTAATCCCGGCTTTCATCATTTCGGAATTGAAAACCGCATTTGAGATTGGGGTTTATATCTTTATTCCGTTCGTCATGATTGATCTGGTCGTCTCGACCGTCTTAATGTCGATGGGCATGATGATGGTTCCGCCTACCCTGATTTCTCTGCCTCTAAAGCTACTGCTGTTTGTGTTGGCCAACGGGTGGAGTTTAGTGGTTCAATCGCTGGTTATGTCGTTTCACTGACGAGGAGGCCGCTATACATGCTGGATCAGGCGTTGAACCTCAGCCAATCGGCCATGGTCACGGCGGGAATTGTCTTGTTGCCGCTTCTGTTGGCGTCCTTGTTGGTGGGGCTTTTGGTCGGCATTTTTCAGGCCACGACCCAAATCCAAGAAATGACCCTATCGTTTCTGCCGAAAATTTTGGTGCTGGGGCTCATGCTCTATTTGGGCGGGCCCTGGTTTCTTCGGATTTTGGTGGACTTTATGCACAATACGTTAGCCTCGTTCTGGCAAGTCGCCCATTTACCGTAAACGTAAAAGCCCACGACGGCCAAACCCGGCCAAATATTTGGTGTGGGACGAATCCAGTCGATACAATCAAAAGGGATCTCTCAAGGGATGGTGGCTTCGGTGGCTCTCGCGTTGCAATTAAGTGGGGCCACGGTGGTCTATTTGTTGGTAGCGGCCCGAATCGCGGGAATCGTGGTCACGGCACCGTTTTTTGGATCGAGTTATATTCCCGTGCCCATCCGGGCGGCGCTGGTACTCTTGTTGGCCGCGGTGCTGGCCCCGGGTCATTCGGCCAGTCCCGCTTTTCAACAGAACTTGCTGTTGGGGCTTGCAATCATTATTCAGTTTATTGTCGGGACGTTCATGGGATTAATTTTGGCGGTGTTCCTCAGCGTCTTCAGTATGGCTGGTCAGGTGGTGACCTATCAATTGGGCGTCGGCCTTGCGGTTCAAGCTAATCCCGGGCTTCTGAGCGAGGGATCGTTTTTATCCGAATGGCAGACCCTTTTGGCCCTTTTTGTGTTTGTGGCAGGGGGTGGGCCGGAATTGATGGTGATCGCGCTCCACGCCAGCCTGGAAGCCTTGCCGTTGACCGTCCTGGTGTTGCCGACCTCGGCGTTTCAATTCGTCGTCGGGCTTTTTCAAACGGTTTTGGCGATGGCGCTCTTAATCGCCGCTCCCTTCGTATTGACGGGATTGGTGGTCAATTTGTCGGTGGGGGTTATTTCCCGTGCGTTTCCCCAAATCAACGCCTTCTTTTTTGCTTTGCCGGTCAACTTTGGCTTAAGTCTCCTAGTGTTCGTATTGGTGCTGCCTTTATTGTTTTCGGTGATGCCCACCGTTTGGCAATCCGCTTGGACCGATGTGAGCCGCTTGCTGGCTATTTGGGAGGGGCGGTAACGATGGTCGGTGTCAACGGGGTTTTAGTTCCACGGCAACGGCTCTGGCTAATGGCCGAACGTACGCAAGCCCCTACCCCCCGGCGTCGACAACGGGCCCGGGAAGAGGGCAAGGGCTGGTTTAGCCCGGACTTTCAAGCCGGGCTGGCAATTTTGCTCGCGGTCGCCTTGTTGAAATGGTATCTCCCCTGGAGCGGTACCCGGTTGGCGGAGGCGGAAGCGCAAATCCTTGGATTGACACCCGGTCCCGATTTTGCGCTGGCTTGGGTTGATGCGGTGTTGACCGGATTGAAAACCGTCGTCGTCGTGTTGATGCCGATGGTTTTACCGATGGCCGGTATCGGGCTTTTAACCGGATTGGTGCAAAACGGCTTTCACTTCGCGTGGCAACGCGTATTGCCTGATTTCTCCCGGCTGAACCCGGTGACCGGTCTGACCCGGATGTTTTCCCAGCAAGGTCTTTGGCTTTTGGTCAAGGGTCTTTTAAAGATGGGTATTATCGGGGCCGTGGTGGGCGTTGAAATTGCGAATCAAGTCTCCCAATATGCCGGACTCGTGGTGATGCCGTTAGGGCAAGCCCTGAGCGAATCGGCGCTTTTATTGCGGCAAGTCCTGATGCGGGCGGCGATAGCCTTTTTCGCGGTGGGGTTGGTGGATTTGGCTTACCAATATTGGCAGTTCCAACAGAGTTTAAAGATGTCGGTCGAGGAAGTACGCGACGAGTTGAAGGAATCCGAAGGGGACCCCCGTTTGAAAGGACAACGGCGGGCGATGCATCGTCGGTTGATTCGGACGGGGCTTCGCGAGGTCAAAAATGCGCAAGTGGTGATCACCAACCCGACGCACTATGCGGTGGCGCTCAAGTGGGACGACAAGACCATGCAGGCACCGCAAGTGATTGCGAAGGGGACGGATGAAGTGGCGCTGGCCATTCGGGAAGTGGCTTATCACCATTTCGTACCGGTGGTGGAAAATCCACCGCTGGCGCGCAGCCTTTTTAGCGTCCCGTTGGGGGAAGCCATTTTGCCGGAACATTATCAAGCGGTGGCGGACATTTTGGCGTATGTCATCGCTCGCCGGGGAGGTATCCGGCGATGACAGTCAGTTTGCGTACAATCTTTCGAGAAGGCTTTGTCCCTTTGGCGGCGGTCGTCGCGATTTTAATGCTGGTGATTCCCGTGCCGCCGTGGATTTTGGACTTCTTTTTACTGGTCAATATGGCGCTGTCGATTACGGTCTTGGTCAGCACGATGTTTATTCAGGAAGTGCTGGACTTATCCGTTTTTCCGTCCCTCCTGCTGTTAACCACCTTGTTCCGTTTGGCTTTGGAGGTGACCGCCACCCGGCTGATTTTGCTGGAAGGCAACCCCGGCTCGGTGATTCAGATGTTTGGCCGGTTGGTGGTCGGCGACAATGTCATCGTGGGCATCATTATTTTCATTATCCTCATTGTCATCCAGTTCATGGTCATTACCCGGGGCGCCGAGCGGGTGTCCGAAGTGGCGGCCCGTTTCACGCTGGATGCCATGCCGGGTAAGCAAATGGCGGTCGATGCGGAACTCAACGCGGGGCTGATTCGGGAGGAAGAGGCGCGTAAACGCCGACAGGATATTGAGCGGGAAGCCGACTTTTATGGCGCGATGGACGGGGCGTCCAAGTTTGTGCGGGGAGACGCCATGGCCGGCATTATCATCGTCATTATCAATATTGTGGGGGGCTTGGTGATCGGCTTGGTCGAGCGCCACATGGGGTTTGGCCCGGCGATTAATACCTACACCATTTTAACGGTTGGTGAAGGACTCACCACACAGATTCCCGCCCTGTTGTTGTCCACCGCTACCGGTATTTTAGTGACCCGTTCGGGGTCGTCAGGCGGTACGCTCAATCGGGATGTGCTCAGTCAGTTAACCGCGTTGCCGCGGGTGTTATATATCGTGGCCATTGTCCTCGGGCTGTTGGCGTTGCTCGGCATTCCTCCGTTGATGCCGCTTCTTTTGGGCGGGGCGGCCTTCTATCTGGCCTGGCGGTTAGAAGCGCGGCAAAAACTCGAAAAGGCCCAAGCCGAGGCCCAAAAGAAACAGGCCGGCGCCGCCGCCGGCGATCGACCGGAAGCCGCTTTAAATCTTATCGGTACCGACACCGTCGAATTGGAGGTCGGGGTAGGCTTGGTCCCCTTGGTCGGTGGGCAGGCGGGCCACGATTTACGGGAACGGATTGCGGCTTTGCGCCGACAGATTACCGCGGAGCTGGGTTTGGTAATTCCCCCGGTTCGGGTGCGGGATAACTTGGAGCTGGGGTTGAATCAATACCGGATTCGGGTACGGGGCGCCCCCGTCGCTACCGGCGAAGTCCGTCCCGATCGCTTTTTAGCGATGGGGGGCGGCGATCTCGGGATTGAAACGGCGGTGGCCACCCAGGACCCCGTATTCGGATTACCGGCCTGGTGGATTCGCGAAGATTCTCGCGACCGGGCCGAATTGGCGGGAGCGACGGTCATCGATCCCGGGTCGGTCATGGTGACTCACCTTGCGGAAACGATTCGTCGCCATGCGCACGAAATTATCGGTCGGCAAGATGTCAAGGTCTTGATTGATCACGTGCGGCAAACCCATCCGGTGGTGGTGCAAGAGCTCATTCCGGATTTATTGAGTTTAGGGGAGGTGCAAAAGGTGCTGGCCAATTTGCTGCGGGAACGGGTATCCATCCGCGATTTGCCGACGATCCTGGAAGCATTGGCCGATCGGGCACGTTCCACGAGAGATCCGGATGTCTTGACCGAATCCGCACGTCAGGCCATCGGCCGACATATTGCGGCGGGGCTCATGCGGCAAGGCGTGCTCCATGCCATTGTACTGTCTCCGGAAGTGGAAGCCGAGATTCGCCATTCCATTGAACAAACCGAACAAGGGAATTACCTCAATTTGGACCCGGTTAAGGCACAAAGGATTTTTCAAAGTGTGCGGGATTCCCTGCAGAAGTTACCGCCGGGGGTTCCGCCGGCTATCATTGCGTCACCCGTGATTCGCATGTACTTCAAGCGTCTCACGGAGCGCATGTGGCAAGACCTGTCGGTCTTGTCCTATGCGGAGCTGGCCAATGATATCGCCATCAAGACGGTGGGGGTCGTGCAATTATGATTGTCAAACGGTTTTCCGGACGAAGTGCCGAAGAGGCGCTGGCCCTGGCCAAGTGGGAATTAGGCGATGACGCCATTATTCTCTCGTCAGGCAAGGCCCGTGATCGGTGGTGGAAATTTTGGGAAAGCGGTTTTCAAGTGTTGGTGGCAGCCGATTATCCCCGTAAACCCGCTACCGCTAACGGGGCGGAAGAAGCCGCATCGACCCGGGTTCCCGTAGAATCGGCCGCGGGGGCCGGCGGGCGCGACACGGGCGTGGATCACAAATTGGACGATGTGATCACGCTCGTACAAAAATTAGGTCAGCGGCTTGACCGGCTGGCCCCGGTGATGGATAACCCCGCTCAACAGGAGTGGGAGGAGTGGTTTTTGGCACGGGGCGTAACTCCCTATTGGGCTCGCGAACTGGCGCAAGATCTTTTGCGAACGGCAGGGGAGAACGGGGATCCTTTGGGCGCTCTCGGACCGTTGATAAACGACCGCCTGGGGCCACCCGCGCCAATCCATTTAACCGATGCGGCCCGAGTGTTGTTCTTAGGGCCCACCGGATCCGGCAAAACCACAACCATTGCAAAATTAGCGGCCTACTTTCATTTGGAGCGCCAGAAATCCGTGCTGCTGATTTCCAATGATACGTTTCGTGTAGCGGCAGCCGAACAGTTGAAAACCTTTGCCGAAATTATTGGGGTTCCTTTTCAGGTGGCGCTTCGGCCGCAGGACATTCCGGACCTGATGATGCGGTACCCCGCCGATGTGGTGTTAATCGACACGGCAGGCCATAGTCCCCAGCAGGCGATGTATTTGGCGGAGCTGCGGTCGTTAGTCGATTTGGCCAAGCCGACCGATATTCAACTGGTATTGCCGGCTACCATGCACCCCGATCTATTGACGGACGTGGCCGCCCGCTTTGCCGAAGGTTTGCCGGCCAAGTTGTGCTTTACCAAATTGGATGAGGTCCGCTATCCGGGAGCCGTGCTCGCCGCCGCGCTGAGCTTGGGATGGCCTCTGTCGTATTTTACCGATGGGCAACATGTGCCCGACGATATTCAAGTAGCGTTTGCGGACCGATTGGCCGAGTGGCTACAGGGAGGTACCGTACATGGCTAATCAAGGGGATCAATTACGGCAATGGGTTCGTTCGCGCGTGGAAGAAACCACCCGTGAAGTCCTGCAAGAGCGGATAGAAGGGGCCCGGGTGCTGGCGGTGGCATCCGGGAAAGGGGGAGTCGGCAAAACCAGCCTCACCTTAAATCTCAGTTTGGCGTTGGCCGACCGTGGCCAGCGGGTGGTGGTATTGGATGCCGATCTCGGGTTGGCCAATATCAATATTTTATTAGGTTACGAGCCGGTCTATACCTTATGGGATGTGGTTGAGCGCCATATCCCGCTACGAGATACCGTACAGCCGGGACCAAAAGGGATCCGCATTATCCCCGGAGGGTCGGGCATCGCGGAATTGGCACGGCTCGACACCGTCGAAATTTCGCACATTATAGAAGGATTTCATGAGTTAGAGGGCGAATGTGACTGGTTAATGATTGATACTGGAGCAGGACTCTCCGAGGGGGTCTTGGCGTTTGTCTTGGCCGCGGATGAAACGCTGGTAGTCACCAATCCGGAACCGACAGCCTTGGCGGATGCTTACGGGCTGATTAAAGCGGTATGGGAACAAGAAGGCCGCGTGGCCTTGAAACTGGTCATGAACCGGGTCAAAAGCCTTGACCAGGGGGCCAAATTAGGTCAGCGCCTCACCGATTTGGCGCAGAAAGCCCTCGGGCAGTCCGTCGAGTTTTTGGGCAGCATTGCCGATGATGCGAATGTCGCCCGTGCCGTCATGCGGCAAGAGCCGTTTTATCTCGCCTATCCCAAAAGTGAGGCGACCATGGCGGTAGGCGATATTGCGGATCGGCTACTCCATCGGGTGCCGCCGCCACGACGGGGCGGGTGGGGTGCCTTTATGAAACGCTTAATGGATAACTGGACGATTCCCGGCGCGATTAATCATCAAGGTTAGGAGGCGACACGTTATGGATGCGCTCTATACGGCGGCTGCGGGGATGATTGCCCAAAATCAGCAATTGGCGCTCGTGGCCGGTAATTTGGCCAATGCCAATTCCCCCGGATATCTGGCCCAAACCGGCACGTTCATCGCATTTCCGCAAGGGACGGTGACACGGCAGGGAGTATCTCCGGGAGTGGTCGGCAGCAGTAGCGACGGCGTCGCATTGACGTCGGGGCTGAATCCGGCGGCCAGCGGCGTGAATCAGACCAATCAACCGACCGATTTGGCCATTTTAGGCCCGGGGTTTTTTCAGGTCAAAACCCCGGCGGGCATTTCCTATACCCGTGACGGGCACTTCTCCCTAGATGCTCAGGGGCATTTGGTGACGGCGGCCGGCGATTGGGTATTGGCCGACAACGGGCAACCGATTACCTTGGCCCCCGGCCCCTTTACCGTCAGTCCGACGGGCGTGATTTCCCAGAACAACCAGGTCGTGGCAACATTGGCGCTTACGGGACTTCAGCCAACCGGTATGACCAGTCTGGGCAATAACCTCTATCGCGGGACGCCGAGTCCCTTTACAGGCAGCGTGGAACAAGGGGCGTTAAACACCTCCAACGTCGACTTGGGGACCGCTGCCGCGCAACTCATTGAAGCCCAGACCCGGTATCAATCCCTGGCACAAATGGTCAATGAGGAGAGTAATCGATTGAAGGCCGCCGCGACGCTGGGTGTGGTGGGTTAGTCGAGGACGTCGGTTGAAAGGAGAGTTCGCATGTTCAATGTGTTAGGCATTAGTACCACCGGATTGACGACTGAAAGCCAGGTGTTAGGTGCGGTAGCGGCCAACATTGCCAACGCCGATACCCCCGGGTATGCGAGCCGGGTGACCACGATTGCCGGCACCGCGCCGGTCGCCGAAAGGCCGCCCGGCGTATCGCTGGCGAATCAAGTGCTGGCGGCTCCCCTCAGTTTAAATGAGGGGGCGTTATTGGCTTCGGATACGCCTTCTTTTGGACAGGGCGTGCAACCGACGCAAATCGCCAGCAATGTGGCGGTTCAAGGGGCCGGGTTTTTTATGGTGAGTACGCCCTCCGGCATTGCCTACACCCGAGCCGGGAATTTTACCCTGGACGCCGGCGGTGAACTGGTTCTGCCAAGCGGAGCGAAATTGTACCCCCCGGTTGTGATCCCCCAGGGGGAACCCTTTAGTATCTCGGGCGACGGGGTGGTTACCGTCGCCGGTGCCCAGGGACCCCAAGTCGTGGGACGCATTCAATTAGCCGATATTCCGAATCCGACCGGGTTGGTGGCTCTCGGAAACAATCTCTATGGCCTTTCCGTCAATACCGGGACACCGGTGGTGGGGGCCCCGGGGCAAAATGGGCTCGGGACCTTGGTGCCGTCAGCGGTTAATCAAAGCGGAACGGATTTAGCGCAAAACCTGGTCAATCTGGTACAGGCCGAGACCGTCTACGCGATGAACGCCAAGGTGATCGCCGTAGACCAAACCGTGAACCAAGCGACGACCAACTTGCAGGTTTAGGCATCGGTGGAGCTATTTTGATACACCGACAAGACTTTTTGCACATAGGCCTGGGTTTGGGCATACGGCGGAATCCCGTGATATTGGGTGACTGCTCCCGGTCCGGCGTTGTACGCGGCCAGGGCTAACGGCAGATTTTGATGAAAATCCGCCAACAGTTGCTTCAAATATTCCGCGCCGCCCAGGACGTTTTGGCTCACGTTATAGGGGTTAACGCCCAAACCGGCGGCGGTGCCCGGCATGAGTTGCATAACGCCGACGGCGCCGGCGGAACTAACGGCCTCGGGATTGAAATCCGACTCGGTTTGGGCCACGGCCCGCAGGAGTTCGGGGGCCAAACCCGTCGCAGCGGCAGCGGCGTTAATGGCCGCGGAAACGGTGGACGGGGAGCTGGAGGTTGCCGACGATGGGGGCGTGGCATTGGTCAACCAGTCCGAAAACGGGGTACCGGTTGTTTCGGCGGAGTTGGCCATCAATGGAGTCAAAAGGTCTTGCAACAGGGTGTTTAAAGCCCATAGCAATGCATCATTCACGCGTCATACCCTCCTAATCTGTAAGTGTAGTCGCTAGACGGGCGGATGGCGAAAATTAAGCGTTTTTTATAAGGCCACAGAAAGGGCGACCTTGGTGAAAAAGGTTTTGGTATACCTGATCGTGTTTGTCTTAGGGGTGGCCGGCGGAGCGGCCGGCATTATCTTTTTAGACCCGTCGTTGTTAAGTCATCAACCGGCCCCGGTGGTCGAGGCGTTGCCGTACAATCCGTCACAAGCGGTATCGGTCACGGAAACCGGGATTGAAAGCAACTTATCCGGAAATGTGCATTACGTGAATTTTGACGTGGAATTTCAAGTGATGCCCCAAGCCTTGACGGGGGCCGGCGGCACTGCGTCCAGTAGCGGCGGCAGCGGCAACGGCGGTACCGGCTCTCCCGAGTTGGATGCGCGGATTCGGAACGCCTTGATTGCCCTCGCACGTTCGACCACCTATCAACAGCTCACCAGTTCCGGGGGCATGACCGTTTTTAAGGCGGAGGTGTCCACCGTGCTGCAATCTATTTTTGGACCCGGAACGATAGGAAATATTTACTTTCCCAGCTTTTTAACGCAATAGCCGAGGGACGAGACAAAAGGAGTTTGACGTCTTTTGGCGAATATTGTCATCAAGCGAAAGGGGGGAATCCTCCGCATGGGTGTCGTACGAGAATCCACGCCGGGTATTCGGCCCTATGACTTTAAGCGATCACGCCAACTCAACCGCGGCGAAATAGATGCCCTGACCAGTATCCTCGCCGGATTTTGGCGGGCGGTGGCGTCCTTTTTGTCCACTTATTTACGCACCCCGGTGCAAATTCAAGCGGGTCCCTTAGAACAAATCGACTATGAATTATTGTTGGAGGGTCTTAAACCGCCGACCGTTTTAGCGGTGTTTTCCGAACCGCCGGCCCCGGGCCACGCCATTATCGAGTGTGCACCGACCATTGCCCTCGGCATGATCGATCGAGCCTTGGGCGGACCTGGCCAGACGACCTATCAATCCCGGCAATTGACCGAGATTGAGCAGATTATTTTCCGGCGGATTTTGGAACGGATGTTGGTGTTTTATCGGGAAAGTTTTGAGCCGGTGATTACCCTGGAACCGAAAGTCACGGTACTCGAGCATAGCCCGGCGTTTACACAAATTGCCGGGGAAGGCGACCTCATTCTCGTTCAACGACAGACGGTCATTTTGGATGGCCAAAAAGGTTGGATGACGTTGGCCTGGCCGTATGTCCATATCCACCCGTTAGCGGACGCGGCGGTACGCTATATTCAAGCGCGAGACGGATTGCAAACGCTGGTGGAGGCAAAGCCGGAAGAAATGCGGCGGCATGTCGAGCGATTGCCGGTTGAAGCGGCCGTCATTTTAGGCCGGACGGAAATCACGCTAGGGGAATTTAGCCACCTCAAAGTGGGCGACGCCATCGTGTTAAAAAACCGGTTTGACCAGCCGCTCATTATGCGCATGTCCAACCGGAACAAGTTTCAAGTCCTACCTGGGCGCGTAGGCAACCGACTGGCCGTTCGGGTCATCGGGCGGGCGGAGGGGGCCCATTCCTCGACTCCCTAGGGACATCTGAGAATAGGAGGCATCTATCATGCCGAAAAAGGCATCGCGGCTGACGGCCGAAGAAATTCAAGCATTAGTGGGAGGCGGTACGGAAGCTGAAGCGGAGGCTGAGGCCTCAGCGGAAGTGGACGTAAAAAAAGTCGAGTTTGCAGAACTGGAGGTATCCGGTGACCCGGCGACCCACACCGAGCCGGTCGAATTTTTATGGGATGTGCCCATGACGGTCGAAGTCGTCTTGGGTAGCACGGCGGTTACCGTCAAAGACGCCTTAGAAATAGGCCCCGGATCCGTCGTCGAACTGGATCGGGTCTATGGCGAGCCGGTTGATATCATGTTGAACGGGCGGCTGGTGGCCCACGGGGAAGTGGTGATTGTGGGCGATCAGTTTGGAGTCAGGATTACGGAGATTTTGGTTTCGGGGGAAGAGATTGAGGGCTGGGCGGAATCTCGCTAATCTCACCCAACCCCTCCGGTAAAACGGACTGGGCGGCTCGTTGATTTTCACTCTGCGCCTCAAAAATTTCTTCGCGCATGATGGCGATGGAGCGCGGGGCTTCAATCCCGAGCTTCACTTGATCGCCCTGTACCCCGAGTACGACAATGCGAACGGTACCATCCATCAATAAAACGGCTTCGTTAACTTTACGGGCGAGAACCAGCATGGCTCGGCTCCTCCGAGAATAAAGGATAGTGAATCGGATACGGGACGGACAAGACGAATTGTCCCCCTCGGCGGGAAACCCGGTTAATGACCAAGGGACTACGTAAATTGATTGTACCATGCTGGGCATCCTGGATAGTACATAGGCATAACACCGCCCACTCCTCGGTCGGTCCGAGATCGCGGGGAATGTCCTCGGACGGGATGTGATAATCACGAACTCGTACCAGAGGATCAATACAAATGAAAGCCAGGTCGGGCCGATCGACCGATTGCAGATACAGAAAAGGACTGTCGGCCCGATGGGGCAAGAGAATATAACGACGTTCACGGGGGAATCCCAGGATCTCCCAATCGAGCGTAATGATATCCTGATCGCTGATAGTGATGGGACCATGGAATCGGGTATCAATCGTTGTCATGTATATCCTACCCTTATGGATTAATGAAACTCAATAGCGACATCGGCAATATCTGCGAACCGCTTTGCAGTGCGGCTTGATAAGCTTGCTGGGCTTGGGCCAGCTCGACGGTTACCGAGGCGATATCGGCGCCACCGGTTTGGGCCACGCCTTCTTGTAAATTGTAGGCCACCGAGTGCAATTGGGTTTGGATGTCTTGCACTCGGTTCAGCCGACCACCGACTAAAGATTGGGCTGACGTGAGATATGCCAGATCGTTGTTTAAGGCGCCTAAGTCATTCGCCAAATTAGACGGATTGGTCTTGAGATCGTTCACCAACTGGGTCAGGTCATTATAGCTTTGTTGAAAATAGTTGGTGCCCGTGGGTTGACCGACGTTCTCAAACCCGGTTAAATTCACCGTGACGGTGGAACTGTTCCCCAGGGCAAATCGCATGAGCTGTGTCGATTCGGCCGGCCAGGAGGCGAGTCCGGTTGACGGATTGACCGTAAGCGGGGCGCCGGCGCCCTGATATCCGCCAAACAGGTATTCTCCGTTATATTGGCTGTTCAAAATTTGAGCGTAGGTTTTTTGGTCTTGCGCCACCGCTTCCGCGATGGCATTTAAATCCGCACTATTGAGGGTGCCGTTGGCCGCTTGGGTGGCGGTCGAAATCACCGACTGAAATAGGGAGATCGCACTCGACAACGCTCCACTGGTTTGATTCAACCATCCGGCGGCTTGGTTGGCGGAGGTTTGGTAGGCGTTGACCGAGGATAGCGCATCGTTTAACGACAGGGTGTTTTCGGCGGCGACAGGATTATCCGAAGGGACTTGAAAGACTTGACCGGTGGTGGCTTCCGATTGGAGTTGGCTAATTCGGTTCTCCTGAGTCTGTACGTTTTGCAATAGATTGTTGGCTAAAATCAAGGGCGTAATTTGCATCGTGAAACCTGCCTTTCTGAACATGTCTCAACCGGTTCGAATATCCGGACCCGTTTTTTTCCCGGCTTCGAATGTGAGCGTTTTCCCCTGATAGCGATCGTTGAACCGTTCATATCTTCCTTAGCTTACTGCCGCTAATAAGCTTTGGATGATCGATTGCTGGGTTTGGACCAGTTTAGCGGCCGCCATGTAGCTTTGTTGCTCCTGAATCATTTGCACGGATTGTTGGTTGATATCGACACCGGTTGCGGATTGCAGGGCATTGGACAAGGAGGTCAAGGTCGTTTGATCTTGATTTGCGGCATTCTCGGCACTTTGTCCATCCATCCCTACTTGTCCGACCAAGGTGGTGTAGTATTGCCCATAGGTCGTGGTCAAGCTCCCGATGGGTTCGGCAGTTTGGGACAGGTTAAAGATCGCGGAGGCATTGGACCCGTCGCCGGGGCTATTTGGGCTGGAGGCTGCGGCGATATCGCTGGGGGGGAGATTGGGCGTCACCGCTATGGTCGCAGCCGTCGTGCCGGTCGTGACGAAAAAGGGCTGACTGGGAGCCGTTCCTGAGGTGGTGAAGCCGGCGTTAAATTGTGCGTTTACCTGCGTGACAATGGCCGACGCCAAGTTATTGAGGCTTTGGAGATATCCCGTCAGGTATCCGTTTCCCGGCGGCGATCCCGAGGAGCCGGACGAGGTATACAATAACGCCATATTTCCGCCTAAGGTGCCGGAGGTAATCGCCGCCGGCGCCCCGCTATCCGCCCAGGAAGGCTGATTGAAACCTAGCGCGTTGGCGGTGGTGACAAGGGTACTGGCTTGGTTGCCGCTCACTAACGGATGGGTGCCGATGTAGATGTCCATGGTATTGTCCGGTCCTGGGGCGTAGGATATATTAACCAGTTTGGACAGTTGATCAACTAGTGCGCTCCGTTGATCCATTAAATTGTTGGGGGGTTCCTGACTAGAGCCGACGGTAACGATTTGCTGATTGATTTGAGCGATTTGGGTCGCTAATTGGTTCACTTGGGTGACCAGGTTACCAATATTTTGGTTGACGCTGGCGATCTGGCTGGTGAGGGTATTGGCCATTTGGTTGAAAACCGTGGAGAGATTTTGGCCTTGTTGGATAACCCCTTCTTCGGCCGCGACGCTTGTGGGGTTTTCCGAGAGGGTTAGCCAACTTTGGAAAAAGGCATTCATGGTTTCGGCCAATCCCTGGGGAGCGGGTTCTTGAAAAATATTTTGCACCTCACCAAGTCCTTGGGATTTGGCTTGATCATACCCTAGGATGCTTTGTTGAGTGCGGACGCTTCGGCTTAAAAAGGCGTTGGCGGCACGTGACACGGTGAGGACGTCGACTCCCTGCCCGACCAACGCGTTCGGTTCCGTCGGATCCGGTGAGGGCATGGCCTCGGCTAAAACCGCCGACTCGACGTGATAGCCGGGGGTGGTGGCATTGGCCATATTGTTGCCGGTGACTTCCAACGCCAGTTGCTGCGCTGCAATCGCCCGGGATGCAATGTTTAAAATATCAAAAGCCATAAGATGCCTCCTTGAAATCTAAATGCCGATGTCCAGTCCCAATCGATCCTGAATACCCAACAACTGTTTCATAAAATCGATATAGCCCAGATGCTGTTCCAACAGATCGGCCAAATATCGTTCACGGTCGGCCCATCGCATTAAATAGTGTCGCAGCTCGGCCTTTTGCGCCTCGGTTAGTTGGCTGAGCAATACACTCCGGCTATTCAAGCGTGCCAACGGATCCAGTTCTTCTTGGAGTAGGCCCATTAACTCTTGCGGGCGTCGGCTGGAAACCGCCGCAATCTTGGCTTCCGTTAACGCCAAGAGGTGTTGGACGTCGCTTAGGATGGAGGAATAGCTCTCTACGCCCATAAGTCCACCAATAGACCTCGAATGGCGTCAAGCCGGGCTGCGATGGCGGTTGCCGGATGATGAAGGCGAATGTCTTGGATGAGATCATCTAAAAGATGATTGACCTGCACGACCCGCACCATTTGGCGAAACCGTCCCCGAGGCGACCAATAGACGGCGGTTTCGGCCTGATGACGTTTAAGGGCTTGGTTTAAAATGTCCCGGACGGTATCCAGATATTGAGTCAAATGCCGATCGACCGGATCCTCCAATACATGGGACTCGACCAGCGCTAGCCGTTCCCAAAGCGTCTGATCGAGCGATGCGGTAACGTGAGCCGGAGCAGGCCGCCGGTGAGCGGTGGGTCTGCCGGGAGATGAGGTTACGATGGGTTCAATTGACGACATGGACGCATCACCTTAACCTCCATTGTACGGGTTGGGATTCGTCCACCGATATAAATAGCAGGGAATTTCTCCGAAACGTTCATCCCGTCATAGAGGCATCATGATGGGTGCTCCAATAGTATTGAACGCTGACAATGTGCCGATCGATTTCCTGGCTGAGTTGAATGACGTCCGGATCTAGATTGCCCCGTTGGGTTGCCAATATCCATAATTTTTGTTTCAGGCGGCGAATCGTCTCCATTTCCTGACGGTAGTCAGCGGAGCTTTTAATCGGTCCCGTCATGGCACTGTTGGTCCTCTCTCTTCAAGATGCCGTTATTCTAGAGCATCTTGGAGAAACAGACAATATTTGCCAGACAAAGAGTCTTCGACTATTTTCCCCGTGGGCCGAAGCGCCGCCACTCTTCTTTGGCCCAATGCCCCAAAATTTCCGGTACTGTGACACCTGACGCTCTAGCGGCGGTGCGAAGCTGGTCGAACAGCGCGAAAACTTGTTGCCGGGCTTCATCATGTTCCGGTGTGGACTGGATCTGCAACAGATAGCCGCGGTCGGTACGATCCCATGAGATTTCGTAACCGGCCAAGCGAGCTTTGCGTTCCATGACAAAATCCCCCTTTTTTGAGACAATCGACCACTAGGTATTACCTGTAGTGTAGCATATTCTTAAAAATGAAAGAGAGCTCTGTCGTTTTATCGTAGGCCGTCTTCCCTCAAAAATAAAAGTACTTGAACGAGGTTTCGTTGCCTCAAAATAAAAGGTCTTTGAAAATCGTATCATAGAGGGACCTCATGCGGGGTTTCGCGGGGCATGGAATCCCACAACCGGTTTTGGAGCCTCAGCAAATCCCGTCGGATCGCGGCGGGATTGAGCGATAGATACTGCGCCGTTAAGACCGCTTTCTGTGCCGGGGACACCCACGAATCCGGCAGTGCCAGGACCCGTTGGTAGGGAGTTTGAGCCTGATCATAGCGGCGGTAGGTGCGGGCTCCCCGACGCTCTTTGGCCACGGCCTTTTGTAACGGCTGAAAGAAATTGGCATAGAGGCGGAGGGTGGCATAGAGGTCGTTCAGCCATTGCACCTGTTCGGCGCCTTCATAGCGTAGGTAGCCGACGAAGCGCCGCACGACCGACCAGTTTTTTTGCTCCACATAACAGCCGTCGTTTTTGTGGTAGGCTCGAGCCCGCGTAAACGTGATCGGGTGGCTTTCGCACCAGGTCAAGAGATGGTGGTTGATGAATTCGCTCCCGTTATCCGAGTCGATTCCCCGTATCGGGAAGGGAAAACGCGAGAGCTGGGTATCCAAGGCCTCGATCACCCATTTCCGGGCTTTATTCGGCAAGGCCACGGTTTCCGTCCACCCGGTCAAGATATCGACCAAATCCAGGGTCCAGGCAAATTCGCCACGGGCTGCGCCGCCATCATGGGAGACCAAATCAATTTCGAGAAATCCGGGATGGGTCGCATCATCCCATTCCGCCCACGTCCGGACCGGGATTTGCTGTTTGAGGAGGGTGCCGGGCTTGGTGACGCTGCGCCCTTTGACCTCCAACCGCCGCCGTTCGGCGGCGAGAAAGCGGTCGATCGACGCGACACTCATCTGCACGAGCTGATCGCGCACAGTCGGTTCTCAGGGGAGTTTGCCGTGGGCTGCGAGCCGTTCCACCGACTCCGGTAAAAAGGGATGTAACCGTTTACCGGTGGGGAAGTTGAGAAGGGTCCAACAGGTCGTCAACGCGGCCTTAGCAGCCGCGTCATACACCGGTTTACGTCCCCGACCGAGGCGAACGGCGTGAGGGGTCGCCGACTCCGTGATGGCCGCCGCCCGGAGGGCGCGCGCCGCATAGGACCGGTTGTAACCACACAGCGTTTGGAGTTGGTCGATCAGTCGGGTGCACTGGCCTTTCGTCGCCTGGCGATGCATGACCGCCAATTCACGAATCACCGCGCGACGTTCGGGTAAGGATAATGGCATCAAGGGATCCTCCTGCAACGCATGATGCCGGGAATTTCGGCTGGCCATCACCGCACTCCTTTTCGAGTACATTTTTTATGAGTCAAATCGTAGGCTTGACATCGAACCATGCTCCTCAGTACAATATCACTGTTCGTCGAGCAAGTGCATCGCGGGGTAGAGCAGCCAGGTAGCTCGTCGGGCTCATAACCCGGAGGTCGCAGGTTCAAATCCTGTCCCCGCAACCAAGGCGGCGTAGCTCAGCTGGTTAGAGCACACGGTTCATACCCGTGATGTCGGTGGTTCGAGTCCACCCGCCGCTACCATATTATGTGGGCGCGTAGCTCAGTTGGTAGAGCAGCTGACTCTTAATCAGCGGGTCGCGGGTTCGAAGCCTGCCGCGCCCACCACTTCAAACCGTTACACCGCAAGCGATTGCGGGTTTTTTGTTTTGCGGCATCCCATCCCCATAAGCTCTCCATCCCCACGACCATCCCCACGAGAGAAAAACGCCCCATGTGACCACGAGGCGTCACTACGCGCCAAACGTTACGGTTCGGTCGCTTGACGATTGAGCTCACGGGCGGCGGCAAGGAGAACCCGCCGAGCCCAATTGGCCAATGCGTCATCGACGGACGACGCCGCGGCCGAAATTTCCGCAAACTCATCTTCTGATAGACGGATCAGCACCTGTTTTGTCCGCTTTTCTCCAGTGCGCCCCCCAGAACGTGCTCCGCCAACCCGTGGGTTCGTCGCATGGGGGAGTTTTACACGAGGCATTTTGGGTCTCCTTTCCAAACAAATTTTTCCCTAATCATTTGACGCCCGCAAATCGTACGGTTTATATTAATAACGTACACAAGATATCTTTTGTGCGCAATTTATTTTGCGAATATCGGTAAACGCCTCGCGATATCTTATCCGCGCTATCTTATTTTGCCATACGCAAGAAAGGGTGAGCCGAAATGACCGAGGACTTTAAGGCGATGTTAGAGAGTATTTTAGGTTACGTTCCGGCGGTACTGACGGTACACGAATACTGTCGAATATTTCGGGTATCCAAGCCAACCGTGTACAGAGCCATCGAACGCCACGAGATTCGCGTCATCCGGCTAGGCGGATCCATCCGCATTCCCCTGGCGGAGGCGCAAAAAAATTCGCAGAAGCGATGCCGGCCTAAAAAGCACCGGGCCGGCTGGGCCCCGGTCGGGACACCCTCATTGGTGCGCGATAGCGGTTTGTCGTCCATCGTGGTCGTGACCGCTCCTCGCCGTAGTCGGTTCATGGCAGACGTTTCGTTCATCCGTCGGCGGGGCGCGTTTTAAGTTGATTGATCCCTCGGTGATCTTGATCGTACAGATTTATTGTGGGATCCCGCAACGGTACCAAGGTCGAGGCCCCCGCCCGCATCCACGACCCGGAACTCCGTCTTCCCCTTTCGAGGAATTGGCCTAGGGCTTGCTGGAGGCCTCTCATCGCAGGGGCCTTCGGGCTTCCCAGGTATGTGCATTTTCTTTTTTTCCACATGCTCTCCGCTTACCCGCTGTGTGTGGGCGGTTCATCCTCAATGGCATGGCGGGACATCATCCGGGAGTTTTCCCGCCATTGCCATGATACGGATACCATGCCGCATTTTGCCGACCGTTATACGGCCACCCCCGAGAATTCACGCGCTGGTCTTGGCGGACCGTCGCCAATCGGGGATAATACATCTAACACATTTTCCCAATTGGGGGATAACGACCCATGACGTTGGATGAAATGGTTGCCCGAGTTAACGCAGCGGCGGGTATGACGCTGGCCGTGATGATGACCTGCGAACGCTGCGGACAGCGATTTCCGGGCAGTCCGCGGATGCGCGTGGCACGGTGTCTCTCGTGTCGGGATGCGGCGCGGCGGCTTTCCCGCGATTAGCGTGCGGGAGGCCACCGATACGCTTGCCGGCCTTCCGGGCGTATTATGCGCTGCAGGCGGCCTTTCGCGGTCAGCCACACCACCGCCGCGATGACGACCGCCGGATGGACTCCCAGCACGGTCGCCCAGACGGTGGGGTCGATGATGGCGTCGGTCTCTCCCGTTTTGGCATAGCGTTCCCGAAACCAGTCGTCCAGTGCCTCGGCCGCGTGTTTGATGTTCTCTTCCTTCATAAAATAAGGACCTTTCGCGAGTGGCTTCCCTCATTAGCATTCCCTCCGATGAATGGGGAACGCGTTACGAACTGGACAATCCCAGACCGACAACGCCTTTTTCTCGTGGAATAAGGGGAGTTAACCCCATTAACAAAGGTGTTTTTTCGGTAAACATCAGGGCGGACACATCATGTTGGGAAATTCCATCGAAAATTTGGCGCGTGCGACCGGCTTTGTTACGCTTTCAATCAAGGAGGTGGACTTCGATGGAGGACTTAGCCCAGGTGTCCGGACTGCGGGACAGATCTGATGCGGTATACCCATTCGGTGACGGGAGACGGATGGGTCGTGTGTCCCGAGTGTGGCTATCACTATCCCGATGACCCGTCGGAATGGCGAGCGCCAGCATCATGAATCAACACGAGCGAGGAACGTCTCCCGCCACCTGGACAGGGAGCAACGTCCTTCTTCGGATCCCCATGATGGAATGGCTCCCAACTAGAGGTGAACCGATGTCGTTTAGCTAGCAGTCTCGGGTAATGGGCTCACCGTTAGGTTTTTTGGGGTGACATAAGGCTCCTAGCGATTGTCAGGGGCTGGTGTCGACAATTCTTCGATGATCCGATCGGTTGGAAGATCCATATTAGCTGGACGCACGATAATCGTCCGTTTTCCGGTCTGTTTGGCGGTATATAAATGCTGATCGGCTTGATGCATGATATCCCAAACCGTGGCCGCTTCTATCGTGTTTGCCGTCACCAGTACGATTCCGCCGGAAAACGTCCACCCGGGTAGGGGGCCAATGCGGGTGGTTTCACACGCGGATAGGATCCGGAGGTTGTCCCAGGTTTCGTAGAATTTCGCTAGCGCATCCGTTCTCGTCATTTAACCGATTTCCTCGGTTTTTTGGTTGATTTGGGGAGATACGGCGGCTTTTAAGGCCGTTTGTAACAACGGTATCTCGCGATAACCGGGAATGCGGGTTAACGTGTCCTCAATGAAGAAACTGGCCGAAGCTAACCAGCGTAGGACTTGTTGCCCGTTGGTCCAATGTTTCACATTCTGCGCATGGGTTCGGAATTGACTGTTGAGGGATTCCATGGCATTCGTGTTGGCTAACGTTTGGCGTAAGAGCCCTGGAAGGCCTAAGCGATGGACGGTGAGGGTCTCTTCCAATCCTTCTCGGAGGCTCCCGGCAGCGCCAGGATGATCGCGTTCCAATTCCTTGGCGATCGCTTCTAAGGCTTGGGCAGCCGTGTCCGCATCCGGTTCCCGATAGGCTTTACGTAATTTTTGGCGGATGCGGTGTTCTGCCGATTTGGGCAAGTGGTCCAGCACGTTCCGTTGCTTATGGATTTGGCAGCGTTGGATCAGGACTTGATGCCCCCACACCTCCCGCACGGCTTTGGCCAAGGCTTTCGCGCCATCGATCACCACGAGCAACCCCTGCGCGGCCGTCAGGCCGCGGGTGATCAGATCCTGCAATAAGGCCATGACCACCGTATGATTTTCGGTGGCCCCTTCCACCAATCCCAGCACGCGTTTATGGCCTTCCGCATCAATGCCCAATGCCCCGACCACCATGTGGTCGGCCACGCGCAGCCCATCAATCATCACCACGACCCACGTCCGGTCGTCCAACCGTCGGTTCAGAAAGCGGTCGAGCGCTTGTTGGGTGGCCTGAATAAATCGTCGGCTGACCGTGCTTTTGCTGGGGCCGGGTTGCTCGGCGGCCGCTTCCCAGGCCGCGTCCGCATGGACCTGTTGACGGCTGGCTAAGCCATAGAGCATCCGTTCCAGGACCGTCTGGGTGGCGAGGGTCGGGTCCTGAAATTGATGATAGGTCTCTAAAGGAATTTCGCCCGACCCATCGGTCGCCCGGACCCGGGGGTGGCTGACGGCGATTTTCCGATCGCCCCGATACACACAGCCGGCTTCGGTTCCATGTCGCACCGCTTGACGGTGCGGATTATGCCGCCCTGGGGGTCCTGCTAACTGCTCGACTTCGGTGGCCATCATCTGTGGCAAAACCTGCAATCCGATGCGCACCGACAGGGCCAACAGCCCATCCTGCGCATCGTGCAGGATATCGACCCATGGCACGGTCAGCGTCTGGTCCGGGCGGGGCTTTTTCGTTATACTGGAAGTCACTAGCGATTCCTCCTTCATGATGGGTCAGACCTCTCTAGTAAACCAGAGAGCCATCGGGATCGCTAGTATAGCCATTCCTAAATAACGTGCGCATCCTCGACGTCCTTCGGAGTCCACCGCCAACGAAACGGCACGGGATCCTGATTGAGCCAATCAATATATGCTAACATCCGGTCGGCCAGTTCGTCCGTGGAGTTCACCCGGATTCCCTTCAGTAATTGTTTCGACAACTTCGCAAAAAACACCTCGATCAGGTTCAGCCATGACGCATGTTTCGGCGTAAAGACGAAGTCAAAGCGATTGGGCACCGTCGCTAAATAGGCACGGGTTTCGCGCGAAGTGTGGGCGGAGTGATTATCCAGGATGATTTGAATCTTGACCCCCGTGGGATATTTCTGGTCAAGCGTTTGCAAAAACTCGACGAACTCGGCGCTTCGATGGCGGGGGCGGACCAAGCCCAGGATTTCGCCGGTCGCGAGATCGATCCCGGCCAAGAGGCTCACCGTGCCGTGCCGGACATATTCGTGGTCCCGTTGCCAGGTGCCCTGGCCGGTTGCGGGCTGTGGCGCCCGGTCGGGCGCCGTGGACCCGAGCGCTTGAATGCCGGGCTTTTCATCGGATGACCACCGGACGGTGGGCTGTCCGTCATCATCGAAGGTGAATTCGACTGGCTGGTAGACGTGGAGCACTTGGACCATCTTGGCCTCGAATTCGGGGTCCCGGCGTTGCAGATAATAGGTCATGCGGTGCGGATGCAGTTCGTGCTCCGCCAACAGCTTGGAAATTGTGCCCTGTTGCACCCATTGGGCACTGGGGTGGCCGGCGGCCACCGCGTGTTCACGCACATATTGCGCCAACAGCGATTCCGACCAAAATTCCGGGGCCAAGCCCAGATCCTTAGGCTTCTGACAGGCGAGGCTGACAATCCAGGCGCGGGCTTCCGGGGTAATTTGGCGGGGCCGTCCCGGCCGCGGCAGATCCTTCAAGGCTTGGCGCGGCCCCAGAGCGAGCGCTTTCGCGACGCAACGGCGCACGGCATTACGGGCCATCTGCAGCCGGTCCGCAATCGCCTGCACGGGTTCGCCATCGGCATACGCGAGCAGCATTTGCGCCCGGATGACTTCCGCGTGACGCGCCGAGCGGCTGTGCGCCCGTTGCGTCAAGTAGGTACGATCCGCGTCGGTGAGGGAGAGTGGGGGGAGACGCCGTGAGGCGGACATCGGCAAAACCTCCGTGATGGTTTTATTCACCATACCATACCTCCCTCGCTAAGTCACGTATTAAGGAATCGATCTACTAGTTTCAATTTCCACGAAAAATGGGGCATTCTCGGATCCGCATGAAAAGGTCGCGGACCGTGTCCGCCTCGACCTGTCGCAAAATGCACCCAAATTCCTCACCGCCTAGTCGTCCAATACTATCGCCGGAACGCAGTCCTTGGCGCAAGTGGCGCCCCATCGCGCGGAGCACCGCGTCACCCATGAGGTGCCCATAGGTGTCGTTAATGGCCTTGAAATCATCGATGTCGAGAAACGCAAAAGCTAAGGTATCGTGAGGATCGGCCGAATGCTGTAGCCGTTTTAATGCACGATCGGCATGCCTCCAAAACGCTCCAGAGCGCCAAACCCCTGTCAAATCATCGCGCTCCGCCAGGTGTTGCAAGGGATGGACAATGTCTTGAAGCCAGAGGCGGTATAAGAACATCACCAGCCCCAGGGTACAGAAGAGCTCCAGGACCATCATCCGGCCGAGTGCGATATCCCGGGTCGGTGTCATGGTCCGTATGTTTCCGTAGGCTATGCCGACCGCCAGGATCCCGTAGCCCATGAACACCGCCATCGTATGCCACCAAAACCGCCGACGGTACGGCCGCGGGCTTACGTGATGGGGGTGGGGTGACATATGGGCACCATCAAATCGCTCAACAACACCGAGCAAAACTCCTCTGGGCATACGAGATCGCGTACGGTCAGTCCATGATGAATCATTTCGCCATTTTGGGCCAAAATTCCTGCGGGTCTTTTCAAAGATTATTGGGCTAGGGACTTCCGCCGATGACGAAAAATGTCTTGGCCTCAAGCAGGAAAATGCCGATGGGGCCCGAACATTGCCATAAAGCGTCGTGCCATACGCCATGACATGACATCGGAGGGGGCGGCCATAGGTGGGCGAGGATCAGATTGGGGCCATTTTGCAACACACGATCGATCAGGGTGCGGTGACCATCGTTTTTCAACCGATCCGTCATGTATCCGGGGCCTTGTGGGGCTTTGAGGCGTTGTCCCGATTTTCTGAAGGGGTCACCCCGGAGTCGGCCTGGGCTTGGGCGGCCCGGCAGGGGTTGACCCGGACCTTAGATCGCATTGCCGTCACCTCGGCCATTCAGGCCTCCCAGGGCTTACCGGGCCTGATGTTTGTGAATATCGCCGCGGCGACCTTAGCGGATATTTCTTTTTTACGGCACATGGGGCATACCCACCGCATCGTCTGGGAAATTACCGAATCGGCGGTGACCCGGAGCATTGGGCGGTGGGGCAGTCGGGCCCTGCGAGCGGCGGGCTACCACTTGGCCATGGATGATGCCGGGCGCGCGCATTCGACACCGGAGCGCCTGCGATGGCTTCAGCCGGATTTTGTCAAGGTGGACCAAGAGTTGGTCAGGGCCTATATCGAGGAGGACACGCGGACCTTGCTGTACTGGGTAGACAATGCCCATACCCTGGGAGCGCACGTAATCGCCGAAGGCGTCGAAGATCCGATCTGGATTGCCCATTTAGCCCAGGCGGGGGTGGATGCCGTGCAAGGGTGGGCCATCGGACGGCCCGCTGCCGCCGAAGACTGGCACCATCAGTTATTATCAGAATTTTCGGGGGGGGGGGGGGGGGGGGGTAATATTTTCCATTTTTGGTGCCGCGTTCGTGCGATCGGCATACACGAACCGGGAATACGTTCTGGGTTTAACGGGAGCCTGGCGCGCAAACGGGCGTTTCATAGGGGGAATGAATGCACCAACATTCCATCCTGTCAGTGGCACGCGACAAAAACCGCCGCAGTAAAAGAGGACTCTGACGCGGCATGGCGAATGGGCATAACTGAGAACCTTCCGCAAAAACCCTATGTGGAAGCCGAAAACCGAGAGAAGGCTATGGCAATCTGATGAACACGAGGAGTGAAGCCGAATGCGCATACGCATCTGGGGATGGGCTATCATGGCGGCCATGGTGTTGGGAAGTGCTGCACCGACCTACGCGGATGTTATCCGGAGTGGTTCGGCAATGTCGGGACAACCGGTTACCGCGCAATCCAATCCCGGAAGTGCCCAAGGACAGACTCATCGTTCGGCGACGGGCACGTCGAACAAGTTCAGTCATGATGGTCGCGTATATATATGGTAGAGCAGAAGTCCGAATCGAATTGGCAATCCGCATCGCGGCGCGTTAAGGATTCCTTTACGTCAGCCGCCGCTTTCGCATTAATTGAACAGGAACGTCAACGGTTGGCCCGTGATTTGCACGATGGTCCCGTTCAAATGCTAACGAATCTCAGTATGCGCCTCAATATGATGGAGCGCTTAATGGCCGTTGATCCAGCATTGGCCATGGATGAATGGCGGCGGATGAACGAACGCTTGCTCGAGGCGATTAATCTCTTGCGGCAAGTGCTGTATGATTTGCAGCCCATTGTGCTGGACGAAGCGGGGCTTGCGGGAGGGCTGGAAATGTTGGCACGCCGATGGTCCGACGATACCGGGATTGCGTGTACCGTGCATTGGGCGGTTCCGGAACCGGTTTGGCCCCTGGATCTGGCCGGAAAGGTCGGCGTGTTTCGCATTGTTCAAGAAGCCCTCGCTAATATTGCCAAACACGCCCAGGCGACGCAGGTGACGCTTGCCGCCGAACTGGCGGAGACGGTGCTGACGATGACGATTCAAGACAATGGGCGGGGCTTTGATCCAACCCCGGGGCGTCCTGGGCATTATGGCCTGACGACGATGGCCCAACGGGCGGCCTTGGTAGGGGCGACCTGGACCATTCAGTCTGCGCCGGGAGAAGGGACCGTTTGTCAGTTGCAATGGAAACGTTCGGACGGATGACGCCGGAACAAGCCGTGGCCCTCGGGGAGCGCTGGTATGACCACGGATGGCTTGACGCCGCGGTCGAGTACTGGCAACGCGTCATCAGCATGGTTTGCGATCCCGGTTTGATGGTTTCAGCGTGGGACGGCATTGCCCGGGTGGCTGCACGTCGGGGCCGTTGGGACGAGGCGTTGGCTGCGTTTGATCAGGCTCTTGCGGTTTTGCCTTCCCGGGCGGACAGCGAGTGGACGATGCGCCTTGCGATGCATCAGGCCCTGGTCTGGGCCCAACAGGGGCAGACCGACAGTGCTTACCGACAGTTATGGGCGTTGGCCCAGCAGGCGCGGACATTCACCTCGCCGGAGTTACGAGCCCGTATCGGGTTGAACTTGGCGGCCGTCCAGATCGATTATGAATATTATGCCCAGGCCATTGCAACGTTGCACTCCGTGGCTACCGATTGGACCCCGGAAGATCAGATGCGTTATCGGTATTTTTGGGCCACTAATCTTGGCGTATGTCACGTGGCGTTGCGCCAATGGGATGAGGCGACACAGTACCTAGATTTGGCCTTGTCGGTTGCGACCACCGAAGACCGGGCGGTGCCTGTATTGGTAGAGCGTGCCATTTTAGCCTTTCACCGCGGGGATACGGCCGGCAGTGTGGCCGAGGCGCAACGCGCCCTGCGAATTATGTGGAGGCATTGGCTCGCCATCGAGCCGGATGAATTAGCCCGACTTAGCACGGTATTGGCGCGTATTGCGGAGGCCTTCGGGGAATCGTTCTTGGCCCGACGGTTTGAAGACATGGCCCAAACGCTCTATGGGCAGCTGGGCCGGTGGCAGGCATGGCACCGGATGCGGTCTATCGAGGACCCGTCGTTTTTGCGACGTTTCCCTGCCAAAGATTCCGCGATGATTGACGAATTACGGCGCGCGGTTCAGTGGTTGGAGACATTGTTCGCCTTAGATATCGTCTGGCCACAAGCCAGCTACATTACTGAGGTGCGGAATCATGCCGCCCAAGCCATCGCTGCACGATTGCAATGGCCGACCGTTCGCCGGAACGACTTGGCGAGCGCCTGTCGTTTGGCTGACGTCGGGTTGACGGCCATCGATCCGTTGGCCCGGGATCATCCCCGTCGGTCGCCAGCGGCTTGGCAGCAATACCGTCAACATCCGTGGCTCAGCTGTCAGTTGCTCGCGCCGTTGGGACTCGATGCCCGTGTGCTCGAGACAATTGCCCATCACCATGAACAGCCGGATGGGCAGGGGTTCCCGGAGGGACGGACCGCCCCGGACATTCCGGAATCCGCTGCCATTTATGCCGTGGCGGACGTTTATGCCCAGGGAACGTTGACGGAGGGGCATACGGCGACATGGTCCCGTATGCAGGATCTGGCCGGCTCGCAACTTGACGCCCGATGGGTGGGCGTACTTTTGGAGATTTTTGCATCCGTCAATTCGGAGGGATAAAAGAAACCGGCTGCGGCTGAAGCGGGCGACAGCACCACCGATTCGCCTTATGCCGGCGTGTCGACGTTAGTTTGTGGCTCGGGTCCCAGGCGGACCCCAACCTGCGGCGTCGTCAGGATTTGCCGCGTGCCGTGATGCACCAGCACGACGCCGGGAAACGCCACCTCGGTTTCGAGAAGGCCCTGCGGCGCGGTAATTTCGACCGTGGTTTCGGTTCCCTCTTCCGTTCCGAGCTGGGCGGCCCGGATCTGATGTTCACCCGAAACAAATCCCCCCACTACCGCTTCCTGGATTATCACGGACGCGGCAGAAATCCGGCTCGCCCGAGCCATGCCGATGGTCACGTCTCCGCCGCTGTCAATTTGACTTTGCATCACGTGCTGCAATTGAGTCGCGAGGGGAAACCGCCCCAGGCGAATTTCTTCGACCAATGATTCGGAGTCGAGGAGTTCCAGATGGGTCCGCAAGCTCAGTAGTGCTGCCAACGAAAAGGTTTCTCGCAGGCGGGCTTCTGATAAGTGCTCACGTAATTCATGGACCAATCGGGTATACGCTTCGCGCCAACGCAGCCCCGGCCACGTCAAGGCCTGGTTCAGCCATTGTACCGACTCCAACACGTCCGTAAATTTCGTAGCGATGACCTGCGCGAGCGTGGTACCAAATCGCGGCCCAGTGACGGATTGGTGCGCAATGCGTTCCAGATCGGTCATCGTGAGTTCCAAGTCATACAAGCCATCGATGATTCGAGCGATATGATGCCACGCCTGTGAATTGGCATATTGTTCGAGTCCGATCATGACGGTGGAATTCTCGGTGGTGCCTTGCACTTGAATGGCACCACCGACGATGACTGCGGCCTGACGCACATCGCCCGCCACAATGAGATTACCGGACACCACAAGCGATCGGCCCCGGATGCTTCCGAGCACATATAGGTCGCCATCGACAACGAGCGGCGTTGAGGCCGCTTCCACCTCCGGAAGTTCATATTGGGGCACGACATCAATGATGTGAGACTCCCAAAGCACGTACCCCGAACGGGTGGCAACGATATAGGTCCCATGGCTCATCAATGTCACCCCAGGCCCCAGATACACTTCCTGCCCTGATTCGATGGGTGGGGCCGGCACTGGAGACCCGGTCACGGTCATGCCCGGTCGGGCGGGGTCGGGGCGGCGACGGCCGAGAATCGTCCCAATCTCGACCGACCAGGGGCCCGTCAGCCCGTCCGGCCGAAACGATTCAATGCGGCCGGCGCCGGGTCGCGGGTGGAGGTTGTCCCAGGTTTCGTGGAATTTCGCTAGCGTATCCTTTCTCATGATTTAACCGATTTGCTCGGTTTTTTGTTCGGGTTTATGCGCCACTGCTGATTTTAAGGCCGTTTGCAACACGGGAATCTCGCGATAGCCCGGGATCCGCGTCAACGTGTCTTCGATGAAAAAGCTCGCCGACGCCAACCAGCGTAAGACTTGTTGCCCATTGGTCCAATGTTTGACGTTCTGCGCATGGGTCCGAAATTGACTGTTAAGAGATTCCATGGCATTGGTGTTGGCCAACGTTTGGCGCAAGAGGCCCGGAAGACCCAAACGCTGCACGGTGAGGGTCTCTTCCAACCCTTCTCGGAGGCTCCCGGCGGCGCCGGGATGGTCCCGTTCAAGCTCTTTCGCGAGCGCTTCTAATGCCTGGGCGGCCTTGTCCGCATCCGGTTCTTGATACGCTTTCCGTAAGCGCTGGCGGACACGATTTTCGGCCGATTTCGGCAGGTGGTCCAGCACATTCCGTTGCTTGTGAATTTGGCAGCGTTGGATGAGGACGCGATCCCCCCAGACCTCGCGCACCGCTTTGGCTAAGGCCTTGGCGCCATCGATGACCACGAGTAATCCGTGCGCGGCCGTCAGGCCGCGGGTGATCAGATCCTGTAATAAGGCCGTGACCACGGTATGATTTTCGGTGGCCCCTTCCACCAATCCCAGTACGCGTTTGTGGCCTTCCGCATCAATCCCTAAGGCCCCGACCACCATGTGGTCGGCCACGCGCAAACCATCGATCATCACCACAACCCACGTCCGGTCATCCAACCGGCGTTGGAGGAAGCGGTCGAGGGCCTGTTGGGTGGCTTGGATAAAGCGCCGGCTCACCGTGCTTTTGCTGGGGCCCGGCTGCTCCATCGCGGATTCAAAGGCGGCATCGGCATGGCGCTGCTGGCGGCTCGCTAAGCCATACAGCATCCGTTCCAGTACGGCTTGGGTCGCCAGCGTCGGGTCCTGAAACTGATGGTAGGTGTCTAACGGAATTTCCTCCGAGCCATCGGCTGCCCGCACCCGTGGGTGCGAAACGGAGATTTTGCGATCCCCCAAAAAGACGCTCCCGACTTCGGTCCCGTGTCGGACCGCTTGGCGTTGCGGATCATGACGTCCTTTAGGCCCCGCTAACTGCTCCACCTCGGCCGCCATCATCTGTTGCAAGACCTGCAATCCGACCCGGATCGACAGCGCCAATAAGCCGTCTTCCGCATCCTGGAGAATGTCTACCCACGGCACGGTCAGCGTCTGTTCCGAGCGGGACTTTTTCGTTATACTGGAAGCCACTAGCGATTCCTCCTTCATGATGGGTTAGACCTCTCTAGTAAACCAGAGAGCCATCGGGATCGCTAGTTTCAATTTCCACGAAAAATGGGGCATTCTCCGCGGGTGTATCCCGCGCGCAATGACAAGGGTGCCCGATTCCCGACGATCCAAGAAGCGCTGAATGGCCTCGGACGGGATCACGCCGACCGTGATGCCCGTCGACGCCAACTTGGTCTGTACTTGCGCGAGGGTCGCCGGGGGCGACCCCAAAGGAACCTCCGTCGGGCGAATCTCCAAGCGGGGTGCCGGGACGGTGGGCTGCAAGATTCGACGCACGCCGGGCCGATAGGTGACTGTTAGAGTGGCCTCCATGCCGTCCGGGCTGATATGCACGTCCAGTAAGGTTTCGGGTGCTTGAACCGACAGACGAACCGTCACCTGATCGGTCTTTTCCACGACGCACTCACCCACCACTCGGCGCCCGTTCACGGAAACGCCGAGCGTATCGGATTCGGGGACGGCGAGTACCGCGTAACGGCCATGGCGACCCCGGGGGTTGGTGATTTTGACCTTTCCCGCCTGATCGATCCAAATCAACCCATCATGGCGTGCGACGCGGCCCGGTTCCGAATTTGACGGATCGTCGGGCACCTCGTCGGCGTGGGACGGCAATTCCGGACCCGTCATCAGGTGGCGGTTCTGTCGAAGACGCCGTGACCACCAGGAGATCACCCCGATCGCACTCCTTGGTCTCCGAATTGGCGTGTAATGTCCTCGTCCGCCCGAATCCGGGATGTAGGACCGGCGACCGATCGGATAATGGCCTCCATCGTAGATATCCCTACCGGTTTGGCTAAGATCCAATCTACTCCGGCATCCTGAGCTTTTTCGGTGAGATCGGCATCGTGACGGACACTCACGAGTGCAATCCGGGTTGTCGGCCAGGATTGGCGGATCATCACGGCTAACTCATCGCCGCGGCACTCCGGCATTTGATAATCGGTAATCACCAAATCGACACGATGGTTTCGTAACCACTCCAATGCTTCGGCAGCCGAGGAGGCTTGGGCCACGACCCGGCCACCCGCCAATTTTACCAGTTGGGCCAGCACGATCCGGGTTTCCAACGTGTCGTCGACAATTAAAATGTCTATCGTCGCATTCCTCCTCTCTTACGTACGGTGACCGGATGTCCTATGGCAAGCCCGTGTCATGAATGAATTAGTTAATAGGCCATTCGTCGTTTGCTGTCGAATTCCTTTTTCTAAGGGCAAGAAATCTTGGGGATAGTGGCCATCGCCGGAAAGCCCGTCACCGGATGGTTCGGGAAAAAGTGACAATCATTCAGCGTTTGTTTCTTAAACGGCACGTTAACGCTAAAAAGGAGGAGACGCCCCATGACACGGTTTATGGGGTTGGATTTGCATAAAAATTATATCCATGGCTATGTGTTTCAACCCGGCCAAAAAGGGACGCATTTCCGGTTTTCCAACACGCCCGAGGATTGGGCCCGGTTTCTCGCAACGCGGCTCACCCCGGAGACCGCCGTGGCGATCGAAGCCACCGGAAATGCGTTCACGATCTCTGATCGCCTGGTGAACCACGCCCGTCAAGTGGTCGTGATTCATCCGGCGGGCTTGAAAGGGCTGGGCGCCGGGCGGCACACGGACCGGATCGATGCCGAGCGGCTGGCCCAGCTGCTGGCGCTGGGGACGTCCGCCCGGGTGCAGGTGTGGGTGCCGCCCGCAGAGGGTCGGGCGATCCGGGCGTTGATCACCCAAGTCCGGGCTTGCCAGCAGCACGAGACAGCGTGGCGCAATCGCGCGCGCAATCTCTTGATCCGGGCGGGCTATGCGGTCCCGCGGTCGGTGGCCTTGCGGGACTGGCTGGCGGCCCATGCGGCGGAGCTCGACGAGACGCTGCAAATCGTCTTCACGAGTGCGCTGACGATGGCCGAGCAGGCCCAGCAGGAAGGTGAGCGCTTGCGGGGTGAGATTCTGCGGCGCTTGCAGGGGCGACCGGAGATGGCGTGGCTCTGGAGTCTCCCCGGGTTAGGGGCGTGGACCGCGGCCGTGGTGTGGGCCTGGATTGGGGATCCCCTCCGGTTTCGGTCCGCCCGCCAAGTCGGGCGGTATGCCGGGCTGGATCCGAGCGTTCATCAATCGGGCGAAGCCGATTGGCGCGGGCACATCAGTCACAAAGGGCCGGCCATACTGCGCCAGGTCCTGGTGGAAGCGGCCTGGTGGGCGATTCGGGCGAAGGACACCCCGCTCCGCGCGTTCTATGACCGGGTGTTATCGCGGCTCGGCAAACGACGGGCCATTGTCGCCGTAGCGCGTAAGCTCCTCGTGGCGGCGTGGCGGGTCTGGCGTGAGCAACGCCTGGCGCACGAAGTCGACCGGTGTATTTCGTCAAGAAGAATTGGGCACTATCAGCAAAAAAATTCCCCACCCGGGGTGGGGAATTTTCGGACCACGAGAATCCTGGCATGCAACCGGGATCTTCCGAATCCACCATCATCCGTTCCCGGAGTGACGGCCTCTCGTCATCGTTCTTTCATGAGGGCATGTTTCATGCGATAGCTTTCACCCTCAAACACCACCAGATGCCCATGGTGGGCCAAGCGATCAATCATGGCCGCCGTCATTTGCTCATCGGTAAAGACGCTCCCCCATTTAGAAAACTCCAAGTTGGTGGTGATAATCAGGCTGCGGGTTTCGTACGAGTTGGCAATGACCCGAAAGAGCAGTTGGGCGCCGTCGTGGTCGAGCGGGACATAGCCCCATTCGTCTAAAATTAACCAATCGGCCCGCTGGATATCCTGGAGTAGGCGTTCGACAGTTCCGGCCCGTTTCGCCTCGCTTAGCCGCATCACCAAGTCGGTGACGGTAAAAAAGCGAACCGTCAACCCTTTTTAGCCCCTTAAGAAAGCATGACAAAAGCGATCTCTCTTGATACCGTAAAAACAGGTAAAGGAGAGGCTATGATTCCGATGAGTCAAACCTATGCACCCGAATTTAAACAGCAAGTGGTACGCGAAGTACGAGAAACCGGTAATGCGGCCCTGGTAGCCCGGCAACATCAGCTGAACCCCTCCATGGTGCGCCGCTGGGTCCGGGAAGCCTTAACCGCAGAATATCCGGATCCGCAAGCCTTGTCGTTAGCCGAAGAAACGTGCGCCTAAAGCGGCTGTTAGCGGAGCGCGACCTTCAAATTGCGATGCTCCAGGATTTTCTCCGCAAAAAGGGGATGCGGTGGTGACAGAATTATGTGAACAGGTGCATGCATGGGCTGAGGCGTACCCCCAGGTGCCCCTGCAAGTCTGGTGTGCGACCGTGCATCTCCCGCGCGGGAGTTATTATGCCTGGCGCCGGCGGCAGCTCAACCCGTCCGAAGACCGACGGCGCGCGGCCGTCGGCCGCGCCCCTGTGGGCTATAGCACCACCCAAACCGGGCATGCGGTGTCCGACGACCAAATCATGGCGTGGATTCTGGCCATTTTGGAGCAGGAAAATCCCCTGGTATGGCTATCGGAAAGTCACGGCGGTCTTACGCCAACAGTATGGGTTGATCATCAATCCGAAAAAAGGTCTATCGGCTGATGAAGGCTTGGCACTTGCTCTGGCCCGATCGCCCCCCGAAATCGCGCTATCCGCGCAAATTGGCCCGGAATTGGGTCATCACGCGACCGAACCAGCTGTGGCAAACGGACATCACCTACGGATATATTGCGGGCGAAGACCGTTTTTCTACGTCCAAGCGATTTTAGATGTCTGTGACCGGAGTATCGTGGCCTATCACATTGGGCTGACCTGCCGGGCGGCGGACGCCGCCCAGACGCTTCAACGAGCCGTCCAGGCCCGCCAGACCGAATGGGGTCCGGAACCGCCCGTGATTCGCACCGATAATGGCCCTCAATTTACGGCTCACGTGTTCGAAGCCCAGTGTCAAGCCTTCGGCTTGACCCACGAACGGATTCCCGTGGCGACGCCGAACGCCAACGCCTATATTGAGGCCTGGCATGCCCTGTTAGACCGCGAATGTCTGAGTCAGGAATTTGCGACCTATGCCGAAGCCTACGCGGCGGTCACCCGGTGGATTGCGTTTTATAACCAGCGCCGCCTGCACGGAGCCTTAGGGTATCGGTCTCCTGCCCAAATGCGGCACGCCGTGGCGAACGGCCAAGCACAGTGGACCCCGTTGTGTGCGTAATCGCCCCAAAATGGGAGCGAATGCCCTAGAGAGAACGCTCGTGTCAAAAAAACGGGGGCCAAACCGAACCCGCGTTCGCAAGCGGCATACCCTAACGCGACCCCGCAATGGGTTTTCCCCGTCCCGACGGGTCCATAGAGCACCAGGTTCCGATGGTCGCGAATAAAATCGCCCTGCTCGAGATCCGCCCATGACAGCGTCCGGGGAAGCTGGACGCCGTGCCGGTCAAAGCCCTCGAGAGTTTTGTACGCCGGAAACCCTGCTCGGGCCAGCAAGCGCGCCCGGCGATTGTGGTCTCGTTGGACCAGTTCCGCGCGCAGAACTTGGAGCAGAAATTCTTCTTGACGAGGGGTGGCCTTTTCGCACAGCTGGACCGCGGTTTGTGTCAATACCAACTGACGGCAACACTGCGCAATGTCGGCGCGCCGAGCGGCGCGCTCTTGGGGGGTGATCAAGGGGACACCTCCATTTCACGGGAAGGGATCAAGACGTTATAGGTCCTCAAGTCCACCGTCTGCGCTTCGGGATAGGGCCACTCCGCCATTCGGGCGGCGCGCACAAGAATATCGGGGTAAGCAATTTGGTGGTGTTGCACGGCGTTCTCCAGCGCTTGAATCGCCAAATCGAATCCGTAGCGTTCCGTCACGTCGGCCAGTGCCTGAAGGCAGCCTTTGAGGTCTTGGCGAGCATAGGTATCCAATGTGGTCACCAAGGGCTCCGGTAAGTCCCCGCGCAGAGGACTATTGCGGAAGGCCCCAGGACTCCGTGATAATCGGTGCAGGGTGGTACGGGGGTCGATGGTGTCGGTCCGGGTCTCACCGTATTGTCGATCATGACGGCGGTTTGGCCCCCGTTTTTTTGACACGAGCGTTCTCTCTAGGGCATTCGCTCCCATTTTGGGGCGATTACGCACACAACGGGGTCCACTGTGCTTGGCCGTTCGCCACGGCGTGCCGCATTTGGGCAGGAGACCGATACCCTAAGGCTCCGTGCAGGCGGCGCTGGTTATAAAACGCAATCCACCGGGTGACCGCCGCGTAGGCTTCGGCATAGGTCGCAAATTCCAGACTCAGACATTCGCGGTCTAACAGGGCATGCCAGGCCTCAATATAGGCGTTGGCGTTCGGCGTCGCCACGGGAATCCGTTCGTGGGTCAAGCCGAAGGCTTGACACTGGGCTTCGAACACGTGAGCCGTAAATTGAGGGCCATTATCGGTGCGAATCACGGGCGGTTCCGGACCCCATTCGGTCTGGCGGGCCTGGACGGCTCGTTGAAGCGTCTGGGCGGCGTCCGCCGCCCGGCAGGTCAGCCCAATGTGATAGGCCACGATACTCCGGTCACAGACATCTAAAATCGCTTGGACGTAGAAAAACGGTCTTCGCCCGCAATATATCCGTAGGTGATGTCCGTTTGCCACAGCTGGTTCGGTCGCGTGATGACCCAATTCCGGGCCAATTTGCGCGGATAGCGCGATTTCGGGGGGCGATCGGGCCAGAGCAAGTGCCAAGCCTTCATCAGCCGATAGACCTTTTTCGGATTGATGATCAACCCATACTGTTGGCGTAAGACCGCCGTGACTTTCCGATAGCCATACCAGGGGATTTTCCTGCTCCAAAATGGCCAGAATCCACGCCATGATTTGGTCGTCGGACACCGCATGCCCGGTTTGGGTGGTGCTATAGCCCACAGGGGCGTGGCCGACGGCCGCGCGCCGTCGGTCTTCGGACGGGTTGAGCTGCCGCCGGCGCCAGGCATAATAACTCCCGCGCGGGAGATGCACGGTCGCACACCAGACTTGCAGGGGCACCTGGGGGTACGCCTCAGCCCATGCATGCACCTGTTCACATAATTCTGTCACCACCGCATCCCCTTTTTTGCGGAGAAAATCCTGGAGCATCGCAATTTGAAGGTCGCGCTCCGCTAACAGCCGCTTTAGGCGCACGTTTTCTTCGGCTAACGACAAGGCTTGCGGATCCGGATATTCTGCGGTTAAGGCTTCCCGGACCCAGCGGCGCACCATGGAGGGGTTCAGCTGATGTTGCCGGGCTACCAGGGCCGCATTACCGGTTTCTCGTACTTCGCGTACCACTTGCTGTTTAAATTCGGGTGCATAGGTTTGACTCATCGGAATCATAGCCTCTCCTTTACCTGTTTTTACGGTATCAAGAGAGATCGCTTTTGTCATGCTTTCTTAAGGGGCTAAAAAGACGGGTAATCGGCGTGCCGTCGGGTGTGTAGGGCACCACGGTGAACGCGCCGATTGCCACCACCAACTCTTGTCGCGCCCACTCCGGTCCGGAAGAATACCAGTGATGGGCATCCAAGCGGAACTTCCCGTACCCGTCTGTCTGGACCCGTAGATAGCGCACGGGGTGAAACGGGTTCGTCGGTAAGGCCCGTAAGGCTTCCCGATCCGTTTCAAAAAGCTCGGCAATGGGCAATCCCTTTTTGTAGTGCGGCCGTGTCCAGAGCGTGGGGGCCTGCGCTAAGGCGGCGTCATTCGCCCCGTCCCAACTCCGTAAAATCGGCGGGGGCACCATCACATGGCGGCGCAAATAGCCGATATTCGCCTCCACATTGCCCTTTTTATGTAAAGCTTTGCATTAAAAGGGTTATGGAAAGTGCGCGATAATGTAAAGTTGGCGGAGAATCGCCGCGTTGGCGGCGATAGCCTGTGTGGTGACTTTACATTACCACGCAGGCATTACCGGTTAAAAGACTTCAGCCAGCTCAGTAGGCCATCGTCGGTCAGCCAGGCGGGGGTCTCCGAAGGTGCCACGTCAGAATACGCCCGTTCGATGGCCTCACGCTTTTGCTGGGAATCCGTGCGGGCATAGATCTCGGTAACCTGAACCGAAGAATGACCCAAGATATCACGGATATATACCAGATTGACGCCTGCTTGTAGCAGGTGCATAGCCTTGGAATGCCGAAGCCCATGACAACTCAGTGTCTCGGGGATAAGCGCCGGATTACGGGTGCGGGCCTGGTTCGCATATTTTGTCAGAATGTAATTAACGCCGGCGCGTGTCAACTTCTCGCGGCGGGCGTTGCTGAATAATGGATAACGGTTGGCAAAGGGCTCCAACAGTTTCTGTTCGGTCATGTAAATCCGTAAAAACTTCACCTGCTGTTCCAGTAGCGGTACGATCCGGACTTTCTTACCCTTGCCCATTAGTTTCACGGTATAAGGCGGGTCGAGGCGAACCATCGATGGCGTAAGATCGATGATTTCTTGCACGCGGGCACCACTGTCGTACAATAACGACAGCAACGCCAAATCCCTTCGTCCTTGTCGTGTGGACTGATTCGGGGTATCCAGCAAGAGTCGGATGCCCTCGACCGAGAGATAGTGGATCGACGGTTTCTCGGTGCGTTTGACGGGAATGGCGAGAATGCGCTGCCATTCCGCAAGGTGTTCCGGGCTTTGATATTGCAGATAGCGGAAAAACGAATGCAACGCGGCCATCCTCACATTGCGCGTGGCGGCGCTGGAGCGCCGCTCGTGTTCCAGCCATTGCAGGAATTCCACGACGAGATCTTTGGTGATTTGCCCCAGCGTTAATCGGTCGGCAGGGATCCCTTTTTGCGCGTGCGCGAAGGCGAGAAAGAGCCTGAACGTGTCACGATAGGAGGCAATCGTGTGCGGACTGGCCCCCCGCTCTCCGGGTAGGTAGCCGGTGAGAAAAGCCGTGAGGTTTTTCGCGAAGTCAGTCGGTCGCACAGTCACTCACCTCCGGGAACATGGACGCCGTTAGGGTGTTCACCTGAGACAGTAGGGCCGGATACTGATCGGCCACAAGCCGAACGTAATGATCGGTGGCCTCCAGTGATTGGTGGCCAAGATATTCCGAGAGAATCGGTAACGCGTAGTAGAGATCGAGGCCCGACTCGGCCATGGCCACCAAGGAACGCACCGCAAAAACATGTCTCAGATCATGTAATCGCGGCCCCTGTCCTTTGCCTCCATGGGAAATCCCCGCGTCCCGGAGGACCCGTCGAAATCCTTCATAAATCGTTTTGGCGTGGCAGGGGCGACCATTGCGCCGAGCAAAGAACGGGGCGTCCACCGTCGGCTGAATCCCGAGCGCCTGGCGGTATTGCCTCAAGACATCCGCCAACGAATCGGCAAAGGGCACCAGCCGTTCCCGTCCATTTTTGCTGTGGCGCACGACCAGATATTGCTCTTCCAGGTGGACATCCTGAACCCGCAGGGCCACCGCTTCGCCTACGCGGATCCCGGTTCCATAGAGGAGGCGCAACAGAGCGGGTAGCACATTGACCGTCGTGTGAGGGACCCGCCCAATATCCAATCGATCGGCGGCCCCCAACAGGGCATCGATTTCCTGGGGGGAGAAAATATACGGGGTGAATGTGCTTCGATAGGCCCGCGGCAACCGCAGTACGTACGAGGGGTAACCCATCTCATTAAGAAAGATGGCGAATTGAATGAGGTACATGACGCGCCGGTAACAGGTACTGTCCGATTCGTTCGGGCGCTTCAGTGCCCCCTGTTCGGCCAACGCCGGCGTGATGCCGATGGCGGTGTCACCGCGTTCCACGGTAAGGTGGTCAAAGAGGCGAAACGTGTATTCGGCACTACGGAATTGGTATCCCAGACTACGCTTGAATTCGACGAACTGCTTAAGTAGCGGGCTGTAGGGACCCTGAAAGGGGCTCATCGAGGGGACCTCCCCACATAAAATGCCGGCGGTACCGCCGGCACTTCCAATGCGCATTGACGCAGGGCCTGGAGATCAATTCGCAGGTAAAACCGGGCGCTCTCCGTACTCCGGTGACCCAAGACTGCGGCGATGACGGGCACCGGCGTCTTTTTGGCGAGCAATACGCCCGCCAGGCTATGGCGGAGGGCATGTGGACCATGGCGGCGCTCCTTCTCGAACACGATCCCGGCCCGGCGGAGGGAGAGACTGACAATGCTGTGCAGGGTGGTCCGGTTGAGTCGGTCATACGGAGGATTCACGTGCAGAAAAATGAAGGGCAGTTCGGAGACCGGTCGGCCGTATTTCAGATAATCAATGAGTGCGGCTCCGACGTCCGCGAGAAGTGGGAGTTCTATTCGTTCTCCAGTTTTTCGCTGGTTCAGGATAATCACGCTGTCTTCCCAGCGAAGATTCTCGAAGCCGAGGTCACAGACATCAGTGGCTCTCAGCCCTAGGCGGGCTGTGATTAAGACCATGGCATAATCACGTTTACCTTTGGGACTACTCCGATCGATGGCCGCGATGAGAGCCGCGATCTCATCGCGCGTATAGGTCGAGGGGAGCACCGGCTGCTTGGAATACTGGTCGCGGGGGACCAGCGGGGACCTGTCTTCTGCCGCCAATCCGCGATCATAGAGATACCGCAGAAATCCTTTCACGATGGAGAGACGCCGATGTCGAATGTGTGGCGTGCAAAACCCGAGTGTGGCGGTATACGAGATGACGACGGTCGCCGTGATGGCGTGCACGTCGGCTATGTCGTGTGTGTCTAGATAAGCCAGGAAATGCTGCAAATCCTTGTGGTATGCGGTCAGCGTCCCGGAGCTCAGACCAAACGCCTTTTTTTCCGCGATGTAAGCCTGCATGGTCTGCCCCACCGCTCCCCATAGGTCGTAAAACTTCTGCCCCCGTCGAAATTTAATCATCCCTGTTTCGAGAAACTCGGTGAGGACGTTGGTGCAGTAGATGATGTCCTGCTCCCACCGGTCGAGGTTCTCAAACTTGCGGGAGCCGATCAGGTGGTAAATGAACGCCTCCCCGCACATCGCCGAATAATTGACGTCCCCCCGGTCGTTCATAAAGGTCCCGAGTCGTTGCCATGCGGACCGATATTGGCTCATGCGGGACTGCGGGACTCCGAATAGCCCAGCTTTTGTAAATAACGTAACACGGCCGCCGTGACGGCGGCCAATGTCTGGGACTGCTCTGCCATAGGATGACCTCCTCGAGGATTGTGGCTTGATTGCCTCCATCACTATAGGGGTCAGATAATGTGAAGTAAATGGACATGGATGCTCCGCATGGCGGGGCGATTCCCCGTCAAACTTTACATTATCGCGCGCTTTCCATAACCCTTTTCGTGCCCCGCATCCGGATTGCAAAACGTCGCGTCGAACCCATAGTGGACCTTAAATCGCTCAAAGAGGTCGGCGTACCGGATCACCTCCCCGATCCGACGCCCAATCCCGGTCGCATTATCGAATACGACGCGGGACGGCACGCCGCCAATCTGTTGCCAAATAGCCTGAAGTCCGTGCACGACGCATTCCGCGGTTTCCCCCGGGAAATATTGCCACAAGGCGGCATTACTGAAGGGAAAGCTTACCACCAGATATTTGACCGCGTGGACCAGGGTATCCCCGGGTTGCCAATAGACGTCAGCCGTCCCGAAATCGACTTGCGCGGTTCCTGGATGCCACTCGAGTTCGAGGGTGCCCGTCGATTGCGCGGGCCGCTCGGCCCGCAGCTGTTTGATATAGCGTTGCACCGTGGAATAGGAACACGTAAAGCGGTCCCCATATTCGTCTTGAAGGCGTTGGTACACGCGTTCAGCGGTGTGCCGTTGCTTATAGCGCACGCGGGCATCCTCCGCCAGCCAGGCTTGAATCGTCGGTTTGAAGGGATCAAGCGGAGACTTGCGACCGGTCCTCGTGGGAAACGGTTCCGAAAAGTCTTCCTGGTAGACATACTTACGAACGGTCTTGCGGTCGACATGGAGCGTTGCTGCAATGGCGGCAATCGCATACCCTTCCGCAAACATCGTCACCATGCGCTCAATTTCTTTCATATTTTTCACATCCCGGCTCCTCTCGCAGGTGTTGAGCTCATGGCCCCTTTAACCCTAACGAGACGAGAAAATCACTTCCAACTTTTAAATGCTGAAAGTGGGGAATTTCAGATGCTGAAACTGAGGATTTTCAGTGCTGAAACTGTCCATTTCTATTTGACGATATACAGACCGGCGGCGCTATCAGAAAAAACTCAGTGCCATTCGTGTCACCCTGCGCACCCTGCCGCCGTATCCATTGGCCGAACGGCTGCAGACGCTCACGGGCGCGGGGCTCGCGGCGCTGGACGATCCGGCGGTGGGCGCCCGCGGGCAACCCGCCATGCCCGCCTAACCGGTCGCGCGGGCCGCGCGGCCTGACATTGTCGCGGACGACCGCCCTCGGGCCAGGCGCCCCTGACGGGCGGCCTAGGCCGGCCTGGCCCTGCGGGCGCCCGTCCGCGGTGGTCGCGTCAAGCCCGGCCCGGCCAGCATTGTTTCAGCCCGGGTCTTGACTCCCACCATACGTGTAAGGAATGCCCGTCGACCGCCACCGCGGTCACTGCCGCCTCTAAAATCCATAGAGCAGCCAATTCGTAAGGGAGAATCCAGGGCGGGAAGAGGGTCTCGACGGTGTGGCACGCGCGACAGCGGAGCCGGGTCAAGGCAATGAAATCAATCTGATCCGCCGCCCATTGCAACGCCCGCCGTCGGCACCCTTGGATTTCCCGGGGAGCGTGACACCCGGGACACGGCCGCAGGGCGGGCAACATGGTGGCCAAAAATTGCGCGTAAAGCTGACACACGGCCTCAAAAGCCGGTATACTGAACTCGGATTGCACAGATGAGAGCAGGGGTCGGTAAGGACTCCCTGCTCTTGCCTCCTTTACGGAACGTTCTGTTCCGTATGAAACCGGATCCAGGGGATTCAATTCAAAGATTAAGTCCGAATTTGCGAGATTTTGGCCCGTGGCCCTCGGCCACGGAAATCGAGACGAATCCTACGCGTTGCGGTCAAATAACGTGGGACCTAACACTTTGCGTTCGAAACAATTTTCCGCTCATCTGGCCTAAAAGTGGGGATGACTCAGCGATAGCACCTAATGATGACGTATATGTTTCGGTGTATTATGAGGGTAACTATTACACAGAGTATTTTCTGCAAAATGTTACCACCGGTCAGTATTCATCTTTTTATAACTATACTCCGTATGCTGGTGGAAATGCACCAGCTGCTTCTGCGGAATGGATTACCGAATGGCCAGGCGGAGCTACAGGACTAGCGAACTTTAATAATGTTTCCTTTTCGGGTGCGTACGGGTACTCTTCATCTGGAAGTGACACGAGCTTAATGAGTTATAATGACACGGAAATTACTCCTATGGTAAATTACGGAGATATCGAAGCTCAAGATAGTTCCATTCTGAGAGCTTTTTGCGCTGTAGTCGATCTCCGTGAATTGGCGCGTGCAAACAGTCGTTCAGGATGAGGAATCGTGGAAAAAGTTGGCCTCGTTGATATCCATTGATGGTGGAGGCAGGAGCACGCCGACGCCGGACCAGCGGCCCGACGGGCCGCAGAAGGTTTTCCATGATTCCGTCGGGGCCGATGCCGGGTACTACCCGACGAGGCGGCGCATGCGCTCCGGTTGCCGTTGTCGAATTCGCCCGAGGGCCATCGCCAACATGACGACGAGGGCCAAGCTACACCGGAGTTGCATTTTCTGGAGCCCCCGAATGGTATGGAGTTCAAACCCGAACGACACGTCCAACCGACTGTTCACCCGTTCGACCGCCGTGCGGCGGTCGTATTCCCGCGCCCATTGCGGGCTCGGGCGATCGATGGGCGTAAAAATCCGCCGCTCGGTCTTTAAGGGGATACGAATGCCCTGAGCGACCGGACAGGCGTCTTGACCAGCGCAGGATACGCCGGCAAAGCGAGCGGGGCAACGCTTTTTGAGGCATTGCCGCCCGGCTTCGAATCCGCCGTTACTCATGGTGTGAACCTGACCCGTAACCGGATCGTGACAAAACACCTCACCGCGATAATTATCGGTGACCGTCGGGTGGCCCGGCAGGACTCGCGTGGCATCCGGGTCCCGCCACATATTCCGGATATCGATCACCGGCTTGATATGGTAGGTATCCCAGCAGGCGGCGATCAATTTGGTATCATCATAGCCCCGGTCGGCCGTCAAAATGGCTGCGCGGGACATCAGCGCCCCGTGGCGATGGTGCAGATGATCCAACAAGGGCATCGCACGGGTCACATCGGACACCGACGCTTTCGTCACCTCCCACGCCACCGGCAATTCGTACGTCGAATCCACGACCAGGTGCAGCTTATACCCGAACCACTTGACCACTTTGGTCCAGGTGGTCCCGTCCTCATGAACGCCGCGGTATTCCTTCCGTCCAAAGTCGGCATCGACGTCGCGGCGCCCATCGGCGGTGGGGTTTTTGGCGGGCCGCACGGCCCGCGACCGGATGGCCTTGCTGTCAATCGCCAAGCGCTGACCGAAATCCGGGAGAACGGCCGTGATGTCATCCACCAGCTGCTCAAACATCGCGTCCATCGTGTCCTGTTCGGCCATCAGACGACGCAGAAACCGGGTGTACGCCGACGCGGGCGGGACGGCCGCGTTGCGGAACCCGCACAGCGCGCGCAGTTGCGCATTGCGGGCCAGTTCCCGGCGGAGGCTTTCGATGCTAGGGTGTTGGAAAACCACGCCGGCCAACACCGAATTCCACATCGCGCGGACGGGGTATTCATTCCGCCCACGGCCGCGGGCGGTCTCGAGTTGACCCATGAGGGCTTCATCGGGTACCGTGTCCAGCACGATCACGAGTCGTTCGAGGTCGCCCAATTCTTGGAGATCTTGCCACGAAAACAGCGAGAGTTGTGGTATGATAGCCATGCGGGGGAGCTCCTTCCGGAAAATTGTGGGGGATACTTCAATTTTACCAGAGCTCAGCCCGTTTTTTCTTGTGTTTGTGCGGTTTTCCGGGATCGCGGCGGGGTTTACTAATGTTGGGGTCAAATCAGTCACCAGCGACCGAATAGGTGCCCGAAACCCGCATCCCCCGGTCATTTTATGGGGGAAAATTCTTTATGAGTCGGTTCCCATCCCGCGTCCCCTAACGGTTTCCCGACAGCGAAAATGCCTCATTCTGAGTCATCCCCACTTTGAGGAGCCAGATTAACAAAAATATTTTTGACACGCAAAGGAAAAGCCCTCCCAGATGTCGAAGAGTGTAAGTACCCAACAAACACCCGCATCGGGAGGGCAACTATGCGTGGAGATATTATAGCACAATGGAAGGCCTGGTTTCTGACCCAAATTCGCGGGTTACGTCGGTCGCAAGCGAAAACCTTGTTAGATCTCGTCATCGGTCTCATCCGAGCCGAGCGGCTCGGAGTCGCCAGCATTGGCCGCGGGATGTCGGGACCGGCGGCCCCCAAACACCGCATTAAGCGGGTCGATCGCTTTTTGGGGAACCCCCGGCTGAATCGAGAAGCCGCGGCGCAGGATGCCATCCGGTTTATTGTGATGGGGCGCCGTTGGGTCCATGTTGTTGAGTCTCACGCTTCGTGGCACCCAATTTCTCATGCTTCGTGTCGTTCGAACCGCCAACGATAACGGGCCTCCGTGCGGAGGCCCGTTCCATCGAGGCCATCGCCTGCCGGGCGTTACACCGTTCCGGCCCACTGCAGTTCGGCTTCGGCGATCGCCACCATGGCCTCGTCTACAATTTGGTGTTGCTGACTCCAGGCGGCCATAAGGCTGGCGCGCGCCCAATGATTAATCCGGCGCGGAATCCCTTGCGACCAGGCATGGGCGGCGGCCAGCGCCGCCTCCGTAAATACCGGCCGCTCCACCCCGACGGCCTGCAGGTGGTGACGAAGGTAGTCGGCTGTTTCTGCTACGGTCAGCGGGGCCAGATGATAGGCGACCGTGACCCGCTGGCGAATCGCCTCGAGCGGTCGGAGCGCCAACTTGCGCCGCAACTCGGTATGCCCGACACACATCAACGCCAAGGGGGCCGTCGTGTCCATGGCGAAGTTCAAGAGGAGCCGCAAACTCTGCAGGACATGCGGCGAGAGCAAATGGCTCTCATCGAGCACCAACACGGGCAGTCGGCCGTGCTGGGTGGCCAACGTCCACAGGGTATGCCGGACCGCCCGTTCGGTGTCGTCGGTCCGCGGCGAGACCGGGACAGCGAGGGCATGGGCCACCGCCCGATATAAATGCCGCGGCGTCCAGGTTTCTGCGACGGGCAGATAACACAGCTGATACTGGGCGGGATTCAGCGGGTGTAGCACGGCGCGGAGCGCCGTGGTTTTCCCCACGCCGGATTCCCCGGTGAGCACCAAAAACCCCCGGTCCTCTAGGACATGGCGAATCCGCGCCCGCGCTTCTTGCCACGATGGCGCCGGAAACAACCGCTCCACCGGGAGATCGCGGCTAAAGGGCGGCCGCTGGCACCCCCAATAGTGCCACCACGTGTCACTCATGGCGTGGCCCCTCCTCTTCCGGGGGGCGGTAGCGGACGCCCGCCGGGCGGCGGGCTCGCTGCCGCGCTTCCAGGACTGTGAGATAACTCAGGCCGGTTGACGCGGGAGGGGTCGGGGGCGCGTCCGCAGCCGGCGGCTGTGTCAGCCGATCGGCGCGCACCGCCCGCCCGTAATATTCGTCATGGTACCAGACGTCGATCGTATCCGGTTGGTGGGGATCAAACCGGAGCTGAACCTCCGCTTGCAACAAGCCTTCCGGGACTACCCAGCGGTGGCCGGCCCAGCGAACTTGGCCCGTTTTGTCCACCCGCCGGGTGACCTCGACCCGAAAGGCGGCGCGCAAGGCTTCCCAGCTGAGGGGCCGATGACAGCCGCCCCTCCCCCAGCGGGCGAGGGGCGTCTCGCCCGTTTCGCTGTGGACCCGCCGATGATAGTGCTCTTCGCACCAGGCATGAAACCAGGTGTTGAGTTGGCCCAAGGAGTCGGCGGGTTGTGCCCGCAACTCCGGCAAAAACGAGGACTGCACATGGCCCCAGAGGCGTTCTTGTTTGCCTTTGCCGGCGGGCTCATAGGGGGGTCGCATGGATGAGCCGGATATTCAGCCGAGCACAAATCGTGGCGAGGCGATCACTGCGAGAATGCCCCATTTTTCGTGGAAATTGAAACTAGCGATCCCGATGGCTCTCTGGTTTACTAGAGAGGTCTAACCCATCATGAAGGAGGAATCGCTAGTGGCTTCCAGTATAACGAAAAAGTCCCGCTCGGAACAGACGCTGACCGTGCCGTGGGTAGACATTCTCCAGGATGCGGAAGACGGCTTATTGGCGCTGTCGATCCGGGTCGGATTGCAGGTCTTGCAACAGATGATGGCGGCCGAGGTGGAGCAGTTAGCGGGGCCTAAAGGACGTCATGATCCGCAACGCCAAGCGGTCCGACACGGGACCGAAGTCGGGAGCGTCTTTTTGGGGGATCGCAAAATCTCCGTTTCGCACCCACGGGTGCGGGCAGCCGATGGCTCGGAGGAAATTCCGTTAGACACCTACCATCAGTTTCAGGACCCGACGCTGGCGACCCAAGCCGTACTGGAACGGATGCTGTATGGCTTAGCGAGCCGCCAGCAGCGCCATGCCGATGCCGCCTTTGAATCCGCGATGGAGCAGCCGGGCCCCAGCAAAAGCACGGTGAGCCGGCGCTTTATCCAAGCCACCCAACAGGCCCTCGACCGCTTCCTCCAACGCCGGTTGGATGACCGGACGTGGGTTGTGGTGATGATCGATGGTTTGCGCGTGGCCGACCACATGGTGGTCGGGGCCTTAGGGATTGATGCGGAAGGCCACAAACGCGTACTGGGATTGGTGGAAGGGGCCACCGAAAATCATACCGTGGTCACGGCCTTATTACAGGATCTGATCACCCGCGGCCTGACGGCCGCGCACGGATTACTCGTGGTCATCGATGGCGCCAAGGCCTTAGCCAAAGCGGTGCGCGAGGTCTGGGGGGATCGCGTCCTCATCCAACGCTGCCAAATTCACAAGCAACGGAATGTGCTGGACCACCTGCCGAAATCGGCCGAAAATCGTGTCCGCCAGCGCTTACGGAAAGCGTATCAAGAACCGGATGCGGACAAGGCCGCCCAGGCATTAGAAGCGCTCGCGAAAGAGCTTGAACGGGACCATCCCGGCGCCGCCGGGAGCCTCCGAGAAGGGTTGGAAGAGACCCTCACCGTGCAGCGTTTGGGTCTTCCGGGCCTCTTGCGCCAAACGTTGGCCAACACCAATGCCATGGAATCTCTTAACAGTCAATTTCGGACCCATGCGCAGAACGTCAAACATTGGACCAATGGGCAACAAGTCTTACGCTGGTTGGCGTCGGCGAGCTTTTTCATCGAAGACACGTTGACGCGGATCCCGGGCTATCGCGAGATTCCCGTGTTGCAAACGGCCTTAAAATCAGCAGTGGCGCATAAACCCGAACAAAAAACCGAGCAAATCGGTTAAATCATGAGAAAGGATACGCTAGCGAAATTCCACGAAACCTGGGACAACCTCGATCACTGCTATAGGGCCCCCCGTTGTCCACATACAGGCGCTGGGGAGCGCCCCCGGCTCCGGCGCTTCCCAGCGCCGATAGCGTTTGGGCGCCGCGGTGCGCAAGCGCCGCCGGGTGATGCCCGCGGATGCCCAGTGCCGATACAGGGTCGACCGGCGCATGCGGTCCACAAGGCCGGGGTCGAGCCCCGCGGTGGGAGCCCACGCCCGCAAAAGGGCCAAGACCTGATCTGCGCTGCGTTCTGGAACTTCCCGCTTCAGGGCCACCGCCTGCACCCAGAGGGGGTCGGAAAACGCCCGGCGCGTCCCATGGTCGCGGCGGCGTTGGGGGCGTAAGGCGTCCAGGCCGCCCGCCCGATAGGCGGCACAATAGCGCTGGATACTCCGGGAAGAGGGGACCCACACCTGGCCATCCGGCGTGGTCGGGGGATGATCGCGTAAAAAGGCCCAATAGGCGGCTCGATCGGCGGCCGAGACAGCCGGATCCAAGAGCGGGCTGATGAGCCGATAGCGAAACAACGCCCACGCGTCCCGTTCTGCGTTTGTCATGAGGCTTTCCACTCCTTTCCCCCTGACCGTACGGCGAACCGGACGGCCTGGGGAGAGATCAATCAGGGTGGAAACCCCGCGGGCGTGCGACCCAGCCGCCGACTGAGGTGGGTATGGAGGGGAAGGACGCCGCCGGGTAACCCGGTGGGCACCCAGGTCCGCCAGGTCACGAACCCCGTCGGGGTGCCCAATTCCCGCACGGCTCCCAACACGAGGGCCACAGCCTGCCAGCAGAGTTGCAACCACCCCCAATCCGCGGCGCGCGCCGCGGGCGGGGGGTGCCAGGTGCGCCACGGCGTCGCGATCTGCCACGTTTGCAACACTTGATGAACCTGTTGGCGAAAGGCCGGCAACTGGGGATCCCAGCGGCGCCAGCGGCGCTTGACGGCCGTCACCTCGACCTGCCAAAACGTGGCGATCTGGCGCCACGACTGCCCCTCCGTCGCCACGGCCGTCAACACGGCATCCAAGACGGGGACCGTCCAACTTTCATAGGGCAAGAGCCACGGGGGGAACACGGTCTCGACCGTGTGGCAGGGCCGGCAGCGCAATCGGAGCAGCGCCAAACGCCCCCACTGTCCCGGGGCGCCCAGGACGTTCCGGGCGCGCCAGCCATGGCGCGCTCGCCAGCCCTGACACTGGGGACAGGGACGGTATCGGGTTTCCTGGGTCGCTAAAAAGGTCTGGTAACGCGTGACAAGGGTCCCGAAATCGGGTAAAGTAAGAGTACTCGGATTCACGAGCAACAGCAGGCTGCGGTCCGCCAAGACGAGCAGCCTGTTGTTTTTTGTCCGCTCCTTTCCGGCCGGAAATAAAAAAGCCAATTTTATTTCATGTCTCTGGGGCCGAGGGAATCAAGTTTTTGCCCCGGATTGTTTGGTAGGCAAGCCGCAATCGAAGGATGGCCCTGGGGCTACGCCTTGGGGCCGCCGTGAGGATGGGGTTGTTCCCCGTCAAACATTGTGGGACAACCCTCTCAAAAAACGGTCAAAAAATGTGAGACTCTACACCATGTAATCCTGGATTGGACCGATTGCCATGATGGCCATCAAACCTTGGTAGCCGCCCTAGTCAGTCGGCAAGGCCGGGCGGTGCCGGTCTTTACGCAAACGGTGGCCAAAGCCGACCTCACGCTCCGGCAGGGAGCGATCGAACGGAGTTTTATTCAACGACTTCGGCCCTTATTCCCTCCGACGTGCACGCCCGTCTTGCTCGCTGATCGCGGATTTTGTTCAGCGTCATTCCTCGCCGCGGCGCACGCCGCGGGGTGGAAATGGATCATTCGCCTCAAGGGGGATCGGTGGATTGAAACGCCAGACTATCACGGTCGTTTGGATGAATACGCCACGACTCGGACGCGATGGGGCGATTGGGCGGCAATTCGGATCGGCAAGGCCGCGCGTCAAGTCTGGCGGCTTGTGGCCACGTGGGCCGAAGGGCAACAAGAACCCTGGTTTCTCGTCACGAATTGTGGACACTTGACGGCGGACCAAATTATTCGGGCGTATGCGCGACGGTTTCAAATCGAAGAGCTGTTTAAGGACAGCAAAAATGGCGAGCGCGGCGGCTTTCGCCTCCGTGGGGTCCGTCTCACCCGTGCGGACCGATGGGATCGGTTATGGCTCATCTTTACGTGGGCCCTTTTTAGCCCCTTAAGAAAGCATGACAAAAGCGATCTCTCTTGATACCGTAAAAACAGGTAAAGGAGAGGCTATGATTCCGATGAGTCAAACCTATGCACCCGAATTTAAACAGCAAGTGGTACGCGAAGTACGAGAAACCGGTAATGCGGCCCTGGTAGCCCGGCAACATCAGCTGAACCCCTCCATGGTGCGCCGCTGGGTCCGGGAAGCCTTAACCGCAGAATATCCGGATCCGCAAGCCTTGTCGTTAGCCGAAGAAAACGTGCGCCTAAAGCGGCTGTTAGCGGAGCGCGACCTTCAAATTGCGATGCTCCAGGATTTTCTCCGCAAAAAGGGGATGCGGTGGTGACAGAATTATGTGAACAGGTGCATGCATGGGCTGAGGCGTACCCCCAGGTGCCCCTGCAAGTCTGGTGTGCGACCGTGCATCTCCCGCGCGGGAGTTATTATGCCTGGCGCCGGCGGCAGCTCAACCCGTCCGAAGACCGACGGCGCGCGGCCGTCGGCCGCGCCCCTGTGGGCTATAGCACCACCCAAACCGGGCATGCGGTGTCCGACGACCAAATCATGGCGTGGATTCTGGCCATTTTGGAGCAGGAAAATCCCTGGTATGGCTATCGGAAAGTCACGGCGGTCTTACGCCAACAGTATGGGTTGATCATCAATCCGAAAAAGGTCTATCGGCTGATGAAGGCTTGGCACTTGCTCTGGCCCGATCGCCCCCCGAAATCGCGCTATCCGCGCAAATTGGCCCGGAATTGGGTCATCACGCGACCGAACCAGCTGTGGCAAACGGACATCACCTACGGATATATTGCGGGCGAAGACCGTTTTTTCTACGTCCAAGCGATTTTAGATGTCTGTGACCGGAGTATCGTGGCCTATCACATTGGGCTGACCTGCCGGGCGGCGGACGCCGCCCAGACGCTTCAACGAGCCGTCCAGGCCCGCCAGACCGAATGGGGTCCGGAACCGCCCGTGATTCGCACCGATAATGGCCCTCAATTTACGGCTCACGTGTTCGAAGCCCAGTGTCAAGCCTTCGGCTTGACCCACGAACGGATTCCCGTGGCGACGCCGAACGCCAACGCCTATATTGAGGCCTGGCATGCCCTGTTAGACCGCGAATGTCTGAGTCAGGAATTTGCGACCTATGCCGAAGCCTACGCGGCGGTCACCCGGTGGATTGCGTTTTATAACCAGCGCCGCCTGCACGGAGCCTTAGGGTATCGGTCTCCTGCCCAAATGCGGCACGCCGTGGCGAACGGCCAAGCACAGTGGACCCCGTTGTGTGCGTAATCGCCCCAAAATGGGAGCGAATGCCCTAGAGAGAACGCTCGTGTCAAAAAAACGGGGGCCAAACCGGTTTCAGTGTTGCGGATTCGGTGATAAGCTAGACGCAGAGTACTTGACGCCTTAGGTTTGGCCGAATCCTCTGCCTCATAATTCCAGATTCACGCCCAACTAGTCGTCAGGCTGAAGCGGCCGGTTCGGGTAAATGGACGACGACGGCCAGAAAGAACGCACCATCCCGATAGATCTGGGCCGTTTGCCCTCAGATAAACCCACCCGCTCCCGATGATACCTGTCCATGACGACAGGGATGATTCGCCGGCCACCCAAGCTCAAAATCGAGCCGCGTTCCAAATCCATCAATGGCAGGACGCGATCGTAAATGATAGCGCCGGACAAATTTCCGACTGCCGTGGTAAGACGTTTCCGAACAGGGTGGTCAATCATTTCCGAAATCTGCGATTATGCCAGGCTGACTTTTTCGAACCCAAAAGCAACACGGGCGCAACACAACAAAACGACCTCCGCAAAAAGGTTACAACACCGATGCAATACGGCCAAAATAGCTGGAATGCATTGGACTACAAAGGATTCGGGATCGACACTGTCTGATTTGACTCCCGAGGTGAAAAAACGATAACAACTTACTAGCCACCGCCGGTCAAGCCGCCGAGGGTGGATGAGAGGTGAGCCGCTAGCCAGGCCTGCCCGAACACCCAGGCGAGTTTCGTGATGTCCAGCCAGGGAGGCCGCGCATCACGGTCCTAACCACGAACTCACCCTCCATATCGTTAGCCGCGGATTCAGGGCGACTTCATCCAGTTTGTGGAAAGTTTTTCTAGACAAGTGGACCGTCCACACGTGATAATCGGGTCGGAGGAATATCGATGGCCGATCGACACGCACCCGATAATCTGAAAATTACGATCCGGGCCCGGCGGGATTGGGTCGCCCGTGTCGAGCTGCCAAAGCGGCTGGGAAATCCTGCATGGCCTACATCCGCCAGGCTGTCGACGAGCGGATGGCCCGCGAACACGTTGCCGTCCCGCCAAAGGAACCGAGGTGAAGAGATGCCCCGCAAATCGCCGATTGTTTCGGATACGCCGTCCCTTTTCGATTCCGCGACGTCAGGCTTAACGGTCGTTTGAGCTCGATGGGCGGGAACTGAAGAGTGGACCGTCGAGGACTTGTTTCAGGGCTATGAGATCCTTCAAGCGCTCACGTATTCGACTAGTATAGCCATTCCTAAATAACGTGCGCATCCTCGACGTCCTTCGGAGTCCACCGCCAACGAAACGGCACGGGATCCTGATTGAGCCAATCAATATATGCTAACATCCGGTCGGCCAGTTCGTCCGTGGAGTTCACCCGGATTCCCTTCAGTAATTGTTTCGACAACTTCGCAAAAAACACCTCGATCAGGTTCAGCCATGACGCATGTTTCGGCGTAAAGACGAAGTCAAAGCGATTGGGCACCGTCGCTAAATAGGCACGGGTTTCGCGCGAAGTGTGGGCGGAGGATTATCCAGGATGATTTGAATCTTGACCCCCGTGGGATATTTCTGGTCAAGCGCTGGCAAAAACTCGACGAACTCGGCGCTTCGATGGCGGGGGCGGACCAAGCCCAGGATTTCGCCGGTCGCGAGATCGATCCCGGCCAAGAGGCTCACCGTGCCGTGCCGGACATATTCGTGGTCCCGTTGCCAGGTGCCCTGGCCGGTTGCGGGCTGTGGCGCCCGGTCGGGCGCCGTGGACCCGAGCGCTTGAATGCCGGGCTTTTCATCGGATGACCACCGGACGGTGGGCTGTCCGTCATCATCGAAGGTGAATTCGACTGGCTGGTAGACGTGGAGCACTTGGACCATCTTGGCCTCGAATTCGGGGTCCCGGCGTTGCAGATAATAGGTCATGCGGTGCGGATGCAGTTCGTGCTCCGCCAACAGCTTGGAAATTGTGCCCTGTTGCACCCATTGGACACTGGGGTGGCCGGCGGCCACCGCGTGTTCACGCACATATTGCGCCAACAAGGATTCCGACCAAAATTCCGGGGCCAAGCCCAGATCCTTAGGCTTCTGACAGGCGAGGCTGACAATCCAGGCGCGGGCTTCCGGGGTAATTTGGCGGGGCCGTCCCGGCCGCGGCAGATCCTTCAAGGCTTGGCGCGGCCCCAGAGCGAGCGCTTTCGCGACGCAACGGCGCACGGCATTACGGGCCATCTGCAGCCGGTCCGCAATCGCCTGCACGGGTTCGCCATCGGCATACGCGAGCAGCATTTGCGCCCGGATGACTTCCGCGTGACGCGCCGAGCGGCTGTGCGCCCGTTGCGTCAAGTAGGTACGATCCGCGTCGGTGAGGGAGAGTGGGGGGAGACGCCGTGAGGCGGACATCGGCAAAACCTCCGTGATGGTTTTATTCACCATACCATACCTCCCTCGCTAAGTCACGTATTAAGGAATCGATCTACTAGTTTACCCTTAATTGCCCGCATTTTGCCGTGGTTTCGGCAGGTCGACATCGTCTTCGGGTATGCGGAAATCGTGCCGCAGGGGATTGCGGACTTGATGGCCTTGCAACAGACGGTGGCAGAGCAGGTGCAACAAGTCGTCCAGCAACTCGCGCCGCAGCATCAAGCGGTGCTGGCGGCATTAAGAGACGGCTCCATCACCTTTCGGACGCTGACCCGACACGTCTCCCATAAAAAGACGTTTTTGCTCTCGGGCAGGAATCGTCCGCCGCGGGTGATTGTGGGATCGGCCAACTTATCGACACCGGGTTTGGGCGGCCATCAATGGGAAAACCTGATCGTGTTTGATGACTCTGTTGCATGGATGTTTTTCCAGCGGGACTGGCGTCGCATTGCGGACGCCGCGAGCCCGATCGCACCACGCGTGCTTCTCCAACACGATCCAATGGATATGGAAGATATCCCGGTAATCCATGAGGTCATTCAGACACGGCAAGCTGTAGTGGTTGAGTATCATGAGGGGCAAGTCCCAGAGGCGGATATGGCCCGGGCGGTTATCGTCCGGGCGGATGCCTTGCGGGATCGTTATCGTGACGTTCCCTTGCCGGTCGGCCCTCAAGGCGCCACGGTTATCGCCCCGGACGCCATTCACCGAATCGCCGTGGATTGGCACAGCCGTCAAGCCGCCAAAGCGCCGGATTCCGAGGCCGTGCCGCGTTGGGAGATCATGTGGGGCGATCCGATGGTGTGCCGCTTTGCGGGCCGCGACATGGACCTCGGTCCTGATGGGGAGGAGGTCCGCCACGACGCCGAGCTCTTAGCGCAGTATTTTGCGGGATTTTAATCGGTTCGTGGGGAGTGCGCCCGGAGAGTTGCAACGCCAATATTATGCGCTCCTCAACTGGTTGTTTCTGGCCCCGGCGTTGCCGCTTCTGCGCATCCAAGCCATTGGACATGGCCATCACGGCTATCTATATCCCATGACGGCTATTGTGTACGGTAAGAGCAATGCCGGTAAAACCGACTTTTTGAAAACGGTTTTGCGGCTTATGACGGGCCTCGATGTGTTGGTTCCTGGCGGAGACTTCACCAAGACGGCCTATGCTGCATGGGCGAAACGGGCCCAGGCCTTGCCGATGGTCGTGGACGACATTCAGCGGGATCGCTTTCAGCGCCATGCGGTTGAACTCATCAAAAGCACCGACTACTTCGACACCCTGCCGGCCCCGTGCCTTGTGTTTAGCGCCAATGCGGACATTGACGGTCTAGCGACGGAGGTAACCAAACGGGCCTATGTGGTGCCGATTGCCGCGAGTATCCCCGTGAGCGCGGCGGCTAAGGATCGTTATACCCGCCAGATTCAGCAACAGGTGGGCACGGCGCTCTATCGCGCCTATCTGGGCCGCGTGCTGCCGGATTTAGCCGACTTGGCACCGCAATGGGACAATCCAGAACCGCCGGACCCTTATCAAACCGCGTCTTCCGTGCTACTGGAGGTGTTGAGCGAGGCCTTGGGCACAACGCCGCCGTGGGCTCGCGTCTTAAGGTTGGATGATTATTTGGCTGCGCCGGACGGGCATATCCGAGAAACCCTGATCAATCTATGGCAAACACGACCCCAGATGTTTCGGATTGATCGGGCCGCCCATCAACTCGTGTTGGAAGCCAGTAGCCAGACGGAACTGGGGCGGTGGCGCAAGACCTTACCGAGTTATCTCGTTATCCAGCAGGCCCAATTGTCGTTAATTTTGCACTTGGAAGAAACCGAAAGGTTTTTGGGTATGCGCTTAAATCCGCGCCGGTGGTGGCAACGCCGTTGAGGGGGTGTTTGGGACGGCCGTGGCACCAACGTCTTACAGAATACCCGCCAGTACTTACCACCGAAGACCCATATCGGATGTGCCAAATCTTCTGGCGTTGAGTACAACGCGGGTTGCATCTGCTCTGTATTCAAACGCCGCCGATTGGACGATGGCGGGGAAGGATTGAGGAACAACCGTTTGTCGGTCGGGGGTTGGTATGCTGGGGCAACCCGGTGGAAAAGCGCGGGTCTCGATTATAAAATCTTGGCGGGTCCTCCGTTTCTGCTCATGACGATTAACACGGCCGAAGCTCCCCCAGGGGGACAAATTCAATACTTTAGCCTGAGATCCGCTTGGATAGCGGATATAGCTAGGTCCCTCGTTCGTTTTCTTATTTGGCGACTCGGGCTTTTCCTAAGAACCGGGACAACCGATGGCCCTCAAAAACCCAAGCAAACCCCGTCGGACTGGTAAGTAGCTGAGTGTGAAAAGCAGAAGGGAACAAGGTGCACGTTATCAGAACCCCTGAACTGACTTGCTGAAACTCTACAGTTTTGACCCAGGATGTGTAAATAGACATGGTGCGATCCATTACTAGCGGATACGGTGGTGGAAATCGAAAATGTTGGTGGGTGATGACGCTTGCTCGTAACAAAAGCGCTGACCATTGCCGTCCGTGACGGGTCAATCGCATATCCCGAAAATCATCGAGCGTAACCCGACGGGGGGTATGATCGTATTTCAAAATCAGTTGGATGCCGTTAGCTAAGGGAATGACGCCGTATAAGATGAATTGAGGGGGCTTTTTTGTGATCGTGGAGTCGGGTAAACGGTCGTGGGCGGCCGTAACTTGTCTCGGGACGGTCCCGCATCCTGAGAATATCAGCAAACCGAATCCCGCCATCAGAGCACGTGACCAAAAGTTATCCACGGGCACCTCCTTATGATACGGGCCAATTTAAAGGTCGTGTAAAACCACGAAAACAATGCCGTTTTGACGAAGTGAGCCGCCGCCACGGAAACGGACCGGGTTGGGACTCTTGTCCGCAGGTCCGAAGTCATTCGCGCCTTCAACGTCTCGGTTGAGTTCTCTTCGAATGTCCGGGATCTTTTGATGGCCGAAAAATTAGTCCCTATTGAACCCAAACGCCATGAATAAAAAATACTGCACTTAAAAACGCCCAAAAACTCCATAAGGTTAACGTTATTAACCGGCCAAGACGGGAAAAGTTACCGGCGAACAGATAAAAAGGAAAATAATCACTCAGAAGGCGAGCCGTAGAATGAAAAGGGGCGAACATCACATCGAATGAACACGAGACGAGTAACCCGGATACACCATAGACCGAGGCAGGCACCGCCCACCAAGGGGAGGATGGTCGCCAGACGCTGGTCACGGCCCTAACCCCGAAGATCACGAAGCCCAGAGCAATCAGGCCATACCATAGGGAAAAGGCCGGCCTATGCTGAAGTAGAGTCAGCCATTGGGCCCAGGGCCAAGTCCAATGGGCATCCCAAAATTGTCGCTCAACAGTAAAGATCAACCAGGGTTGCCGAAAGTGCACCGCGAGATAGAGCGCATAGCTGGAAAATCCCATAAACGTGCCGGCACCCCACAGTAGAGCTAACCGCAAACGAGGCCAATCCCGTCGGTAAATCGACCGCACGGCGTACGTGAGCGGCATGATTCCCACCAGAACGCCGGTGCCATGAGTGAGGGTCGCTAGAAAAGCCCATAGGCTCGCTTGGGCGAAATGTCTTTGACGCGCAGCGTCCAGACTAGCCAATGCCGTGAGAAAGGTCCAGATTTCGGAATAGGCGGTGGTATCAAAAACGGCCATCGGATTTAGGGCGAAGGCCAACAGAATAAAAAGGCGCTGCTGTCCGAAGAGGGCCAGCGCCTGAGCCAAACGGTCCAGCAGCCGAAGAGATTGGCCAAAGGCCAATTGGGTGACCAGTAATATTAACCAAGGGTTTTTGAATAAGGCGATAAGGAGGGGAAGTCCGGGATAAAACGCGGCCATCTTCGGCTGGCCGTAGCCATGAAACCCAATAAAAAAGTAATAGGCGGCGTCGAAATGAAACCACCCGCGATCTTGCAAGGTGACAGACAGATTGGGCAATAAGGGATTATGATGAACGTGAAACGGCAACACAGTCGCAAGCGCCATAAACCCGTCATGGATGAGCCAAGCCATAAACCACGGTTGCCGCCACCAACGATCACTGATGGGCGAAATCGAGGAGAATTGACGCGAAATTTCTTGATCGATAGTCAACCGCGCTCCCAAAAACCTCAAGATGCTCCTAAACTACCATGTCTTTAAAGGAAAAAACTGTCGAATGGACGGGAGCTAGAGGCATTTTTCGACGAGATATCGGTAACAGAGTCTCGGTCGGTTAACCCCCGGACGATGGTGGGTGTGGCTATTAGACTTTCTCGACCAGGGTCATAACAATTCCGTAGGCAAAGGCATATAACTGACGAGATGCTTTCCGGCATAATAGAGATCACACCTGGATGAATGGGGGCTTTGGTATGCGCCATCCATGGAGTGGAATTGCGGTCCTAACATTGGCTCTCATGTTGGCGGCTTTGGTCTCGTCCCCTCACCACGTAGCGGTCGTTTGGTTGCATTGGCGGCGGGTAGCGTTAGCCTGGGCGCTGTTGCCGTTGATTGGCATGATGCCGGATTGGATTGAGGATGCCTGGCAAACGCTGAAATCTCCGTTGCCTAATCGCGGCGCCCTATGGCGATTACTCTGGGGGATTTTGATTCTCTTAGATGTGTTTTCCCGCATCCCTCATGCGCTTAGCTATTGGTTGGCCCTACCATGGACGGATCCGCTATTCTGGCTTGATACCGTCAGCATTGCGGCGGCATTATGGGGCTTGATTGCAATCATCATGATGGCAGGCCGTGGGATAGTCGCGGCCAAAACTCGAAACGATTGATGTGTTTAAATTAATTCGCACTGCTATCCATTAAGCAGACGCCAGAGCAAATTTAAGACAAATTTTCTCTCTAGACACACGAGTAAGAACAGATGGATGTTTAACGTGATGCGTGGTAGGCTCAACCTATCACCCGATCAGCGGGGGTGATAGGGAGTGTTGGCATGCGGACGCGGTATGTAGAGAAACCATTGGCTTTTTTGGTGGCAAAAAAATACTGCAGAATCCTACAATGCAGGTTTTGATTACGGTTTTGGCGATAATCTCGGCGCCTTTCAAGGTCGTTCGTCCAGTCATATCGGCAGGGAATTCGATACGGAATCCGGCGATAGCGATTGAGCCAGAAGATTGGGGAGGCATGAAACGCATGAACGTTCCTATGAATGTTAGTCGATTTTTACGGCGATCGGCTCTCTTATACGGAACAAAGCCGGCTGTCCTCGATGAGGATATGACACTCACCTACCGGCAGTTTTGGGACCGGGTCCAGCGGTTGAGTCATGCTTTGCGGGCATCGGGGATTCAGCCGGGGGACCGGGTCGCGTGGCTAGGATATAATAACCATCCTTTATTAGAAGCGTACTTCGGGGTAGTGCAATTTGGTGCGATTTTGGTCCCCTTGAATATTCGGCTATCCCCTCATGATTTAGCCCTCATCTTAGATGATGCGCAACCCCGTCTCTTGGTCTTTGACTCGGACTTCGAGGCGGTCGCCAAAGAACTCCGCGAACGTCGGCCCATGGAGTTGATCGAGATTCAAATCGGGGGACGCCACGAAGGTTATTTAAGTTATGAAGAATTTTTGGCTTCCGCTCCTGATGAGGCCGATGCGGCGGATTATACTCTCGACGAAAATACTGTGGCTGAAATATTTTATACTTCCGGTACGACCGGTTTGCCCAAAGGGGTTGCTCTGACCCACCGGAATCTCTATATGAATGCCTTACAAGTGCTGGCGACCCTAGATTTTAGTGACAAGACAGTCATGCTCCATACCATACCCCTGTTTCACGTCAATGGTTGGGGTGCTCCGCACTACATTACGGCTTTGGGGGCTACGCACGTCATGCTTCGAAAGTTTGTGCCCACGCGGGTGCTGGAGCTGATTCAAGCGCATCGGGTGACGGATGCTTTATTGGTTCCGACCATGGTGCAAGCTTTGAATCTCGTGCCGAACCGGGAGCAATATGATTTATCCAGCTTGAAGCAAGTGACCGTAGGCGGTGCCCCCAGTCCCTCCAGTTTCGTGGCAGAAACTAGCGCCAAACTGGGCACCGACTATCATGGTGGGTATGGCTTGTCGGAAACGTCGCCCGTGGTGTCCGCGGCCGTGATTAAAGATGTAGTTTCCAATCGACCGTTGGATGATCTCTATCGTTGGCGCGGTACGGCCGGTATACCGCTGATTGGAATAGACGTATCCATTGTGGACGATAGCGACCGGGAGCTGCCTTGGGACGGGCAAACGGCCGGGGAACTTCGGGTACGGGCCGATAGCGTGATGCAGGGTTATTGGCACAAACCGGAGGAGACGCGGCGGGTCATAAGAAATGGATGGTTTTATACCGGAGACATCGCGGTGATTGATTCGGAGGGGTACATCAAAATCGTTGATCGCAAAAAAGACATTATCATTTCGGGCGGCGAAAATATCTCCAGTGTTGAATTGGAGGATGCATTATATGCGCATCCGGCTATTCGGGAGGCTTGTGTGATTGGGAAACCGGATCCGGTGTGGGGAGAAGTACCTTGGGCCGTGGTATCTCTAAAGGATGGGGCGTCTAATCATCCGGATTCCATACTGGACGAGGTGAATCGGGGATTGGCGGGATTTAAGCGCCTTAAAGGTATAGAGGTGATAGCGGATCTCCCGAAAACCGGGACCGGTAAAATTCAGAAAACTGTTGTGCGCCAAATGTTTGGAGCGGGCTGGCAGCAATAGGGCCAGCCTGCATCTTCTCTGTATGCCAAAAACCTCACCGCATGCTTATTCGTTTTGTAGTGCTCGTGAATTTGTTCTCAGAGCGTTTGGACGCTATTCGACGAAGTCTTTCGGAATTAGTCGTGGCGTTGGTTTGGCCGGGAATTACTTCCGGGCGGAAAATTAAAAAGCCCTGGCGGCCCGAAGGCCCGATTGTCCGATTGCTACAATCTGTCGAACCGCGAAAACGGGGTTAACGTGCGGTAATCGCGATGATATGGTAGTCTTTCATGCCGGTTCCGCCGGCGTTCCAAATGCCGACGACCCAATAACTGGTTCCTAATGGCGGATATGCCACCAAACCGGGTACCTGCTGATATGCGGCAACTAAACCGGTGGTCGCGGCGGCGAGGGCTTCGGCCGAGGACGGAAAGGGGCCTAATATAGCCCACGATTGCGATAAAAGGGATGAGGCGGGAATAAACGCGACAGGCTGATAGGCCCCGATAGTTACTTGAGAGAGGGACGAAGGAGAGGAAAGGTTCCAAGGAATGCGTGTGGCTTGGGTCGGGATAGTCCCGAAGAGGCCTTGATTAGTCTCTTGCCACTGTCCGCGGCGCCATTGCCATATGACTCGCGTGGTTGAAGCATTTTCGACCCAGCGGTAACCATGTGCCGGCGACAGCACGGGATCCAACACCGGGACAAAAGGCTTCGCCTGGAATTGTGTGGGGCTTACGACCAGGTTGAGAAATCCGCCTGCGCCGTCCGACCCGCCGCTCACCCACAGGGAGGCCAGCCCAAGCGTGTTGTCCGGGGCTAACGTCGCGTCGACCTGTTCAACTAGGTTGGTGTTTTGAAACGTCCAAAACCCGGTCGGACGCCAAGTGCCGTTGAGCCAGCGTAGTCGTTCTACCCGCAAGAGCGAGACAAAGGCCGTAGAATTCGGATGAGGATAGGCCCAGGCGACCGCAAAGGGGCTTCCTCCGTGCCGATCAATCACCAAGCCTTGAAGGGGAATTCCGCCTTTTTTCAAGGCGGCCCATAGCCGAACGGGCGGTAAAGACACGACCCGATGGGAAATCTTAGCGGTTGTTGTGGAAAGACGAGGGACTCCACAGGCCGAAAGGACGACCACGGCCAGTCCTAATCCGACTAACGGATAGGGCGTTAATCGCATAGGGATGCTCCTTTGGGGGAAAAGAATACGATAAAGATTCGTGAGGGCACCGGTTAATTCCTGCAAAGACGAGTCTCATTCGGGATATCATAACGTGGAACCCTGTGAAACGCCCTTCAGGCTCACGATATGCGATTGGGGCGACACTCTATAGAAGGATGGCGCGTGTGAACAGATTTTATGCGACGGAAAACTGGATGCCGCGCTGTTCGACTACCTGGTCTGTTGCAAAAAAATCGGAGCGCGTGCTATACTATGAACGCGGTTGACGAACCGACATGGTGGATGTAGCTCAGTTGGTTAGAGCACCAGGTTGTGGCCCTGGGGGTCGGGGGTTCAAGTCCCCTCATTCACCCCAATTTTTACCCCGGCGTGTCCGGGAGTTTTTTCTTGAGGCGCCCGTAGCTCAGTGGATAGAGTGACGGACTTCGAATCCGGAGGTCGTAGGTTCAAATCCTACCGGGCGCACCAAGCGAGGGTGATGGAATGGCAGACATGCGAGACTTAGGATCTCGTGCCGCAAGGCGTAAGGGTTCAAGTCCCTTCCCTCGCACCACACGTGCGGAAGTAGCTCAGTGGTAGAGCATCGCCTTGCCAAGGCGAGGGTCGCGGGTTCAAATCCCGTCTTCCGCTCCATTTGACGAGGCAGGATATCTGCCTCGGTTTTTCTTGTCTTTTGATTCATGGGGAACCCATGCTATAATGGGATGATTTTGATGGGGGTTAGAGGAGGAATTCGAAAGCATGGAAGTGGCCTTGGAACGGCTCCCCAATGCGGTGGCCAAGGTATCGGTCACCATTGCGCCGGATGATGTCCAACAAGCAATGGATCGGGCCTTTAAAACCGTGGTGCGCCGGTATAATATTCCGGGATTTCGCAAAGGCAAGGCGCCGCGCAAAATCTTCGAAATGTATGTCGGACGTGGGGTGTTGTTGCAGGAAGCAGCACAGCAGCTGGTCGACCAGCACTATGGGGCGGCTTTGCAACAAGCGGCGGTGGAACCCGTGGGGGAACCACGGATTAATATCGTCACCTTAGAAGAGAATCAACCTTTTGAATTTGCTATTGAAGTCGAATCGAAGCCGGCAATTACGGTGGGGCCTATCGATGACCTTCTCACGGAACCGTTATCTATTCCGGAACCCACCCCTGAGGATCTTGACAAGGAATTGGCACAGCTAGCTAAAAGCCAAGCCCAGCTTGCCCCGGTAGAGGACGAGCCCGTTTCCATGGGGGACCATGTGGTGCTCTCGCTGAAGGGATATCTGGAGACGGAAGACGGCGAAATTGCGGATGCGGAACCTTTTGTCGAAGACGAGAATTACGCCGTGGAAGTGGGGTCCGGGCTGGCCGTTGAGGGACTGGAAAATCAGTTAATCGGGTTGAAACTGGGCGAACCGGCCACGATTCGATTAACCTATCCCGAATCTCACCCGGATGTGGCATTAGCCGGTAAACCGGTACGGTTTGAGGTGACGGTCACCGATATCAAGCGACCGGAAATCCCCCCGATTGACGACGAACTGGCGCAATCACTCGGCTATCAGTCGGAGCAGGAATTACGCGACAACGCGGCGAATAGGCTTCGTGAACGCTTGGAGGCGCAAGCCAAAAATGATCGCTTAGCGGTGATTTTGGGTAAGCTGAAAGAGCGTGTAACATTCGACTTGCCGCCGACGTTGGTTGATCGTCAAATCCATCGCCAACTGCAAGAGCTGGACACCATGCTTCGGCGGATGGGCGCGGATCTGGATCAATACCTGGAAAGTCGGCAGATGACGTGGGACGCGTTACATGAGGAAATGCGGCCGGCGGCGGAGGAGCGAGTCAAAGAACAGCTCATTTTGGAAGCATTGGCCAAAGAGTTGGACATTAACGTCACAAACGACGATGTGTTAGAGGCGGTACGGCCAATCGCCGATCTTTATCAGCAATCGGTGGATCAGGTCTTGCAAACCTTCGTGCGTCAAGGTAGCATCGGGGCACTGGCGGAGGATTTATTGATATCCAAAGTCAGCGACTATCTGGCGTCCACCGTACGCGAGTCGTCGGAATCTAATGTCGGGGGGGAGAACGCATGAGTTATTTGGTGCCGATGGTCATTGAGCAAACCAACCGGGGGGAGCGCTCCTATGACATTTATTCCCGCTTATTAAAAGAGCGGATTATTTTCTTGGGTAGCGCGATTGATGATGATGTCGCCAATCTGGTGGTCGCCCAGTTGTTATTTTTAGAAAGCGACGACCCGGAAAAGGACATCAACTTGTACATCAACTCGCCGGGGGGCTCGGTCAGTGCCGGTCTTGCGATTTATGACACCATGCAACTAATCCGACCGGACGTTTCGACGATTTGCGTCGGTTTGGCGGCCAGTATGGGTGCGCTGCTGTTAACCGGCGGTGCGGCCGGCAAGCGGTTTGCCCTGCCGAATGCACGGGTCATGATTCACGAACCGTGGGTCGACCGGATGGGTGGTAAAGTCACTGATCTCGATATTCAAATGCGAGAGCTCTTGAGAAATCGGGAAACCCTCGCTAAAATTTTGGCACATCACAGTGACCACACCGTTGAGCAGATCCTTCAGGAGACGCAGCATGACAACTGGATGTCTGCTGAAGAGGCAAAGGCATATCATCTGATTGATGATGTTTTGACTCCACGAGCCGGTCGGACTCCGGAACAGCAGTAGCCGCAAGGAACGCTTTACGAGGGACGACGGCGAGGCGGATAAGGGGGGCGGACTATGTTTAAGTTCACCGATGAAAAAGGACAGCTCAAGTGCTCGTTCTGCGGTAAGTATCAGGACCAAGTCAAGCGCCTGATTGCCGGGCCTGGGGGCGTATACATTTGCGACGAGTGTGTGGAACTTTGCTCCGAGATTATCGAGGAGGAGTTAAACGACGACGTCGAGTTCGAGCTCAAAGATATCCCCAAGCCCACGGAAATCCGAGCGATTTTGGATCAATACGTGGTCGGCCAGGAACGAGCCAAAAAGACGCTGTCGGTGGCGGTGTACAACCACTATAAGCGGATTAACCTGGGCAGCAAAGTAGACGATGTGGAACTACAAAAATCCAACATTCTGATGCTGGGTCCTACCGGTTCCGGAAAAACTTTGCTGGCGCAGACATTGGCGAAAATCTTGAACGTCCCCTTTGCCATTGCCGATGCCACTTCTCTGACCGAGGCAGGGTATGTCGGGGAAGACGTCGAGAACATTCTCCTCAAGCTGATTCAAGCGGCTGATTACGATGTGGAAAAGGCGGAGCGGGGCATTGTATACATTGACGAGGTAGACAAGATCGCCCGTAAATCCGAAAATCCGTCGATTACGCGCGATGTCTCCGGGGAAGGTGTCCAACAAGCGCTCCTAAAAATTTTGGAAGGCACGGTGGCGTCGGTGCCGCCCCAAGGTGGGCGTAAGCACCCGCATCAAGAGTTCATCCAAATTGACACCACCAACATTTTATTTATCGTCGGTGGGGCCTTTGACGGCATCGAGAAAATTATTAAAAACCGCATTGGCAAGCGTGGACTCGGTTTTACCGCCGAAATTCAAGGTAAGAGCGATGTTAAAATCGGGGACGTGTTGGCGAAGATCATGCCGGAAGACCTCTTAAAGTTCGGGTTGATTCCGGAATTCGTCGGGCGCCTGCCGATCACGGTCACGCTCGATGCGTTGGATGAAGAAGCGCTCGTGCAGATTTTGACCGAACCGCGGAATGCGCTGATTAAGCAGTATCAAAAAATGCTGCAAATGGACAATGTGGAACTCGAGTTCAAGGACGATGCCGTGCGGGCCGTGGCGCGGGAAGCCATGCGGCGGAATACCGGGGCCCGCGCGCTCCGGGCGATTATCGAGGACATTATGCTCGACGTCATGTACGACATTCCGAGCCGTCCGGACATTGCCAAGTGCGTCATTACCCGGGAAGTGGTCGAGAACCACGAACCGCCAATCTTGGTTTCGACTCAAGACCGCAGCAAAGTTCGCGGCAAGAAACAAAAGGAAGAAACGGCGTAATCCGTGTGAAAAGAGAATGCCTCTGCTACGGCAGGGGCGTTCTTTTTTGCGTCATCGGGATTGCTTTTTTTGGCGGTCCAGTTGTCGGCCGTAATCCAGGATGCTTTTGGCCAGCTGTTGGGCCACGCGCGAAAGGTCGTCCCAGCTCCGATAGACCGGCGCGAAATCTCGGCGAGCCGGCGGGTTGAGCGAAAGGATGGTGCCCTCATGCGGATTTTATACGGGGGGTCCGCAAGAGGTCTTATCCGCCATTTCTGATGCGGAACTCCTCCGACGGGGCGGTACGGCCTTTCCCACGGCTGGCAAATGGGGCGAATTATTGAAAGCCTTCCCGTGAACAATATCTTGTCGTCAATGGGGCGGAAGTTGAGCCTGGCTCTCGATGAAGGATCGGGTGTTAATGGGGGTGGAGCCGCCGCTGTTAAAGCCGCCTTATCCGACGACCGACGGATACCGGCATCAGCCGACCGTGGTCAATAACGTAGAGACTTTGGCTTATGTCCCGGTCATTCTCCGTCAGGGAGCCTCCTGGTACCGTCAACACCGTCCAGCCCTGTTTTCGGTGGGAGGGGACGTCAAAAACCCTTGAGTTTACGAAGTCTCACGGGGGATTTCGGTGCGGGAGCTGTTGGACCTGGCCGGGGGACCCCCTGCCCCTATACACATTATGGGCCTCTTACCCGGCGGCTATTCCATGCCCTGGCTTACTGGCGATCAATTTCATTTAGCCCTGGACGAGGATTCGTTAAAGGCGGCGGGCAGCAGCTTGGGCACTTCCTTAATTGCCATGGGCCATCACCGATCCTGGCAGGTGGTTGCCGCGGAAATTCTGGCATTTGTCGCACGGGAAACCTGCGGTCAGTGTTCCCTCTGTGTCCGCGGCACGCGCATGTTTCACGATTTCTTGAGCCTGCAGGATCGCCCCTATACGGCCCAGAGGTACAGCAAATTTTAGACAAGGCACCCAAGTATCACCATAAAGGAATCTGTAGTTTCATGGACACGGCGGTTCGGATGGAGGAAAGCGCTACCCCGTTCGTATCGATCGAACCGGGTAACCTGATATCACAAGGTTAGGGTGGCGGGAGGGGGAGCAAGGGAATCATACGTGGGACATTGGCGCCGTTTCTGGTCGAGGTGGTGGCTCAAGCGACGTCCGCCCTTTGCTGTCAACGACCCCGCCCTAAAGGGGCGGAGCTTTTAGATATCGACCGAGGAGTCGATCCCGCGTACGGCTGGTTGACTGCAGCCCTACGGGCAATGTTGCCCGCAGCGACGGTGTCGGCGGGGCCAGCGAAGCCACACGCGATACACCGAAAGGAGGCTTGGTTCGGACGATTGCGCTTGTCGATCAATCCACACTGAGGGACATGTGCGCGAGGTATTGCGCGGATCGACCAGGATCACGGGGACCCCAGCCAACCGCGCCTTGTATTGAATAAACGTCCGCAATTGTGCGAACGCCCTAGTGGCAATTTTCTCTCGCGGCGACGGAAGATGGGCGTATTCACGGGCACTTCGGAGGTCGGATTGTCGGGCAGGATATCAAGGGTCAATGGGTTCCGGGCGTGGTCTGTACGTTCCGAATCGGCGGCGCCCTCATCGGGGAAAGCGTCATTGCTCGCCAATCCGGCCATCTCATCACGGGTCATGCCGGTGGCCGCTTCCAAGGAGTTCAGTTGCAAGCGGAAATCCGGGGATCCCAACTGGTGGGGCGGTATCATCGCCATTGGGCCAGCCCGTGTTTTACCGTCGATTTGGAGGATATGCCGCCTTTATTGGGATTTGCAGCCATGACGCTAGCCTGTTATCACTTGACCCAAGTCTATCATACGCCGGAAATCAGTTAATCCGAGCCGACATGTTGGTGCGGTGGGCGCTTGGCTTTGGCTTGTTCTAAATACGGCTGGATATCCACCACAACCGCGTACCGTCCGTTGGTCGGGGAATGAGCTGTTCGGCGTCGGAGCTCAAAGGGTGAACGTGTCGAGCGTCGACGGGGGACGATGGCCATGACCGTGACCAAGGCTCCGACGGCATAAAACAGCACAATGGCCAACCCAATCCATGCCGTGCGACCGTGCCACAGCGGAGCCAGTTGACTAACCACATGAGCCATCGCCGTTGGCCTCCCGTTCCCTAACTTTATCTTCACTCTATCAAGGCCCTCCGGGGAGCTCAATGGCTTCGTACTTATATCGATCATCACAATTTCTTATAGCCACCGTAAAGGAGGTGAGCCCGATGCCCACCATGTAATCGGGGACTAGGTCGGCTTCGCGGCATACTGTTTGAATCCTTGGGGGTGAACGTATGGCATATGGCAACCCGCAATTTCGTTGGTTTCGCGGCTTCTTGTTCGGGGACGTGCTGGCCGCCTTGGGGGCCCTCGTGGTGAAAACTAAGTGTAAGGCCCCGACGATGGAACAAATGAAGGCGGCGGTGGCCAAAGTGCACGGACCCGACGCCGTCTCCAGCCATACGACCGTCAGTTAGGGACCGCGTTGCCCCCGGGGTCTTAGGGTTACCGACCCCGGGGGTTTTCTTGCCGGAGCGCTCGTTTTAAGATTTTGCCGCTGCTGGTTTTCGGTAATTCGGGGACAAAGGCCCAACTTTTCGGCCATTTATACCGAGGCAAATGTTGGGATAAATAGGGATAGAGATCGGATTCGTGCAAATCGGGTATCCGGGGGACAATGACGGCATGGATGCGTTCCCCCCAATAGGGGTCGGGTAGTCCCACCACACCGGCTTCTTTGATGGCCGGATGCGACAGTAAAATGTTTTCGATTTCCAGCGAGGAGATCTTTTCACCGCCCGAGTTAATTAAATCGGCGGCTCGGTCCACGAGCACCAAATCGCCGTCCGTTGTCAGATAGCCGGTGTCAAAACATGTCAGCCAACCTCTGTCAATCGCGTGGAATTGATCGGGGGCCCGATGATAGCCCTCAAAGAGGCTAATCCCGCGGGTATAGATGGTCCCGGCCTGACCGGGGGCAGCCGGTCGCCCGTCTTCCGTACGGATACGAATATCCATGCCGAAGGCGGGGCGACCCACCGTCAGGGACGAGGGCCCGTGATGGTCCGACGCGACCGTGAAGACCGCTTCGGTCGCGGAGTACAGGACCGACAAGCGGATCGTTGGCCATTCGCGATGAATCCCTTGGCGCGTATCCTCCAAAAGGGGGGCGCTGGTTGTCACCAAATGGCGCCAGTGTCCATTTAAAAGCGTCTGACGCTCGGGGGCCGGCTGTTCTAAGAGGGCTTGCACCATAGTCGGTACCATAATGGTGACGGTGATGTCGTAACGCGGCACATATTCTATGGTCGCTTGGGCGTCAAAAGGTGTGGCCAACACCGTCGTGGCACCGGCTTGGATGGCCGCCAACGTAAAACCGATACCTCCCATGTGGTACAGGGGGTAGGGGTTCAAGAAACGATCAGATCCGCCGATGCCGAGAGAGCATAAGACGCTCGTGTTCCATCCCCAAAGACTCCGATGACTATGCCAGGCCCCCTTCGGACTCCCCGTGGTTCCCGACGTGTAAAGAATGCCGGCCCGGTCGGGCCAATGTGCGGTGACGGGCCAGGAAACCGGAGCCGGGGCATCGAGAGGAGAACGGCCTAAATCGACCGACCGGACCGGCAAGCGATTGACGGATGTTTCAAAGCTCTCGGAATACAAGACCAGAGAAGCCTCGGCATGGGTTATTTGCCGAATCCAATCGTCGACGGTAGCGCGGGGATTTAAGGGGCACCAGCTCGCCCCTAATTTTCCGAGGGCATACCAGAGGGCGACGGTATTTAGGCGTTCGTCGGAGACATAGGCGATCACGTCGCCCGATTTCACCCCTAGGTCGTGTAAGCGGGCGGCGGTACGATCACAGGCTTGGGCCAAATCACGATAGGACCAGGCGGTATCGGTTGTGGCGTCAATCACGGCAACCTGTTCCGGGGTCAAACGGGCCCAACTGTCAAGAATATGACCGGTGGTGAGAGGAAGCATGAGAGATCACCTCGTTTAATGGCAGTACCGTTGATATCCTATCCCGCTGGCTGGTAAAGTGAGACACCAGAGCAAAAATTTTCCACAAGGAGGGACCGGCAGCCATTCTCTTTCGTAAAGTGACAGGGGGGATGTAGCATGCCGGAATCCGAATGGCCGCGTCGGTACCGTCAGTACCGTGTGGAACGGCTCCGACGCCGAGATATTGGACAAATTGCCCAATTGGAACGGCGCGTGTTTCTTGAACCGATGTCTTGGGGTCAGATAGTGATCAAATATCTCTCGCCGAGAACGATTTACCTGGTGGTAAAGGACGGGCCGCGAATTATCGCCTATTTCGGTTTTGAGGTGTTTGGGGCGTATGCCCATGTGTTGGCAAATGTGACCGATCCCGACTACCGTCACCAAGGATTGGCGGCCTTTTTATTGACCGCGGCCGAACCCTTGGCCCAAGCGCGGGGGGCGAGGGCCTTTTTAGGCGAAGTACGCCGGTCCAATACCCCCCAATTACGGGTCTTACAGACGATTGGTTGGCAGGTGGTTTCGGAGATGCCCAGGTTTTTCGGCAATGGGGAAGACGCCTACATCGTCATGAAGGTCTTTGCCTAACCGATCCGATCCCGGACCAGGGCCAGACCGGCGTCCATGCCAAAGGTACCCAGCAATAAGAGGATGCCGCCCTTCGGCAGCCGGGCCAGGGCGGCATCGATGGCCGCCTCTAACGTATCGGTACAGATCACGGCCAATCCGCGCCGGTTGGCTTGCTCTAAAAATGCCGCTTGTTCGTCCGGGCGCACGCGATAGTCGACGGATAAGGATGCGACCTGATCGGTACTCAGGGTCGCAATGACCGGGGCAAAGGCCATGTGATCGGCCCAGTCCGCCAGCACGTCGACAATGTCGCGATTGATATCCGGACCGCGATTACCGCGAATGGCGTTGACCACGACGACGGGGCGCCCGAGAGAATGGACGGTCGCCAAGACGGCCTCATAACTAGCCCGGTTCATCGCCACATCGCTGACCACGGTAATGTCGCCTTGGGTCACCGTTTCGAGCCGGCGGGGAGCGGGTACGAAATGCGCTAACGCATCACGAGCGACGTCCGGTGCGATCCCGCAATGAAGGGCCATGCCCAAGGCGGCGAGGGCATTTTGGATATTATGGCGTCCGGGGACCGGAAGGACGATTTCACCATAGGATTGGTTTTGCCAAAACCATTCCCATCGGCTGTGATCCGCATGCGATTCGATGATCCGGGCGGTTAAGGGGTGAGTCCCGGAAAACCCGTAGGTGGTTCGCGTGACCACGGCCGGCGTTTGCCAGCCGGAAATCACCGGATCATCCCCGTTTAATATCACCGCGCCACCGGGTTTGACATATTGCACAATGGATGCCTTGGCCGCCACATAGTCTGCGAACGAACCATGAAAATCCAAATGATCGGGCGTAATATTGGTCACGGCGACGGCGGCAAACCGCAGTCCGCCGATGCGGTTAAGCGCCAACGCGTGCGACGAGACTTCCAACAAGACGTCTTCTGCCCCGGTATCTACCGCTTGCCGCAAAAATTCGTGCAAGGCCGGCGAATCGGGAGTGGTCATGGCGGGACGGTAAGGATGGGGGATGCCTTCGACCTGATTGGTGCTCCAAAAGGCGACCCGGCGGCCGGCACGCCGTAATATCGCGGCCAGCATGTAAACGGTCGTGGTTTTCCCGTTGGTCCCGGTGACCCCATAGAGGGTGAGACGGCGGGCGGGAAATTGGTACAGGCGGGCCGCTAGAGTCGGTAGCCACATTCGGGGATTATCCGTCTGAATCCAGGGAATTACCGGTGGCCAACCGGAAGGGCGCGATGCACTCGAGATGACGGCCACCGCTCCTCGCCGAACGGCATCCGCCGCAAAGTCGGCGCCGTGTTGATGTTGGCCCGGGAGAGCCACAAAGAGACTCTGAACCGTAGCTTGGCGAGAATCGAGGACAATGGACCGGATAGGGAGATCGGTTAGGACGGACCGGTCAAAGCCCGGTAGACCTTCCAACAAAGAAAGCAGCGTGGCCATGAGAGCCTCCTGGTAATATACGGTATTTTTGCCGTATTCTATGGCAAATGGGCGAGCTCAGCGCCTGTCCCGCGTGGGTTTCTTATTAATCAACCGATTGATTAAGATAATGAGGGGAGGTGCAATGAATGAAATCAGGCGATGGGACGCCGACAACCCCACGGGGGCAAAAAACTCAAGAGGCGATTCTGGCTGCCGCGTTTGCCGTGGCCGTGGCAGACGGGTTGGACGGGCTCAGAACGCGCGCGGTGGCCGATCGGGCGGGCGTGAATATCGCCACCCTCCATTATTATTTTCCGCATAAAGAAGACCTGGAACAGGCGTTATTACATTGGTTATTGGCCCGCTTTCGGGAACAGCCGCCGGATCGCCGGGGGCGCCAATACAATAACCGCCAAAGCCCACCCGGTACGACCGGATGAAGAGGCTTGGGCAGGGGCCGCAAAAGATTGCCGCATTTAGCTCGTCTCCTCTCCTACATGACGAAGTCCATAGGCCAGTGCCGCCTCGCTGCCCTGAAGCCCGGTGGCGGTTAAAATCGGTAAACCCAACGCCACCGCCATCCAAAACGTGGCGGCCGCCGAATTAGGGTCGGCCGAAACCAAGCCCGCCCAGCGAGATTGCCAACCCTCCAGATGCGCTTTCAAAATCTCCCGAATACGGACATCTTTGAGCCCTCGCACCCAAAAGGCGTACCACAAAGCCAAAAAATCCGCCCCGGTCGTCCCCCAGTCAACCGCCGCATCTGGCGGCGCATTCCCTGACGATGCGGTTGGGCGGGGAACTCCTGTTGGGCCTTGTCTTTTTAGGGGTTTTTATCATGGTGGAACGGCGGCAATCGTCTCCTATGCTCCATTTGGAGCTCTTTCGGGTGCGGATGGTCAGCGCCTCGTTTGTGGCCGCCTTTTTTCAAGCGGTGGGGAATTTTTCGGTCCTCTTTTTAATTATGATGTACCTTCAAGGGGTGCGGAAACTGACCCCCATGGCGGCAGCCTTGTTAATGGTTCCGGGATACTTGGCGGGAGGCCTTTTAGGGCCGGTCACCGGTCGATTGGTGGATCGTTTCGGACCGGCGGGACCGGCTAGTGCCGGACTCATGATTCAAGCCGTCTCGCTCTTTTTATACGCCCATTTAGGGGTATCGAGCCCCTTATGGCGCGTAACTGCGATCAGCATCGTCAACGGGATTGGGAATGCGGGATTTTTCCCGGCTAATAATGCGGCGGTGATGAAAGGAGCGCCAAGGGGGGCGTACGGGATCGCCTCCGGTATGCTGCGGACATTTGCCAATGTCGGCATGGTACTGTCGTTTGCTACCGCCATGGTGGTGGCGGCCACGGAAATCCCGCGCCGTCTGGCGTTTGCGATATTTGTGGGCACGGGCGGATTGTCGCCGCTCCTTCGAACCAGCTTTACTCAGGGCATGCATGCCGCGTTTTATTTGGCCATTGGGCTTATGATGGTAGCCGGATTATTTTCCCTTCTCCGGGGGCCCGTATCGGCTTGACGAGCGGTAAGGCGGCCACGTTTTGTTTTCGCTCAAAAGCCCTTTCGGGTGGGATGGGGTCGAATGGCTCTGGACATATTTAAAAGATGGTGGGGATAGTCTTTGACGTTTGCCGCCTTCAACCTCGCAATTTTTAGGGGTTTCGGACGACATGCCTTGGGTAAATCCCAGGGCTTTTTTTGTGAGGTCATGAAGTGGCGGGGGATTGGGCATAATTTTCCATAGACCGCCAGGATTTAACGCGTTAGGCGGTTAGCTTTTGGCCACACTAGGGAGGACGATTCCGGGATTTTGGCCGGAATCACGCGGTGAAGCGAGAAACAGCGAAAGGAGGGGTACGATGAATTTACAAAGCGTCGTCACCTTCGTCCAATTTTTCTTTCTGGTGATTATTGGCCTTTATTTTTGGAACATGCTCAAGTCCCAGCAAGGGAACAAAGTGGCGGTCGAACGGGAGTCGAAAAAAGAGATTGACAAGCTTCGGCGGATGCGGGCCATTCAACTATCGGAGCCGTTATCCGAAAAAACCCGGCCGACCCGTTTTGACGACATCGTCGGACAGGCGGACGGTGTGAAAGCCTTGAGAGCCGCTCTCTGCGGTCCGAACCCACAACATGTCATTATCTACGGGCCACCCGGGGTAGGGAAAACGGCGGCGGCTCGTTTGGTGCTGGAAGAGGCGAAAAAAATGGGGTGGTCACCCTTTCGTCCGGATGCAAAATTCATTGAACTGGACGCGACCACCGCTCGTTTTGACGAACGGGGGATTGCCGATCCCTTAATCGGGTCCGTCCATGATCCGATCTATCAAGGGGCCGGGCCGATGGGCATGGCGGGCATTCCGCAGCCGAAGCCGGGAGCCGTGACCAAAGCGCATGGGGGGATTTTGTTCATCGATGAAATCGGCGAGTTGCATCCGATTCAGATGAATAAGCTCCTCAAAGTGCTGGAAGACCGAAAAGTCTTTTTCGAGTCGGCCTATTACAATGCGGAAGATCCCAACATTCCGCTGCACATTCAGGATATTTTTGAAAACGGGTTGCCCGCGGACTTTCGGTTGGTGGGAGCCACGACGCGTCAACCGCAAGAAATTCCACCGGCTATTCGATCGCGCTGTTTGGAAATTTATTTCCGCGCCCTTTTGCCGTCGGAGGTCCGCACGATTGCGGCGCAAGCGGCGGAACGGATGGGGATTCTTGTTGAACCGGGTGCGCTGGACGTGATTCAACGATACGCCACCAATGGCCGCGAAGCCGTGAATATGGTGCAAATTGCGGCGGGGGTAGCACTGACCGAAAACCGTCACCAAATGACCCAGCGTGACGTGGAATGGGTGGTGAATTCGGGACAATATAACCCACGGCCGGAGAAAAAAGTGGCCGATGCGCCTGCAGTGGGATTGGTCAACGGCCTGGCGATTTACGGTCCCAATTTAGGGACCTTGTTAGAGGTGGAGGCGGTCGCACATCCGGGGCATGGGAAAATCGAGGTCACGGGGGTCGTGGATGAGGAAGAATTGGGCACGCACGGGCGTACAATCCGCCGTCGGTCCTTGGCCCGCAGTTCGGTCGACAACGTCGTGACGGTTTTGAAAAATGTGGCCGGAGTAGACCCGGATGCCTACGATTTGCATATTAACTTTCCCGGGGGAGTGCCGTTGGACGGGCCATCGGCCGGGATTGCGATTGCCGTGGCCTGTTATTCCGCCATTATGAATCGGCCGGTGGACAATCGGCTCGCCATGACCGGAGAGCTGTCGATTCGGGGGCATGTCAAACCGGTGGGCGGGGTCGTGGCCAAAGTGGAAGCGGCGATGCAAGCGGGGTGTACCCGCGTGTTGATACCCCGGGACAATTGGCAAGATCTCTTTTCGTCGATGGGTATCGAGGTCATTCCCGTTGATCGGCTGACGGAAGTCTTAGAGTTGGCGGTCGGCACGGTGGATGAAGCCGAAACGCCGCGCCAAGCCGTCATGGAGCCGGGACTTTTGACGGCCAGCAGTGTGCCGCCGTCTACCGTGGGGTAAAGCGGGAAGGTAGAGGGCAGGGGTGGCCCAGGCCACCCCTTTTTTCCATCGACACCAACAAAGCGATATACTGAGGAGTAATCCCATGACGGAGGCGAGCGATGAATACCAGGGAATTGCCGTTATTACCGCTGCGAGGGGTTCTGGTGTTCCCCTTAATGGTCGTGCCGCTGGAAATTGGGCGGGAAAAAAGTTTGCGGGCCTTGGAAGAAGCCATGGCGGCGGACCGTCTCATCGTGTTTGTTGCCCAAAAAGACACCCGTCAAGACGAACCGGGGGAAGAGGATTTATATCGGGTGGGGGTCACCGCGGAAATAAAGCAAGTGTTGAAGATGCCCACCGGGGGCTCTAAAGTCGTGGTCGAAGGTAAGGCGCGGGCGACGGTCCAGGCCATTTATGACCGGGACACGCATTTTGCGGCGCTGGTTGAAGAAATCGAGGAACCGAGCGAAGATGTCGGTCAAGAAACCGAAGCGTTGATGCATACGGTAGTCGACTTGTTTGAGGCGTATGTCAAAAACTCGCGGAAAATGCCTGGCGAAGCCTCTGTGACCTTAAATATCGATGATCCTGGGCGATTGGCCGACACGGTGGTAATGAATTTAGACATTCGCACGCAGGAAAAACAAGAGGTGTTGGAAACCTTTCCGATTGACGAGCGGTTGTCCAAAGTCTCCGATATTTTGTCCCGCCAAATCGAATTGTTGGAAATCGAGAAGCGGATTCATGTCCGGGTGCGAAAACAAATGGAGCGCTCCCAAAAGGAATACTATTTGCGCGAGCAATTAAAAGCCATCCAACGGGAATTAGGGGAACAAGACGAGGCCCCCGAAACCGAAGAATACCGCGAACGTTTGGAACGGCTAGGCGAGGTTCCGGAACCGGTACGGGAAAAAATTACGCGCGAAATCGATCGGCTAGCCAAGATGTCGCCTCTATCCGCCGAAGCGGTGGTCGTGCGGACGTATTTGGATTGGTTATTGGATTTACCGTGGGCGATCACCACCGAGGAGCGGGTAGATGTAGAAGAAGCCGAGCGGATTTTGAACGAGGATCACTACGGCCTTCAAAAAGTGAAGGACCGGATTTTGGAGCATCTGTCGGTGCTGGCGTTGGCGCCCCATATTAAAGGCCCGATTTTGTGCTTGGTGGGACCGCCCGGGGTGGGCAAAACGTCGTTAGCGCGTTCGATTGCACGAGCGACCGGTCGCCGGTTTGTACGGGTCTCGTTGGGCGGGGTGCGTGACGAAGCGGAAATTCGAGGACACCGACGGACCTATGTGGGCGCGATGCCGGGCCGCATTATTCAAGGGATGCGGCAGGCCGGCAGTAAAAACCCGCTTTTTTTGCTCGATGAAGTGGATAAAATGGCGACCGATTTTCGGGGAGACCCCTCGGCCGCGTTGTTGGAGGTCTTGGATCCCGAGCAAAACGCGCATTTTTCCGATCACTATATTGAATTGCCGTTTGACTTGTCGGCGGTGATGTTTATTGCCACCGCCAACGTGCTCCATTCGATTCCCCGGCCTTTAATGGATCGCATGGAAGTCATTCATATCCCCGGATATACCGAGGAAGAGAAAATCTCCATTGCCGAACGGTATCTATGGCCGCGCCAACTGGAACAACACGGGCTAAGTCATGATCGGGTGGTGTTGGGGCGTCGGGTATTGCAACTCGTTATCCGGCATTATACGCGGGAGGCCGGGGTGCGGGAACTCGAGCGGTCCTTGGCGACGATTTGTCGGAAAGCCGCACGAGATATTGTCCAGGGCAAAACCCAGAAGGTGGTGGTGACCAGTCAGCGGCTCGTTCGCTATCTGGGGGCCCCGCGAATCCGTTTAGAATCGGCGGAAATGACGCAACAGACCGGAGTCGTGACGGGGCTGGCGGTGACCGAGGCCGGAGGCGACATTTTATCGATTGAGGTGACTACCATGCCCGGTAAGGGCCAACTCACCCTCACCGGCCAATTAGGCGAGGTGATGCAAGAGTCGGCGCGAGCGGGTTATAGCTACGTGCGATCGCGGGCGCGGGAATTGGGCATCGATCCTCATTTCAACGAAGCCCTGGACGTTCATGTGCATGTGCCGGCAGGAGCGATTCCGAAAGACGGTCCGTCGGCCGGTATCGCCATTGCGACCGCCCTGGTCTCGGCCCTGAGCGGCCGCGCCGTTCGTCCCAAATGGGCGATGACGGGCGAAATCACGCTCCGCGGGCGGGTTTTACCGGTCGGGGGCATCAAAGAGAAAATTTTGGCCGCGCACCGCGCCCATATGGAACACGTGATTATTCCCGAGGAGAATCGGGTGGATCTGGATGAAGTGCCGCCGTTTGTGAAGCGGCAAGTGAAAATCCACCTCGCTCAACACTTGGACGACGTTTTAGAATGGGTCTTAGAACCCTTCTCGGAGGAGGAACCTAGTGGCCGGTAAGAACAACATGGTCGCGTCCGCCCTGACGGCCGACGAAATGCCCCAAACGGGATGGCCGGAAGTGGCGTTTATGGGGCGATCCAATGCCGGGAAATCATCCCTGATTAATCAACTGGCGAAAAGCAAGGTGGCCCACACGAGCGGCACGCCCGGCAAAACGCAACGGATTCACTTTTATGCCATGAGCGGTTGGTATGTGGTGGATTTGCCGGGATTCGGTTATGCCAAAGTCTCGAAAGTCGAGCGGGAACTGTTTGGCGAGGCGGTGGAAACCTACTTGACCACCCGCCAGCCCCTTATCGCGGGGGTCTTAATTCAAGATGTGCGGCGCGATCCGGCCGACGAAGAGCGGATGGTCGTCGAATGGGCCAGTCAACGCAATATTCTTTTGATTATTGCCGCCAGTAAAGTGGATAAGTTAAATCGCCAAGAACGAGCCGAGCGGGAAGCCGTTTTACAAGAAACTTACCGACGTCCGGTTATCTTGATCTCCAATCGCACCGGCGAAGGCATTGACCCAATCCGGCAGGCGATTCGCGGATTGGGCCTGAAAGTATAGCATAAAGGGTTTTGGGACCGGACATGTTATGTCCATGGACCCGAAGCATTTACGACAGATTGACCAAAATGCGAAAGATCTGATGCAACAACTTGACGGGTGGGTCACCGACCTCTCCCGGCATCCGGGAAGGTCGGCCGACCGCTACGGGGGCGATGTGGAGGCTGCCTACCGTCGGTTAAAGTCGGGGATGGGCCGAAATTCCGACGTTCTCATGCGGAAGATTCAGGTGCCCAGTGTCGCATCGGGTACCGTCTTAGTCGTGTCGATTGATGGACTGACCGATACCCAGATGGTGGATCAAGATATCATCGGGCCGTTATTACACGCGAAGACGCCCCCCGAAAAATGGGATCAAACCGTCCTGACCCCTAATCACATTACGAAAGAAACCCAGTGGCCGACGCTGCTGCAAAAATTAGCGGCGGGAAATACGTTGGTGTTTGCGCCGGGACTGGATTTTGTCTGGGTCATCGACACCATCAAGTATACTCAGCGCGCGATTGAGCGCCCGCAGACCGAACTGGCGGTACGGGGCCCGGAAGAGGCGTTTAACGAGATTATCTTAATTCAAAAGACGCAACTCCGCCGCCGGTTTATGTCGCCGGCGCTTCAGTTTCGGGATGTCACCGTTGGGCGGATGCAGCACATTACGGTCTCGGTGGCTTTTTTAGAGGGAGTGGCCAATCCGGCGTTGGTGGAAACCGCGATCCAGCGCGTCCAAGCCATTACGGTGGATGCGCTGGCCGATAGTACGACTGTCTCGGGACTCATTCGCGATCATCCGAATTCGATTTTTCCTACGATTCGCGGGACGGAACGGGTCGATATTGTGGCCCGTCGGCTCAGTTATGGGGCGGTGGCGATTTTAACCGCCGGCGACCCGTTTGTACTGATTGCGCCCGCGCCCTTAGCCGATTTCTACCGCACGGCGATGGACTACTCCAATAACTGGATCGACAGTTCGTTTGTCCGCCTGATCCGGTTTGTCGGGTGGGCGTTCGGGCTCTATTTGCCGGCGATGTACATCGCGCTCACGCAAGTGAATCCGAGTATGTTACCCACGGCGTTATTTGTCGTCATGCAAGGCAGTCATAGCGGACTGCCGTTTCCGCCGGTGGTGGAAATCCTCTTGATGATTCTGGTTTTGGAAATTTTACGGGAATCGGCGATTCGGTTGCCAAAGAATTTAAGCACCACACTGGGTACGGTGGGCGCGATTGTGGTGGGGACGGCGGTGGTTCGGGCCGGCTTGGTCGACCCCCAAATTATCGTCATCATGACCTTAACGGCGCTGAGTATTTTTTCCACCCCGGTTTATGATTTAACCGGGACCTGGCGGGTCGTGAATTTTTTCTTGCTGTTTGCCGGCACGTTTTTTGGAGTTTTAGGCATTATCGTGGTGACCATGATGGTAGTAGCCACGATTACGGATATGCAAAGTTTCGGCGTGCCCTATTTTTCGCCCTGGGCGCCGTTTCGCCTGCGTGAATGGACCGACGCCCTCGTCCGGTTTCCCTGGAATCGTATTCATCTCCGCTGGGTGAGTTACCGGCCTCAACGGGCCGAGTGGAACTGGCCGCAGGGCCAGGTGCCCCGGCCCCATCTCCTGCGGGGAGACAATGAAGCGTCGCCGCTTAAAACCGACATGCAAGGCACGGATCCGGGACCATGAAGGGAAAACTCCGGCTGGTCTTTTTAATCCTGCTGGTACTTTTTACGTCCAGCGGTTGCTGGGACGAGTTGCCCTATACCAGCCGAGCGGCGGCCTTGGCTCTGGTCGTGGTGCCGAAGAAAGCGGGAGATTGGTCGTGGAGCTTTTATTTCCCCAATCCGACCGTGACGGTGAGTTCCATTTCGCAAATTAAGCCGTCGAAGGAGTTTTTTGCGGTGACGGTGACGGCCCCTTCGCTGGCTTCCGCCTATCAGCGCACCCAGCAAAGTCTGTCGCGCGATTTATATCTGGGTCAGGCCGAACTGATTATTTTATCCCAAAATATTCGGTCGCGGCCCCTGATGAACTTTCTGGCGGCTTATAATCGGGAAGGCGTCACGCCAAAAACGGCATATTTGGTGGTCGGACCGCCTAGCTTGACCAAAACGTTACCGGTCTCCCCGCAAGAAGTCATCCCATCTGTTTATTTAGCTCGATTTTTCGATTGCCGGGATTGTCAAACCGTCTATTTAAGTCGGCAAGTGTGGCAAATTTGGGATGATTATATGACCCCGGGGATTTCCCCTGTGATTCCCTATGCCACCGCTCCCCAAACCATCTCGCGGCTGGCGGTCTATCCTAATCACGGGTTACCGGTCATTTTTACCCGCCGGGAAACCAAAGGATGGGGGTTTTTAACCGGCCATGTGATGAAAGAAACCCTGACGCTCCACTTGCCGCAAGGCTTGGTCACATTGACCGACATTCACGGTAAACCGGAGATTTCGGCCGCCGATGGCGGCGACGCCGTGCGGGCACGGGTCACCCTGCCGTTGGTAGCCGACTTGGAGCAATGGCCGGAATCGGCGCCGCTATCGCCGAAAGCGCTTCAAAGCATCAGCCGGGCCGGCGAAAAAGAAATTTTAAGTTGGTGTCTTGACGCCATCCGACGGGCCAATCGGACCCATACCGATCCTTTTGGATTCAACCGGATGCTGGTTTTTTCGCATCAAGAAGTGGTCGACGTGGATCACCCGGAAGCTTGGCGGTACTTACCGATTGATGCGACAGTGACTGTGCGGCTGACGATTCGGCGGACGGGGGTCAGCGGATGACGGGGCCGGTCGAGCCGATTTCCAAAGGGCAGTTTTTTATGATGGTGGCGGTATCCGTCGTGGCCGGCGGGGTCTATTTATGGCCCCAGTACCTGGTGGCCAGTGCCGGCAGCAATGGACTTTATGCTTTGCCGGTCACCACCGGGATCGCCCTTCTCTTAACCTGGCTCGAGGTGCGCTGGGCCGAAACCACCCATGCCTCGCCGTTTCTTTTAACCGTGCGTCGGACCTGGGGCTGGTTTAGCTGGCCCGTCTTTTTGGGCACGGCGGTATTTTGTGTCGCGATTGACGTCATTATTTTGGCTCTCTTCGGGAAGATGTTACAAACGTTTTATTATCCCAATACCCCCAGTTGGGCCATCTTGGCGGTCATAGGCGTGACGGTGGCTTGGGTGGGAGCCCGCCCGCTCGCCACCGTGGCCCGGCAGGTGCAATTTTGGTTTCCTTTAATCTTAATTACGCTGTTGCTGGTATTGGCGCTCAGTATCTCTCATTGGCGATTTTATCAGGTGCTCCTGCCCAGTCCCAATTGGAATATTCCCGATTGGTTTCGGGCGGTGGTGGGCACCTGGTTTCTCTACGTGAATGGCGGGGTGGTGGTGAGTCTCACGCCCAGGGTGCGGGTCAAGCATGCGCGTGAACGGATGCAGATGGCGTTATGGGGTATCGGCTTTCAAGGATTTATCTTATTGGTTTTGTATGTGGTGGTGATGACCACGCTCGGGCCGTACGGCACCGCCAAGCTTCGGTGGCCGATTATTTACGTATTTTCGTTGATATCGGTGCGCTCGTTTTTCATTAAAGGTATCGGGCTTTTGGTGACGGTGATCTGGACCTCGGCCTTAATTCTCTATTTGGCGGTGCATCTTTTTTGTCTCGGGTGGAATGTGGATACCCTGTTTCGGCAAAAGAATTACCGTTGGATGATTGTGACGGCGACCGCGGTGATCGCCGGATTGGCGGCCTTCATTCCGTCCGATTTGGTCGCGCGGGCGCTTTTGTTCAACTGGGTCAATCCCGCGGATTTTTATTGGACGTTAACGGTAATTCCCGTCTCGGTGGCCGTGGCTTGGTTTCGTCAACGGCATCGCGGTCAGTCGACGGCGGGAGAAGGAGGCAACACGTGATCTGGATTATTCCGTTTATCACGGCGGGACTCATTTTGGCAATTTTGACGGTCGCGGTCGTTTGGGGCTTTCGGCGCCTGATGCGGCGGGGGGAGGCCGCCTTAGGCCATAATGCCGGATGGTCGATCGCCGAATGGTTTTTTAGTTTAAAAACCCATGACGTGTCCGATATTGCCCTGACCATGCAGCGGGCGGAGCAAGGCACACCCGCGCAGCACCCTTTAGGATCGCGACCGCATGTCGATTGGTTGGATCAAATCGGCTTCGATCCCGCTACGTTAATCCCGGGGGCCTTGGCCCAAAAACACCCGGTTTCCTTAAATACTGTCATCGGCCCAGAGGCTCGGCGCCCGTTGCCGCTCGCCCTGCCCGTCATCGTGGCGCCCATGGGCTACGGTTTGGCCGTCGATGAAGATGTCAAAGTGGCTTTGGCGGAAGCGGCCAGTGTATCGGGAACGGCCATTGTCACCGGCGAAGGGCCGTATTTGCCGGAAGAACGGGCACTTGCGGAACGATGGGTGTTGCAATTGAGCCGGGCTCCCTGGGCTCATCAGCCGGAGGTCTTGCGTTTAGCCGATATGGTGGAAATTCAACTGAGCCAGGGCGCGGAAGCGGGTATCGGTATTCAAAAACCGGCTTCGGCGCTCGCGCCTCGCATGGCCCGGGATTTAGGCGGGCAAAAAGCGGTGATTCATCATGCTCCCTTTCGGAAGCTCGAAGATTGGGTGTCCGACGTCCGGGCCATGGTGCCGGACGTGCCGATCGGGATCAAAATCGCCGGCAGCCATCACTTGGAAGACGATTTAACCTATCTGACCGCACTCGGGATTGATGCTGTGACGTTAGACGGATCGACGGCCGGCAGCGCGGGAAGTCCGGCGGTGATTTCGGATCACTTTGGCGTAACGACCGCCCTTTTGACCGTGCGGGCCCATCGATGGCTTCAGGTGTTGGGGGTGCGCAATCGGGTTACGTTAATCGTCTCCGGTGGGGTCCATGATGCCGCCGATATTGCGAAACTGTTAGCCTTGGGCGCGGACGTGGTCGCCGTCGGGTCGATTTTATTGTTTGCGCTGGCGCACGAGGAAGTGTGGAAAATTGTTCCGGAGAAACCGCCCACCGCGCTTGTCCTGGCCCATGGGTCCAAGCGAACGGCTCCACCGCTCAACCGGGATCGGGCCGCCGAACATGTGGCTAATTGGTTTGAGGCGACGGCCAAAGAACTGAGGGAGATTTGCCGGGCAGTGGGGGTCGGCTCAACGCACGATCTCCAGCCGTTTCACCTGATTGCCCGCACACCGGAAGCCGCCCGCGTCCTCGGCTTGTCGTATGACGGGGAGCCGGGACCGTGGCAGCGGGTTGCGCATAGTCTTGAGCGGCTGGTGGAAGCTTATCAAGAGGAAGACGAGGCTTTATGGCGCATTTTACAAACCGGATTTCCTGGCATTTAACCAACGAGAGGAGGATATTCGCATATGAGCGTGGTGACGGAAAAAGAGCCGGAGACCGGCGATTTAACCCCAACGTTCGACTGGATGGCGCCCCGCTACGAATCGCAAACCGATGCCGTCTCCTGGGGCCGCTATGACGGATGGCTACGAGACTTGATGACGATTGCCGAGGGATTTTCCCCAAGGCGGGTGGTCGATTTGGGCTGCGGGACCGGACGGCTCTTGGAAAAATTATATCGGCGGCATCCCGATTGGGAGTTGGTGGGGGTTGATGCGGCCGCCCACATGCTGGACGAAATCACCGTGCCGGTGAACCGGGTGCATGCCCGTCTCCAGGAGTGGGCGCCCCGGCACCCGCGTGAATTTGACGTGGCTCTCATGAGTTTTGTTTTACGGGATCAAGCCGATCCCGGTGCCGCCATACGGGCCGTCCACCAGGCGCTAAAGCCGGGGGGTCATTTGGTGGTGCTGGAAACCCACACGCCCAAAGGGTGGGCCGGCCGAGGGTTTGAAGCGTATTTCTATCAGTGGCTTCCCCGTTGGGGGGATTGGAGCCTCACCAAGGACTGGCCGTATCGGCCCGAAGAAGCGCCTTATCGATGGCTTGCACGTTCCCATCGCCGATGGCATCGTGGCGATCAGATGCCGGCCTGGCTCAAAGAGGCGGGATTTCGGAACGTTCAAACCCGTCGTCCGGCGACCGATGTCGTGATGGTGTGGACGGCGGAGGCTTAAGGCATGATCGGCAAGTCGCCCTGCCGCCGAATATAGGCCCAACCAAAACTCCGTTTAACCCAGACAGGCCAACGGCCTTGCCACAGAATGTCCCGTGATCCGCCCCAAAATGTGGTGCTGGCATGAAAAATACCGGAAGGCCCCCCCGCTTCCAACACCCAGAGCATCAATGGGCGAAAAGGCGGTGGGGGCTTTTGTTTTTCTTGTTGCGCATGCCAATGGGTGACGGCAACCCGGGCTTCGACCATCGCGGAATGCCCTTGCTTAGGCCACGAGCGACTCACCCCGTCACCCACCGCATAGATGTCGGGAAACACCGGGTGTTGGAGATGGGCCGAGACCGGAATCCAGCCGCCTTGATCGACCAACGGGGTGTTTTGGGCCCAGCGGGGACCGCTATAGGGAGGGATCCAGACACTGTGATCATAGGGGATGGTTTGATTGGATAAAACTAGGGTACGGTCCGTCACTTGTTGATAGCGGGCCCCGGTGACGAGGCGAATGGAGCGGCGGTCGAGTTCGCTTAAGACCCACTCGCGGGCCCGCGGACCAACCATTTCGGCAATACGGGCGGCCGGGGTGACAACGGTCAGCTCAACCTGGTCGCGCCGGTGCTTTTGCCGCAGATATCGATCCCAAATGAAAAGAGATTCCAAGAGGGGGCATTCGCAGCCGACCGTGACCGGGGGATCCCAGTGGTCCACTCCGAGGAGCGGGCCGACCGCCCACACCATGCGCCCATGAGGCTCGGCGTGTAAGAGCCGGCCGCTGCGACGGGCCAAATAGCCTTCGCAAAGCCCACCGTGCCGCCGACTAAGGCCTGAAACGGCGTCCCAAGCCGGTTCCATACCGGTTGCGACAAATAACACGTCGTACGGTACCGGCGCATGGGAAGCCACCATGACGTGACGCTTCTCGGGGTCTATGCCAACCACGGTATCGGTAAGGAGACGGACCCGGCGTTTTTGAAAATAGGAGGCGAGCGGGATCGTCAGGCGCGGCAATACGGAAAGCGGGTCGGATTGAAAGACGTCGACCAGGCCGGGCCGGTAAATCATCCGTTGCCATTGTTCTATGACGGTGATCTCCAAATGGCCGGGAGAGTAAAGGCGCCGTAACCAGGCCACCACCGCGAGCCCCCCGAAGCGGGCTCCCAGCACGACCGCGCGTTTCATCGTTCGCCCCCCTTAAGGGGAAGGATTTCCCTCGGGCAGGCGGGCTATACCGTTATTGCCAAATGTAGTCGGTCGGGAGGCCAAACCCGATATGCGGCAATCGTCGTCCCCGAATGCGACCCGCTCGCTGGAGCTGGTCAATCAGTACCAGAAGAAATCCCGAATGGGATACCACCGCCAAGTTGGGGACGTCGGATTGATACTGCTCCAATTTCCCGATGGCCGTTTGGGCCCGTTCCAGACTCTTTTTTTGGCCTTCGGGAGGGATATCGTAAAACCAGGCAAACCGTAAATATCCCCACCAAATCTCACCCGGCCAGAGACGGGACAAAAACCACGTCGGCACGTCCGGCAATCGCACCGGAATTTCCCGAAACACCGGATCCTCAATAATTGGGGCGGAGCGGGCAAAAAGCTCGGCGGTCTCGCGGGCCCGCGGCAAGTCCGAGGTGACGACCAAATCAGGTCGCGGATATCCTTCATAGAGGCGACGTAAGCGATCCTTCTCCCGATCGCTCAGCCCCGCGGCGTCATACGCCTCCAGAAAGCGGTTAAACGTTTCTCGTGTCATAAAAAAAGGATTATCCGGAAGGTCAGGTCGGCCGTGCCGCATAACCCAAAGTCGTTTGCCCCGTAATGCTGTCATAAGACCAAGCTACTCAATTGGGGACAACCGGTCAAGAGCACAACCGAGAGGGAACGCCAATATCATGAATTTTGGAGGGGTTGGCGGTCCATGCCACCATTGCCATCAGAAATCACCGGGCGATGACGGCGCCCTACAAAGGAACTTTGTCCGCTATGTCGAATTCCCTTAAGGCGTGAAAAGAGTGGCGGGGTGAAATGGGTGCATTTAATGGATCACGGACCATATCGTCGTTTGCGTCGGTTAGAGCCCGGCGATGTGGCCCGGCTTATGGAATGGGATAATGATCCGGAGATATATCAACTGACCGGAAAAAAATTTTCGTATGAATTAGATCCGAAACGTTGGTGGCTTTCATTACATGAGGATAACCGGCGCCTAGCGCTCGGAATCGTCAATGACCAGCAGGAACTCATCGGTGACGTCGAATTGGAACATATCACCTGGCGGGCGCGCGAGGCGGAATTGCGCGTCTCGATAGGTGACAAGCGCTATTGGAATCAGGGGATGGGCGGAGAAGCGGTATCCGAAATGCTGATGATTGCGTTTGGGCCGTTGGGACTCGAGAAAATCTATCTGCGGGTGCGGCACGATAACCCGCGAGCCATTCGGGTCTATCAAAAAGTGGGATTTCAGCCGGTAGGCCGGTTAAAGGCTACCGGCCATTTGGCGGGGATGGCCGATCTGATATTAATGGAAGTCACCCCCAAAACCTACCAGCCATGGAAAGTCAGGGCGGCGTCGGCACTCTGGTTTCGTACGCCCGTTTCATAGTCAGGCCATCCGGTCGCCCAAAATTGCCGGCCGCGTTGGTAGGTGGCGGGGTCGAGTCGGGTGACGGCGGGCCAAATCCCATAGTGATCGGCTTGCCGAATCGTCGCGATTTCCTCGGCGGTCGGGCGCCCGATTAATTGGGCGACTTGAGCCGCCGGCGTGGTGTGAATATACCAGAGGGCCAGATTCACGGCGGCCAAAAAAGTGGTCAATTGACCGGGCCGAGCCGGGTGACCGGTGATCACCACCGTCGGCAGGGGACCGGTGGAGGCACCGATCCAGGCCAAAATCCGGCTGTCGGGGGCACGGTTTTTTAATGCCGGCCACTCGGACAGAGGCACCATGACCCAGGGTAACCGACGCTGGGCCCAAAGCGACAGCACCTCCGCTTTCGGGATGACTTTCCAATCATTCCCCACGACCTGGTGAAGGGCGAGCACCTGCCGGGCCCAAGCTTCTTCCGGCGTGGCCGCCGGAGTCAAGAAAAGGGGTAAATGACGGAGAGCCCGGAGGCGAAAATGAGGGTCGGGAATGGGCGAGACGAGGACCAGATCGGGCCGCACCGCCAAGACCCCCTCAATCGGCCAGCGGCTTCCGGCCCAACTGAGGGAGAGGGGGGCGGCGGGATCCGGCCTCAAAATGACACGCAAGTGTTGGTGAGCAAAAAGCCCCAGACGGTCGGCCACCACAATCGGCAACGTCAGGACGGCATTATTCACCGTGTCATTGATCATAAGAGGAGGGGCCGTCTCCACGGGTGGCGGTTGAACACCGCATCCCGCCAATAAAAGACCCCATAAAAGGGTTATACCTAGGGCCAGCCATTTCAGTCGACGGGTCAACGCCATCGCGGATCCTCCCGGACGTGTTTGATGCACTGTATGCGGCACGTCCGAGCTCTAGACGTCAGGTCCCCGATTCCCTTAAATCTATAAATATTTGAATATATATAATCGGGCATATGATGATATAATCGTTTTGTAAAGGTTGGTGAGACAAAATTGGGCGCGCTACACGATTTTAAGGCCGAACTCTTCAAAGCCTTGGGACATCCCTTGCGCCTCCGTATCTTGGAGCTTTTGCGGACGGGGGAAAAAACTGTCGGCGAATTACAACGCCTTTTGATGGTGGAAGCCTCCTCCGTATCCCAGCAGCTGGCGGTTATGCGGGCGCATCATTTGGTGGAGTCGCGTAAACAAGGGACCAATGTGTTTTACTCGGTTAAAGATCCTCTCATTTTTGATTTGATGGATACCGCGCGAACGATATTCGAAAATCAGTTGGCGACCTGGGTTTCGGTTTTGGATGAACCCGAATCGTAATTGATGAGGAGCAGACGGAGCATGCGCATAACGAATCCTATTGTGGCGGGATGGCCATCTCGCGCGGGTATCGGGTTACTGGCGGGGGCCATTTTAGGGCTGGGCATCTACAGTTGGTTTCGACCCTGGACGACGCATCAAATGGCTGCTACGCCTCTGCGCTCCGTCTTTTTGATGTTATTGGGCGTGGTCGGGATTGCCGTGGCGTGGTTCCGCTACGGCTATCGGGAGCATGGTCAACCGCAAGTGGCCAGCTGGTTACCCTGGTTTTTCATCAGTATGGCGGGGGTTTTATTGGCCAATACGGTTTGGGTTTTTATGACCGCTTGGGAAATCATGGCACTGACATCATTCTTTTTGGTCATTGCGGACCGCCAACAACCGAACATTTTAAAACAGGGTTATATCTATTGGGTCATGTCGCAAATGAGTGCGATGGCCATTTTGGCGGGATTTTTCTTGTTGGCGGCCACCCTCCACTCGGCCCACTTTACCGAATGGGCACAGGCGGCCAGGAATTTGCCTTTGTCCACTAAGATGACGGTGTTTTGGCTGTTGCTATTGGGTTTTGGCACCAAAAGCGGCCTCGTGCCCTTTCATGTATGGCTGCCGCGGGCCCACCCGGTGGCACCGGCCTCGGTGTCGGCCCTCATGTCGGGCGTCATGATAAAACTCGGCATCTTTGGCGTCATGCAGTTTGTCATAGGCGATCTAGGGCCCATGCCGGAGTGGACAGGCTTGGCGATTATCGCCCTGGGAGCCTTGTCGGCCCTGACGGGCGTCCTCTACGCGGTGATGGAAACCGATTTGAAACGGCTCTTGGCGTATTCCAGTATTGAGAACATCGGTGTCATTGTGGTCGGGCTCGGGTTAGGGGCACTGGGAGAGGACACCGGGCACCCTGCCCTGTGGGTCGGCGGGCTTCTGGCCGGCCTTTTTCACACGGTTAATCACGGACTGTTCAAAAGTCAACTGTTTATGGCGGCGGGTGCCGTTGAGCAGCACACCGGGACGTTAGAGGCCGATCAACTGGGTGGACTCGTTCGCACCATTCCTGGGGTGTTTTGGGCATTTTTGGCCGGGGCCATGGCGTTGAGCGGGTTACCGCCCCTGAGCGGATTCGCGAGCGAGTGGTTGACGTTTCAAACGCTCCTGACGGATCTTCGATTCTTTCAGGCCGCCGGCGGTCTGGTGATGTTGGCCGTGGGGTTAGGTTTGGCGGCTTCCGCCGGGTTGGCCCTGATGACCATGGTTAAAGCGGTCGGCGTCATTTTTTTGGGGGAACCGCGCCGACCGGTCGGTCGCCGACCCCTCCCCGCCGCTTTAGTGAGGCCGTTACTGTTTTTGAGCACGCTCTCGGTGGCCATCGGGGTATTTCCCGCAGTGGCGATCCGCGAACTGGCCCGGGTGGTGGCCGCCAACCCGTTTCCTCTGCCGACGCTCGGGGTACTCGACCATCTGCCGGTCATCGTATTGGCCTTGGGCGGGCTGGTCGCGGGACTTCAGGCCGTGAGCCGGAGAACCGACACGCGGTCTGTACCCCGCTGGGCAACGGGCCGCGAGGCGTCGTCCGCGATGCAGTGGACATCCGTATCGATGACTAAAAGTGTTCGGACCACGTTTGCGCTGCTTTACCGTCCCCATCGGCAATTAATCGGGGAAGGGACGCAAGCTCGCTATTATCCCGAACGGCTGCAATATCAAGGGGGCACCGAATCGGTCTGGGATCGGTATTTCTACCGCCCGCTCTATCACGTGGCTTGGCGGCTTTCTCATTGGGTGACCCGTGTTCAAGCCGGTCCGATTCGTTGGTACGTGGCCTATGTGCTGGTGACCACCGGCGTGTTCTTGTTATGGGTGCGGGGGCGGTAGGGGGATGTCCGTGAAAATCGTATGGCAACTGGGCATGACGGTCATCGGGATTGTATCCGCTCCGTTTTGGTATGGGGTTAGCCAAATGGTGAAAGCGCGGATGCAAGGACGGCGAGGGCCTGGTCCCGGTTTTTATTATCACGTACTGGCGAACAGTTGGCGCCAAGAAACGTTGGTGCCTGAGCCCGCATCGTTTGTGTTTCACTGGGCGCCCAGCGTAGCCTTGGCCGTGGGCGTGCTCGCGATGGGGTTAGTCCCTTGGGCGGGGGAGCCTCTTTTCGGTACGGATACGGATAACCTTTTGCTGCTGGGATTTCTTCTTGCGTTGGAACGGTTTTGGACCGGTTTGGCGGGGATCGATACGGCCGGGAGTTTTGGCGGCTTGGGCGCGAGTCGGATTTTAACCGTCGGGTCGGGCATTGAACCGGCTTGGCTGGCCGTGGTGGCGTTCGTGGCCAGTGTGAGCCACAAGACGTCCATTGTCCGTCTGATGCCGCATCTCCAAACCCTCCCGCTGGGCTGGATTATGGGCGCCTTCTCATTGGCGGGGTACGGGCTGGTTTTATTGGCGGAAGCCGGGCGATTGCCGGTGGATAATCCGGATACCCATCTGGAATTGACCATGATGCATGAGGCGGTCACGCTGGAATACAGCGGACGGCCATTAGCCGAGTGGCAACTGGCCCAGATGGTGAAGTGGACCTTACTGGTCGGCTTAATCGGGGTCATCTGGGGGCCTTTTTCGTCTACCCCGGGATGGGCCGTGTTGGAACAGGGTGCCGAATGGCTGGTCGGTAGTGCCGTGATTGGGTGGCTCGAAAGCCACTGGATTAAATGGCGCTATTTTCAGTTGCCGGGGTATCTTCTGCTGGCGGCGGGACTCGGTGCGGTCGCCGTATTTTTGGCGCAGGGAGGGTTGGATTAACCATGGACAGCGCGGGATTGGTGATTCTTTTGGGGGCGCTGGGGATTCTTCTCTCCCGCCGGGTGCCGATCGGCATTGGGGCTTTGGTCGCTCAGGGCGTGTCGGTCGGGGTGTTGGAATGGACCCCGTCACTTCGGCAACATCCGGAACTTTTGATTTTTCTGGGGGCGACTTTGGCGATGAAAGCGGGACTGGTACCGGCCATGGTCTGGCGGGGTTTTTCCGTCTGGCCTGATGCGCATTATCGCGATCCGGCGTTGCCGCTCTGGGCCTATGTGGGAGGACTCTTTTTGTGGGCGGTGGTCTATCACGTGGGTCGTGTCCTCGATACGACGGGGCTGGTGTCGTCGCCGACGCTGGTGACCGAGGGACTGGCGACCGTGTTTGTCGGCCTTTTCACCGTTGTGGCCCGGCGTCATTTTCTTTCCCAGGTAATGAGTCTGATGGTGGTCGAAAACGGATTGGTGTTATTGGCGCGTGCTCTTACCGGATCCTTACCGGCCATTTTGGAATGGGGCCTTTTGATCGATGTGGGCCTTTTAGGGGTTGTGGCGCTTTGGATTAATCAGCGCCTTCATCATTTGTTTCGTACCGCCGACACCGGCGTATTAAAGCGGCTACGGGGGTGAGCCGGATGACGGCATACGTGTTATATGGCGGACCGTTAGGCGTAGTGGGGTTATCCGTATTGGGATGGATCCGGCCCGGTCGATGGCTGACGCGAGCGGTATGGGGGTGGCTCAGTGCCCTCTTGGGCGTAGGCGTCCTCACTCTGGCCCCGCATCTTCGGTTGACCCAGCCGAGTTCTCTCCTGGCGCTCGTGGTGCTGGTGATTACGTGGGCGAGTGCCGGGGATAGTCTTTGGTGGACGGCGGAGCATCCGGCCGTTCCGCTTACCCGCTATTATCTCTGGTGGGCCGGGTTCTGGGCTTCGTTAACGGGGTTGGCCCTGACGGATAATCTGGCGGCCGCCTGGCTTTGGGTGGAGCTCTCGACCGTCACCTCGGCGGCGCTTATTTTAGAAATGCATAGTCGGCGCGCCTTGGAAGCGGCTTGGAAATATGTGCTGATTGTGTCGGTCGGCTTACTGTTGGGGCTTTTGGGCCTGATCCTGCTATATGCGGGCCTCGGTTCCCATCATGCCGGGTTCGCGACGTTTAATTTCGGGTATCTCGAGACCCACTGGCGCCATATTCCTCTGGGGATCCGGCAATTAAGCGGCGTGCTGTTGATTGTCGGTCTCGGAACCAAAGTGGGATTAGCGCCTTTTCATACCTGGTTGCCCGACGCTCATGCCGAGGCGCCGGCGCCTGTCAGCGGGTTATTGTCGGGGGTCTTGTTGGGGCTGACTCTTTGGACCCTTCATCGCTATTTGGCTGCCGTCCCCATGGGCCCGGTGGGTTCGGGGTCCCCCTGGCTATTATGGTTAGGGGTGCTATCGGTTATGGTGGGCTCATTCTCCCTTTTCATGCAGCGCGAGGTGAAGCGGTTATTGGCCTACTCATCGGTGGAGCAAGTGGGCATGATGGCGATTGGACTCGGGTTGGGGACTTCCGCGGGAATTGCCGCCGCCCTCTGGCAGTGGATATTTCATGCGGGGATCAAGTCGGGTACGTTTTTCGTCAGCGGGCATTTGTCGGAACGATTGCATGCGAAACGAATGGATGCGTGGCAAGGCGCTTTTCGCCGGGCGCCCCGATTAGGCACGGTTTGGGCCGTCGGTATCTTGGCGTTGTCCGGGGTTCCGCCGCTTGGGATTAGCTATAGCGAATGGCTGTTAGTCCGCGCGCTCTGGCTCGACCATCAAACGGGGGTTTTGGTCCTTTTAAGTGTTGGGCTGACGGTCACCTTTATGGCGCTTCTCTACCACTTGTTACGGGGGCTTTTCGGATCTTGGGAGCGCCGACAGGAGGAGCCGTCGGACCATGAGCGATTGATGGAGGATCCGGACGGACAGGAAAGGGCGCTCGGCCATGGATAGCCGCTGGCAGGAACAAAATGCCCGGGAGAAACGGGCCGGGTCGACGTTGTTAGCCCTCACGGCAGGCCTGGGGCCGGACCTTTTGGCGCATTGGTTGTCCCCCGAGGGGACCATTCGGACTTACCGGGTGGCGGCCGAGAATCGGCGGGTTCCGTCGTTAACACCGGTGCTGCCGGAAGTCGGTTACGACGAGCGGGAAATATCTGACGAGTGGGGTATCATGCCGATCGGCCATCCGGATCTCCGTCCCCTGATTCCCGGCCGCAAGGGCGGCCCGACCGCTTGTGAGTTGCCGATTCGCACCGTGGAAGGCGACGGCGTGACCGTAATGACCGTCGGACCTTCACACGCGGGGATCATCGAATCGGGACGGTTTGTCTTCAGCTTAATGGGGGAAAACATTTTACACCTGGATCTCCACCTCTTTCAAAAGTATCGCGGTCTGGAGCGACTGTTGGAAGGACGTCCGTTAGACGCCGTCGGTCCCCTCATTTCTCGCGTCTGTGGCTCCGATTCCGTCTCCCATCAGGTCAATTGGGTCGGGTTACTGGAACAAGCGGCCGGTTATGAACCACCGGAGCCGGTGCTGTGGGGGCGCATCCTTTTGCTGGAAGCCGAGCGGGTTTTATCCCATTTAAATGATGTCGCGCAAATTCCGGCCGGCACCGGTTTTCAAGTGGCTCATCAAAAAGGTTTGGCGCTCAAAGAGCGCTGGCAGGAGGGGATCGCGCGTATTGTAGGCCGCCGCTGGCTTTTTGACACGATCCGCCGGGGGGGCGTCCAGGCCGGCCAGACGGCCGATTGGCGCCAACTTTTAGAGGAGATGAAGCCCCTTTGGCATAGATGGCGACATCTGGTGGAATCTCACCATGGATTTCACGATCGGATGACGGGGGTCGGCCGCTTGACCGAGACGGACGCACAGGCATTGGGCGCTGCGGGGGTCGTCGCGCGGGCGTCGGGAATTCGGTGGGATGCCCGGCTGTATCAGCCCCTTTATCGCGCCTTGGGCCTTCGTCCGACGATAGAGACGCGGGGCGATGTGTTCGCCCGCTTTCGCGTCCGGTTGGACGAAATTGAGGAGGCGTGGCGGATCATGGAGGCCATATTAGCCGAGGCCCCGGCATCGCTTACCGTGACCGGTTTCGACAGCCCGGATATCGATGTTGACGGTACCTGGGTGGCGTTCAGCGAATCGCCGCATGGACTGAATGCCCATGTGGTGACGTTGGAGCAGGGACGTATCCGTCGTTATCATATTCGCTCCGGGTCATACCGTAATTGGCCGGCGATGGCCTTTACGGTCCGCGGCAACCTGGTGGGCGATTTCCCGTTGATTAACAAGAGTTTTGAACTCTGCTACAGCTGTCACGATCGCTAGGAGGGAAGAAGATATGGTACCCCAAAAAATCTGGCGGATTCGTCACGTCGACGCCGGTAGTTGTAATGCGTGTGAACAGGAATTGACGCAGCTTTTGGCGTCACCCTATGATATGCAACAGGCAGGCTTTGATATTGTGGCCTCCCCGCGTCACGCGGATGCGCTGGTCGTGACCGGCGACTTGACCGAGGCGATGCGTCCGGCGGTCGAACGCACCTGGCAAGCCATGCCGCAGCCGAAAACCTGGATAGCGGTGGGCGATTGTGCCCGTGGTCTCGCCTTATGGGGATCGACGCCGGGCCATTTCGAGATGCTCGGTAAACCCGAAATGGCGGTGCCCGGATGCCCGCCGACGCCTGCGGAGATTAAGCAACACCTGCTAAAATGGCGTGCTGGCGGGCAAGATAGGGAATGAGCCGCGGGTACCGTCGGTGGGTATTGTTGACAGGTGCGAGCCTTAGACTATAATGATTAGTGCCTACTCACGGGATGCCTGTATCCCGACGAGGATAAGACGAGGAGGAAATCAGAATGCAGGTCCGTCCGTTAGGTGACCGTGTATTAGTGAAGCTCGTTGAAGAACAAGAACGTACCCAAAGCGGGATTTACATACCGGACACGGCGAAGGACAAGCCGCAGACCGGTCTCGTTGTCGCAGTGGGTGACGGCGAAGATATCAAAGTCAAGGAAGGCCAGCGGGTTCTCTTCGCGAAGTTTGCGGGGACCGAGATTAAGCTGGACAATGAAGAACACTTGATTTTGTCGGTGGACGACATCCTGGCCATCGTCGAGTAATCACACATAGAAATCAGCTGATGAAGGGAAAAATCGGTGCCGAGCGGTATAGAGAGCAGGAGACCGGTGCAAATCCTGCCCGACTTGCACCGAGGGTGGACCCGGAAGCTTCTCGAGATCTTTGGAGAATCGAGACGGGTTCGCCCGATATCGCGTACCGGAGGCCTAGCCTAGGCAAATTAAGGTGGTACCGCGAAATCCCCTTTCGCCCTTAAAGCGGAAGGGGATTTTTCTCATCAAGACCAAATCAGGAAAGGGGTCCAACATGGAATTAAGCCCGCGCTATGATCCAAAGCTGGTGGAAGAAAAATGGTATCAGACCTGGAAAAACCGGGGGGATTTTCGACCGCATGGAGATACCGGCCGGGCCTCGTTCACCATTGTGATGCCGCCTCCGAATGTCACCGGGGTATTGCATTTGGGGCATGCCCTCAATACGACCTGGCAGGACATTTTGATTCGCTTTCACCGCATGCTGGGAGACAATACGCTATGGGTGCCGGGGACCGATCATGCCGGGATCCATACGCAAATGAAAGTGGACGAATTGATTCGGAGTCGGGGCCAGGATCGGCGTGCGATGGGCCGGGAAGCCTTTTTGGCGGAAGTGTGGCGCTGGAAAGAACAGTACGGCAACATCATCTTGGATCAAATCGCCAAGTTGGGCGCCTCGGTCGATTGGGAGCGGGTCCGCTTTACCTTGGACGAAGGGTTGTCGCGGGCGGTGACCGAGGTTTTCGTGCGCTTATACGAAGAAGGGCTCATTTATCGGGGACATTATATTACCAATTGGTGCGTCTCGTGTCGGACGGCTCTTTCCGATATTGAAGTGGAGCATGAAGAAGAGCCCGGCCAGCTGACCTATATTCGCTATCCCCTGACGACGGGAGAGGGGGCGATTGTGGTCGCCACCACCCGCCCGGAAACCATGCTGGGGGATACGGCGGTGGCGGTGCATCCGGAGGACTCGCGGTGGCAGGCGTTCATCGGCAAAACCGTCCGCGTGCCCTTAATCGGGCGCGAAATTCCGGTGGTGGCCGATGCGTATGTCGATCCCGCGTTCGGCACCGGAGCGGTGAAGGTGACTCCGGCGCATGATCCCAACGACTTTCAAATCGGTCTTCGTCATCAATTGCCTCAGATTAAGGTGATCGGCGAGGATGGCAACATGACCGAAGAGGCCGGCCGGTTTCGCGGCTTGACGCGAGAAGAGGCGCGCCGGGCGGTGTTGGAAGCCTTGAACGCCGAAGGTGCGATAGAACGGCAAGAAGCGATTTCCCACGCCGTCGGCCATTGTGAAAAATGCGGATCGGTGATCGAGCCCTTGTTATCGTTACAGTGGTTTGTGCGGATTAAGCCGTTGGCGGAGCCGGCGATTGAGGCGGTGCGGACCGGGGCGATTCGGTTTGTGCCCGAGCGATTTGAAAAAATTTATATGAACTGGATGGAAAATCTCCACGACTGGTGTGTCTCACGGCAAATTTGGTGGGGCCATCGGATCCCCGCCTACTATTGCGATGCCTGCGGCGAAACCGTCGTAGCCCGCGAGGCGCCGGCCGCCTGCCCTCGCTGCCAAGGGCCTATGCGGCAAGACGAGGATGTCCTGGACACATGGTTTTCCTCGGCGTTATGGCCTTTTTCCACCCTTGGATGGCCGGAAGTGACGCCGGATCTGGAGACGTACTACCCCACCTCGGTGTTGTCGACGGGCTATGACATTATCTTTTTCTGGGTTGCCCGCATGATCATGCAAGGGATTCATTTTACCGGGCAAAAACCCTTTGGCACCGTCCTGTTGCATGGGCTGGTACGGGATAAAGAAGGCCGCAAGATGAGTAAGTCGCTGGGGAACGGGGTCGATCCGTTGGCGGTTATCGAAAAATACGGCGCGGATGCGCTTCGGATCGCGCTGGTTTTGGGTTCCGCGCCCGGCAACGACTATCGGTGGAGTTGGGAGCGTTTTGAAGCCGGTAGTCACTTCGCCAATAAAGTGTATAACGCCATTCGTTTCGTTCGGCTGAATCTGGACGGTCCGGTGGATACCGAAAGGGCCAGTCGGCACCCGGCCGACCGCTGGATTTGGTACCGGCTCAATCAGGCGATTCATCAAGTCACGCGGGATTTGCACCGCTTTGAGTTTGGCCAGGCGGCCCGGGCGATTTATGACTTCTTCTGGGACGACTACTGTGATTGGTACATTGAAATGGCCAAGATTCGCTTGAAATCGGACGATCCGGCATCGCGGGACGACGCCCGGTCGACGTTAGTCGCCGTGGCGGAACGCGCCCTCGCGTTGCTTCACCCCTTTATGCCGTTCCTCACTGAGGAGTTGTGGCAGGCATTGGCTCCCCGAAACGGCACACTGATGACGTCGGCTTGGCCGGAGGCCCTTACCGAGCGAGGCGACGAGGCGGCCGAAGCCGTCTTTCAAGCCGTCGCCGGTGCGGTTCGGGCGTCACGGAATTTACGCGCGGAGTTGACGCTCCCCCCCAGTCAACGGGTGCATTGGGTGTGGATGGCGGACGACGAGGGGACCTGGGCGCTTTGGCAAGCGTTGGCTCCCGAAGCGGCCGAACTCATTAAGGCCGAAACGTTGGATTTTCGGATTCGTGGGCAAGGCGAAAAACCGGCTCAGGCGATTTCCGGGGTCTCTCTCGGTGGGGCGGTTTACTTGCCGTTGGCGGGATTAGTCGATATTCAACGAGAACGGGAACGGACCCGAAAAGCGTTAGACGATACGGAACGGGAACTTGAGCGGATTCAGAAGCGGTTGGCGGACGGAAATTTTGTGGCCCGGGCGCCTCAAGAGGTAGTCGATAAGACGCGGCAACAGGCGGAGGAACTAGAGGCACGACTCGAGCGATTACGCGAAAGGTGGGAAGCCTTGGCGTGAAAGACGAATGGTGGCATGGCGTCGAACGTTCCCAAATGCGGCCTGGACTCGCCCGCATTACGGCATTGCTGGAGCGTCTCGGACATCCGGAACGGAAATACCCGGTTATTCATATTGCCGGGACCAACGGCAAAGGGTCGGTGGCTGCCATGGTCAGTCAAGCGCTAATGGCGCAAGGCTACCGGGTCGGCCTGACGACGTCGCCGGATCTAGGCCACATCAACGAACGGGTCATGATTAACCGGGTACCGTTGGACCCCTTGTTATGGGATCAATGGGGAGAAGAGATTGAAGCGCTCGGCCGTGAGATGGACGAGCCACCGACGTTTTTTGAGGCGGTGACCGGCCTCGCATTTTTGGCGTTTGCCCGCTTGGCAGTGGATATTGCGGTGGTGGAAGTGGGGCTGGGGGGACGGTTGGATGCGACGAATGCGGTGCCGCCGCCGCTTTTGTCGATCATTACGCCGATTGCCTACGATCATATGGATCGCTTAGGCCACACGATTGAGGCGATTGCGGGCGAAAAAGCGGGGATCGTGAAACCGGGAAGCCGTCTGGTGCTGGCAGCACAAACCTATCCGTCGGCGCGGGAGACGATTTTAGCCATTGCCGGGGAACGGGGCGTGCCGGTCGTGGAAGCCGTCGATTCCGCCACCATGGACAGCCGGGGAGCCGTGCTCGAGGATCCGACCTGGGGCGAGGTGCGGGTGCCGCTTTTGGGGGCGTACCAAAAAAACAATCTCGCTACGGCGTGGACGGCGATTCTCGAGCTCCACCGACTGGGGTGGATGCCGGACCTCGAAAAAGCCCGTACGGCTTTAGCCGCCGTCAGTTGGCCGGGTCGATTCCAGGTGATTCGGCGACAACCGTATTGGGTTGTCGACGGCGCCCATAATTTGCATGGGATTCACGGGGTCGTCGACACGCTTCGGCAGCCGCCCTGGAATCGCATTCGCTGGCACGTGGTGTTTGCCGTACTCTCCGATAAGCCGGGCGAAGCCATGATTAAGGCGTTATTGCCCCATGTTTTTAGTGTCGTGCTTACCCGGGTACCCGGCGATCGCGGGACTGATCCGGATCGGCTTAGGGCGTACGTACCCGCATCGTTTCAGCCGGTGGTGGCCGAGGAGTTGACGGACGCCGTCCGGGTGGCGGAATCTCGGTTAAAGACGTCCGACGACGGGGTATTGGTCACCGGTTCCTTGGCGCTTCTCATGCATTTGGCCCGGTTAGGGCTTTGGCAAGATGTGCCGCATTAATCGGGTAAAGATTTTAGGAGTTCCTGACACGTATGGTAGAATTCAGTGATTGCCGTCATCTTCCGTCGAATGGTATGCTGAACGAGATGTGTGTTCTGCCCTGCGTGCATCCACAGCACATGATCATAGGAGGATGCAGTTGTGCGGCGTCAACGGCAAGGCTTTTGGATGACCGTTGTCTATATCGTCCTCGGGGGACTGATAGGCTCGGCGATTGGGCATTGGCTCAGTCCGCTCTGGTCTCCTTTTGGCAGCAATTTGGTTTCGCTCGGTACCACTCCCGGCACCGTCTGGACGATTAACCTCGGTGTTTTGGGGGTTCAGATTGGCGCCTGGCTCGATGTGAATCTGGTGGGACTGATTGGGATGTTGGCCGGTCTGATGTGGTCCCAGCGGCAGAGGTCATAGCCATGGATGACGTGATTTTGGCTTCGAGCTCGCCCCGTCGGCGTCAGTTGTTGAGTCAGCTTCTCCCGGCGTTTCGGGTCATTCCCGCCGATATCGACGAAAGTCCCCGGCGGGGCGAACGACCGGATGCCCTTGTCCGCCGATTAGCGGTCACCAAGGCGATTACCGTGGGTCAGCTCCATCCCGAAGCACGGGTCATCGGCGCGGATACGGTGGTCGCCTTTGGTCGGGTCATTCTCGGCAAACCGCATGATCCCGAACATGCGAAAGCGATGCTGACGATGTTGAGTGGGCAGCGTCATCAGGTCTACACGGCGGTGGCGGTTTGGGTCGACCACCGGGGTCGCGGTTATGTCAAAGTGGCGGCGGCTCAGGTAACATTTCGGCCCCTCAGTGCGTTGGAAATTGAGGAATATGTTCAAACCGGCGAGCCGCTCGACAAAGCCGGCGCGTATGCCATCCAGGGGAAGGCCGGACAATGGGTCGAAGCCTACGAAGGGAATTTGGAAACGATTATTGGGCTTCCCTTAGATGTGGTCGAGCATTTGTTGAACCATCTGCCGCCGTCCAATGAGGGACCCTAGCGATGGGCCGAACCGACTGGCCGGAATCCGAGCGGCCGCGAGAGCGCCTGCTGAAGCATGGACCGCAGGTGCTGTCTGATGCCGAACTCCTGGCCGTATTGCTCCAAACCGGAACCGTCGGGCAATCGGTGATGGAGCTGAGCCGCGCGTTGCTGCAAGAAGGGTGGCCGGTGTTGAGCCGAAGGGCGCCGCGAGAGCTGATGGCCATTCGCGGATTGGGACAAGCCAAAGCATCGCTCTTGGCGGCGGCGTTGGAGATCGGCCATCGGGTGGAACAGGCGCGAATTGATCGCATATCGGGGCCGGAAGACGCGGTGCGGTTGCTGTGGGATATGCAGCATCTGGATCAGGAAGAATTTCGCGTGATTTGTCTCAATACCAAAGGCTACGTGTTAGGGCATCAGGCGGTGTTTCGCGGCGGGTTGGACAGTGTGGACGTGTTTCCGCGGGAAATTTTTCGGTATGCGGTCAGCCGCTCGGCCGCGTCAATTATTGTAGCCCACAACCATCCCAGCGGGGATCCGACACCGAGCCGTCAAGACCGTGAGCTCACGCGGCGGTTGGAGGCCGCCGGGGATATCATGGGGATTCCGGTTTTGGATCATTTGATTGTCGGACGGTCGCGACATGTCAGTCTACACCAAGGGGCACTGACCGAATTAAGCTAGGGAGGATTACGGATTCATGTTGAAAGGACTTTTCGGAACTTTTTCGAAGGATATGGGGATCGACCTCGGTACCGCCAATACCGTGGTTTTTGTCCGCGGCAAAGGCATTGTTTTGCAAGAACCTTCCGTGGTCGCGATTGATCAAATGACAGGAGAAATTATTGCCGTGGGGCAAGAAGCCAAGCAGATGGTCGGGCGTACTCCCGGAAATATTCGCGCCGTACGGCCGCTCAAAGACGGCGTCATTGCCGATTTTGATACCACCCAAGCCATGTTGAAATACTTTATCCGAAAAGCCACCGCCAACATGCGGTTTTTCCATCCCCTAGTGGTGATCGGGGTGCCCTCGGGGGTTACCGGGGTGGAGGAACGGGCGGTTAAAGACGCCGCGGTGCAGGCGGGCGCCCGCGAAGCATTGGTGGTTGAAGAGCCGATGGCGGCCGCGATTGGCGCGGGGTTGCCGGTCAATGAACCGACCGGGAATATGATTGTGGATATCGGCGGCGGCACGTGTGAAGTGGCCATTATTTCGTTGGACGGGATCGTGACCGCCAAGTCGATTCGCGTTGCCGGTGACGAAATGGACGAGGCGATTGTCAATCATATTAAACGGACTTACAACATGATGATCGGGGAACGCACGGCCGAAGAAGTGAAAATGACCATCGGTTCCGCTTACCCACCGGATCATGAAGAATTCATGGATGTTCGGGGACGAGACTTGGTGACCGGTCTACCGAAAACACTCAAGGTCAGTTCCAGTGAAATTCAACGGGCGCTGAGTGAAACGGTAAATACGATAGTGGATGCGATTAAAGCGACGTTAGAAAAATCCCCGCCCGAACTGGCCGCCGATATTATGGATCGGGGCATTGTCATGACCGGAGGCGGCTCTTTGCTGCGCAACTTCGATAAACTCGTCAGCTCGGAAACCGGAATGCCGGTCCATATGGCGGAAGAACCCCTGTTGACGGTGGTGCGTGGAACCGGCATGGTACTGGACGACCCCCACCATTTAGAGGCCTTGCGACGACGAAACCGCCGCTAAGCGGAAGGGGAGAGGCACCTTGGGCGGCTTCATCTATCGCTGGCGCCGCCCCATCATTGCCATCTTGGCGGTTATGGTGTTGTCCGTCAGCTTGAGTTTGACGGCCCGTATCCGCGGGCACGTGGTGGCGCTCAGCAATCTTATGGGGACGGTCCTGTCGCCGGCCTCGGCCTCCCTGGCCTTCGTGGGGCATCAGCTGGGGAGAGGAGTCGGCGGAATCGGCCAGCTCTTTGTTTTGCAACAAGAAAATCGCGCATTACAACAAAAACTCGTGCTGTATAACAGTATGAAATTGGAATTAGAAGAACTGGCGGCGGAAAACAGCCAACTTCGGGGCCTCCTAAATCTGAAGGCGGCGGCCAGCGGATGGCAACTGACGGCCGCTTCCATTATTGCCCGCAACCCGAATAGCTGGTTTGATACGGTTGTCATTAACCGTGGGTCGAATGCGGGGATTCGTCCGGGTATGGCGGTAATTGTCCCGGAAGGGGTGGTCGGTCGCATTGTGGCCGTGAGTCCAATCACCGCCACCGTGATGTTGGTGCTGGACCCCGAGTCCGGAGTCGGAGCGGTTGATGTCCGGTCCCAAGCCGCGGGGGTGGTGGTGGGTCGTGATCCGGTCACCGGAACTTTGACGTTTCAATTGTTTTCCCATCGTCCCGACGTATTGCCCGGCGATGCGGTGGTCACGTCCGGTTATAGCGAATATTATCCTCCGGGGTTATTGTTGGGGCAGGTGACCAGCGTCAGTAAAACCGACTACGGGTTGACGGAGGTGGCGACAGTGACGCCTTCCGTCGATTTTAACCGGCTCAGCACGGTGCTGGTGGTTGAATCGCATCCGAGCGGGGCGTCGCTCCCGCCGATCTACGGAGGGAGTACACCCTGATGTGGCAGTTTCGAGTCTGGTTTTGGCTGCTCTTGTTCGTGCTGGCGCTTTTGATTCAAACGGCGTTATTGCCGCAGATTTTTCCCACCCCGGATATTCCCGATTTCGTGTTGCCGTTGACCGTCATCATTGCGCTTTATGAAACACCGCGGCGAGGGCTTTTGGCGGGACTTTTGGGAGGGTTGTTGCAAGATTTGTGGGCCGGACGGCTATGGGGGCTCAATGCCGTCTCCTTTGCGCTGTTGGGATACCTCGTGGCTTGGACGGCGGGGCATGTGGCCCGGGATCCGATTTTTGTGCCGGGTCTTTTAGCAGGCCTTGGTCAACTGGTGATCCTGCCGTTTCAATGGGTTTTGTTGCGGCTGAGCGGGTATGATTTTTCCTGGATTCCCTTTATGCACACCTTACCGGAATGGATTTTGTTTTCGATGTTTATGGCGCCCGCCCTGGGCGGCATTTTGCGGTTTCGCCCCCGTCATGAGGTCGAGAACCGGTATACGTCGGGGTATTAGTCATCTTGAGGCGTGGGTTCGACGAACCCGCGCGTTTTTTGTCGGGGTTGGCGTTTTTTGGGAAGAAATTCTTCTACAACAAAATGGCGGGAATGGAAGGAGTTCGCCATTTTAGAGAGAAGATGTAAGAATGCCGACGTCGATAGGGGGGAGGCCTCCATGGCACGAAGCAAGGTGGACAAATCCGACCAGCCCGAGGACAAGCCCGTTACCCGTCCCAAGCCCCGTCGGCGGGCGAGCCCAAAGTCGGCTCAACCGTCCGGTGAACCGCGTGCGCCACGGTCTTCGCCTACCTGGGATTATGCTCCGACCACGACGGAGTGGGATGCCGAAGCGCAAAAGCACCCGACGCTTTTGATCCGCCGCACCTTGCGATCGGGACAGCGAGTGCGCTTTTACGGCAATGTAGTGGTGTTGGGTGATGTGAACCCGGGGGCGGAGATTAAGGCGAGCGGAGACATTATCGTGATGGGATGGTTGCGCGGACTTGCCCATGCGGGGGCCGATGGGGACGAAACCGCCATGGTGACGGCATTTCGCTTAAATCCGACGCAACTTCGCATCGCCCAATATATCGGGCGGGCGCCGGACCACCAAGACGCGTTATTGCCGGATGTGCCGGAATATGCCGAAGTTCGCGATGGCCAACTGGTCATCGATCGTTGGCACCGAAGTATTTTGAGCTCGGGCGAATAGTCGGGACAAGAATTGAGGAGGAAGGCGGATGGGAGAAGCAATCGTCATTACATCCGGTAAAGGAGGGGTGGGCAAAACCACGACCACCGCGAATTTAGGCGCGGCGCTGGCGCAAGCGGGCCAACGGGTGGCGTTAATCGACGCGGATATCGGTTTACGGAATTTAGACGTGGTCATGGGATTGGAAAACCGCATTGTCTACGATTTGGTCGACGTGGTCGAAGGCTTTGCCAAGCTGAAGCACGCTTTAATCAAGGACAAACGGTTCGAGAACCTGTATCTTCTGCCGGCGGCCCAAACCCGCGACAAGACGGCCGTCAGTCCCGATCAGATGCGGGAATTGGTGCAGGAGATGAAAAACGATTTTGATTATGTCTTAATTGACAGCCCGGCGGGGATTGAACAAGGATTTAAAAACGCGATTGCCGGAGCGGACCGGGCGATTGTGGTGGCAACGCCCGAGGTATCCTCGGTGCGGGATGCCGACCGCATTATCGGGCTCTTGGAGGCGGAAGAAAAGCACCAGCCGTCGCTCATCGTCAACCGGATTCGGCCGGCGATGGTCAAAAAAGGCGATATGATGGATATTGACGATATGATAGAAATTTTGGCGATTCATCTGTTGGGGGTGGTACCCGACGACGAATTTATCGTGGTATCGACCAATCGTGGAGAGCCGGCCGTTCTGAGCCCCAATTCCAAAGCGGGTGAGGCGTACCGTAACATTACGCGGCGCATCATGGGCGAAGAGGTGCCGATTATGAAATTGGAGGACGATAGCGGGGGCCTATTGGGACGTCTGCGGAAAATGATGGGGTTTAAAGGGTGAGCCGAGGAGGGAGAGCCATGCTGGATTTGTTCGCGCGAGTATTCGGGCGAGACGATGCGAGCAAAGAAGTGGCTAAAGAACGTCTCCGCTTGGTGCTGGTCCATGATCGGGCCAGTCTGTCTCCGCAAGCCATGGAAGATCTCAAAAACGATTTGCTGACGGTCATCTCGAAATATATGGATATTGACGACCAAGGCTTTAAAGTGGACTTTTCCCGCCACGATGACGCCATGGCACTAGTGGCCAATATTCCCATTCGGCGGGTTAAACGCAATACCTTGTAAGGTTTGCCAAGGGGATTTGGCTCGATCTTTGGGTAGGTAGCCGGTATACTATCTTTAAAAAGAAATGAAAAGGGTTGGATGCCGGTTGCAACACCAATCAATCCGCCAAAGCGTCGATTATTTAACCCTGGCCCTAATGTACGTGTTGGCCGGGGTTAGCTTGTTTGTTATTGCCAGTGCGACCAAACCGCTAACCCCGCCTACGGATCCCTTGTATTTTGTGAAGCGACAAATCATCTGGATTATTCTCGGGACCGGCGTGATGATCCTAACCGCCTGGGTTGACTATGAAAAGTTTAAGAAACTAAGCCCATATATCTATTGGGCTTCCATCGCGCTGTTGGGCGTCGTCTTGGTTCACGGTCATACCTCGCTGGGAGCCCAGCGATGGATTAAAGTGGGCCCGTTTCAGTTGCAGCCGTCCGAGTTTGCCAAAATCGCGATTATTATCACCTTAGCCACCCATTTGTCGAATAAGAAGCAGCTGACCGCCTGGCGGGATTTGGTCTCCCCTTTGTTACACGTGGCGTTGCCCATGCTGTTCATTTTGAAGCAACCCGACTTAGGCACGACGCTGGTGTTCGTCGCCATTACCGCCGGAATGCTCTATATGGCCGGGCTTCCGGGATGGAAGATGCTCTTGTTGTTTCCGGGAGGATTGGCTACGGTCATCTTGTGGATTTATTTGCACTACCGGTTTCATGTGCCGATTCCCATGCATCAATATCAGTTGAATCGCTTGACCATCTTCTTGCATCCCAACCGTGATCCGTTAGGGGCGGGATGGAATGTCATTCAGTCGCGGATTGCCATTGGGACCGGCGGCCTTTTTGGGGGCGGGCTCATCGGCAGCCACACCAATTTGTTGGGGTTTTTACCGGAATCCTATACGGACTTTATTTACGCCGCGATCGGCGAGCAACTGGGTTTTGTCGGCTCCATGGCCGTCTTGTTTCTCTATCTCTTGTTGGTTGCGCGCGGCATATATATTGCGATGCGGGCCAAAGATCGCTACGGCATGCTGCTGGCGACCGGGGTTGTCGCCATGTTCGCGTTTCATGTGTTAGAAAGTGCCGGCATGGCGTCGGGCATCATGCCGGTAGCCGGCGTGCCCCTCCCGTTTATGAGTTACGGAGGGTCGGCCTTTTTGACCGACTCGGCGGCGGTGGGGCTGTTGCTCAATGTTTGGCGGCGCCGAAAAGTGCAAAGCTACACCCCCACGGTTACGACCGCAACGCCTCCCCTGCCCGTGGTATACTCTAACAAGTAATGTCACAGTCTGACAGGGAGGTTTATCATTGGCGCATCCGGGCACTTTTCCCATTACCCGGTTTGATTTACATTGGGAACGGGTCATCAACGGGTGGACTCAATATAGTCCCCTACTCGATCACGTGGGAGCCGTTATCGCCAAATATGCTCCCGAAATTTGGGCAGTGATTTTTCTCCTCTTGTGGTTTTGGCCGCCCTTACGGCAAAACCGGGCGCGTCGAGCGGTGGTCTACGCGGTGGTGGCGGGCGTCCTGGCTTTGGCCATCAATGTGGTGATTTCGCACCTCACTCCATACCGGCCCCGTCCCTTCGTATACGAACCGTCGGTGATTCATCAGCTGGTTTCCCATAAGGCCGATACGTCGTTTCCTAGCGACCATGCCGCCGGGAGTTTTGCATTTGCGGTAGGCCTTTTCTATGCCGGGGTGGCCGACGGGTTGTGGGCGTTGCTGTTTGCCGTGGCCGTGGCGTTGGCGCGGGTATTCGTAGGACTTCATTGGCCGACGGACGTTCTGGCGGGAGCCGTCGTGGGTCTTGTGGCCGGATTTGTGGTCCTGTCGCTGCGGAGGTCGTTGGAATGGCTGGTGCAGCTCTTATACCGAATCTTTTCTATTCAGCCCGAACGTCGGTATCTCCGACGGCGTTAGGTCTAGCGGCGGCTTGGGCGGTTTTGGCGATGCCATGGGCCCGCGATCGACGCCGCGTTTTGACTGTGGTGCGGGCGATGGGCCTCGGCTTCCTCTTGGTATTGGCGACCGGACCGTGGACGGGGTTTTTTACCGGGGTGTTGGCCGGTCTCGCCGGCCGTCGGTGGTGGAACGGTCAGGATGTTCGGCAAAATCTTTTAGGGGCCGGATGGGCATTAACCGTCGGGGTCGACGCCTATCTCGGCCATCCGGGCATCCTCCTCGGGTTGGGAGCCGTACTGGCGTCGGCATTTTTTCGTGTCCGGCGGCAAGGTCCGCCGCAAAGGATGGACGGTCAAGCGGCGCCGTTCCATCTCTTTTTTTGTCGCGGAGCACGTTGCCGATGGGCCGGCGGCGAATGGATCGAGCACTTAGCCTCTCAGCGGCTACACACTTTGACGGACAAGCCTCCACGGCTTTCGGGAACCCGCTGTCTGGGGCTTTGTGAGGCCGGACCCGTGGTCTGGCGGGAGCCGGAGGGGCGGCTTTATTCTCACGTCGGAGAAAAGGATCTGGATGAGATGTTCGCGCTGAAAGGTGGGTAACGGTGCAAAGCCTCATTTTGTTGTTAGGGGCATTTAGCTTGGCGCTATGGATTGGATTGGCCCTCATCGTATGGCGATTAGAACGGCGCATAGCTCGCTTAGAATCTGCCCGCCGGGGCAAACCGCTGGCGAAATCTCGTGCCGCTCAAAAGAAGGATTCTCGCGTTTAATGTGGTAGATCCGAGAGAGGGAAACGGGGGGCATTAAATGCGCAACATCCTGGTGACCGGGGCGACGGGTTTTTTAGGCCAAGAAATTTCCCATCGGTTGATGGTCTTGGGATATCGGGTCTTAGGGCTGGTGCGGGATATCTCGGATGAGCTGGCGGTCGTACCGCTTTTCGGGGATCTACTGGAAACCGCCGACTTCATCGGTCCTGACTTGCCGATTGAAGCGGTGATCCATTGTGCCGGGCATCATCCGGGGGAAACCGAAGACGTGGAAGCCTTACATGAAGACGGAACCAAGAGGATGGTGGATGAAGCGCGCCGACGGGGTATTCGCCGATTTATCCACATTTCGGCTATAGGGGCAGGGTTCACGGCACCGACGCGGTTTCAACGCAGCAAATGGGTGTCCGAACAAATTGTGGTCAATTCCGGCCTCGATTACACCATCTTACGGCCCCACTTGATGTTTGGGGAGGGCTCGGCCACCTTTGAACGTTTGGAGGAAGCCGCCAATCGTCCGTGGGCGGTTTTGCCGGAGACCCATGAATTGATCCAACCCGTATATGTCGGGGATGTGGCGGAGGTTGCAATTCGCTCCCTCTGGCTCGATCGTAGCGTGGGCCAAATCTATGACATTGGCGGGCCCCACAGTATGCGGCTGGAAGACATCGTGCGGCATATTGCACGCGATAGCCATTTTTTCCGCATCTGGACTTTTCGTATTCCTAAACGCTATGCGGCTTCGGTATTACAGCGCCTGGGGCGGGTGGGACCCATTCTGACGGGCGAGGAATGGGCCTTTTTACAACATGAAGTGACTCGCCAAGATGTCCGATGGCTGATCGACTTCGGAATTTTACCCCATTCGCTAGCCGTCTACTATTCACCATTGACCTAATCCGCCCAATGCTGGCGTAAAAATTGCTCCCGTCCGGAACCGATGCGGTAGCGTTGGTAGTGAACGGGATTTTTCCGATAGTAATCCTGATGGTATGTCTCAGCAGGATAGAATGGGGCAGCCGGCAAAATCTCGGTGGCGATCGGCCCGTGAAATTTAGCTTGGATACGGGTTTTAGACGCTTCGGCGGCTTGTCGTTGCGCTTCCGAATGGTAAAAAATCGCCGTCCGGTAAGATGGGCCGCGATCGGCAAATTGCCCACCCGGATCCAACGGGTCGATTTGACGCCAATATATGTCCAAGAGCGTTTCATAACTGACTTGGTCGGGATCAAAGACAATATCGACCGCTTCTCGGTGACCGGTGTCTTGTTGGCAGACCTCTTCATACGTCGGGTGGGGCACCTGGCCGCCGGTATACCCGGAAGTCACCTGAAGTACCCCAGGAATTTCATCAAAGGGGTGAACCATACACCAAAAGCACCCCCCGGCAAACGTTGCGTGTTCGGTTCGGGCCACGTTGCACCTCTCTTTGTCATGGTATGGCACCTTCTCGGCTTGATGTCCCGGCGATTTCGCGGCATCTGGGCGCGTTTCCGCCGGGATGCGATCCGAAACCGGCCCGGTTTCATCATACCACGGGACATGCTACACGGCTTTTTGGCATATGGTGATTCGGGGGTGACCTTATGATTCATCCCGGCGGGTCCCAAAAGACCAGGACAAGCCAATGGGTTCCGATGGCGATGCTGGTGGCCGGTTTAGTGTTGCTGGCGGTGTTTCTGCTGCATACTCAGGGGGCGTTGGGCGCGGCCATGCGCAGCGAGATGGACGCCTGGTTTCATCGAAAGCCGTCTGTCGCGGCTCCGCCGGTGCTCGCCGGAGGGAACTGGGCTCCGGTGGCGGCGGGGGCAGAGCTGGTGAGCGGGTTTGGATGGCATGGCCAGGGGGCGGCGGCTCGCTGGCAACCACAGGTTGTCCTCCGGGTATCGACCGAAACTCCCGTATGGGCCGGGGTAAACGGGCGGGTGGTTAGTCGTACGGCCCATCAAATCGTATTGCAGTCAGGCCGGAGCCTCACGCTGAAGGAATCCGGGTTGATCGGTATTCAGGTCTCGGTCGGGGAACGGGTGGCTCCGGCGACGCTGGTGGCCACCGGAACCGAAGGACGGATTACCTTGGCGCTTTGGGATCAAGGGCTTCCGGTGAACCCTTTGGCAACCTTATTTTTCGGCTCCGGCTGGGTAGCGGCGCGATAACGATGGACAGAACGCACCGTTGGTGGACGCGCATTGGCGTCAATCCCCTGTTTCTGCTCTTGCTGGGCGGCTATTGGGTGTTGGGGCAAGGGCCGGCGGCTCTCATCGGGTTTTTGGTGGTCACGCTGCACGAACTCGCGCATGCGGTCGTGGCGGATTTGTTTGGCCTATATGTGGAACGGGTGGAAATTTGGCCATTCGGGGGGATGGCCCGAATCCCGGGGTTGGTCCATCAAGATCCCTATGTGGAGGCGATGGTGGCGGTGGCCGGTCCCTTGCAAAATTTTCTCTTGGCCGCCGTCACCTGGAGTGCCGCCCGATGGTTGCCCTTACGTCCGGAGCTGACGAATCTTTTTATCCAGTCCAATCTTCTGATTGGAGCGATAAACCTGTTGCCGGCGGCCCCCTTGGATGGCGGTCACCTGATGCGCATCTTTTGGGCCCGGCAATTTGGCTATCGACCGGCGGAGCGACAAATGAAAGAACAGGGATTATGGCTGGCCCGAGGGTTATTCGTGATCACCCTCGTTCTCTTTGTGTCCGGGCGTCCCGCCGTGTCCTTGGGCCTCTTTTCGGCCTTTCTGTACTGGGGTGCGATGCGGTCGGATCAGGTCGCGTCCATTTGGGCGGTCCGGGATTTAGAAAGGCGAGCGCTGGGATTTTGGAAACGCCCGATCTGGCTCGTCGAAGATTTTGCCGTGCGGCAGGACACACCCATCGGGCAGGTACTACAGGTCATGCGTCCGCTTAAATACCATCGGGTGGTCGTGTTGGACGACCAACTGCGCCGGCAAGGCGTCCTTTATGAAGAGGATTTGTTAGGGGTGTTCATTAATCAGGGGCCGGAAGTGACGGTAGGCGAGTGTCTTCGGGGCAAAAAATGAGCGAAGACGCCGTAACGTTGCGTCATATCCAGTTCATGGTATGATTAGAGAAGAGCCGTCACGGTTCCCCATTGGCCGGCCAGGGGCGATCTGGTAGAATTAGGCAAGGGACCTCTGAATCATTGCCATTAAAGTTTTGAAAGTTTAGATTATCGCCAGCAGATCGAGACAGAAAGGGGTTTAATCATGCCACGGCGCAAGCGTCGCCGTTGGGGGATTTTGCCGGCTGCGGAGGAAGTCGGCTCGGCGGAAGATGGGTCCGGCGAAAAATCCCTGGGGGACGCTGACAGCGAAAGCGCTCCTGCCACACCGGAACCCAAAGTTTTCAAAGAGTTATTAGTGAATTATGGTGTTCGGGAAAGTCGTTTGGCGATTGTGGAAGACGGTCAGTTAGTGGAGTTTTATATTGCGCACGAAGAGGCGGACCAAGCGGCCGGTAATATTTATAAAGGACGCGTGGAAAATGTGTTGCCGGGTATGCGGGCCGCGTTTGTGAATCTGGGGTTAGAGAAAAACGCGTTTTTGTATGTCGACGATGCGCATGCGGAGGATCGCGAGACAAAGTCGAAAGCTATTCAAGATGTGGTGCGGGTGGACCAAGACATTGTGGTCCAAATCGTCAAAGAACCGATCGGAAATAAGGGGGCGCGAGTCACCACAGAAATCAGTTTACCGGGCCGCTATCTGGTCTTAACCCCGTACTCGGACATCATTGGGGTTTCGCGGCGTATTGACAATGAGCGAGAGCGGGAACGGCTTCGGCAAATTGCCGAGAAGATTCGCCCTAAAGGAATGGGCCTCATCGTGCGCACGGTGGCCGAGGGTACTTCACAGCGCGCGTTAATGCGGGATTTAGCCTATCTCAAACGGGTATGGGCCCGTATCCGGCATAAGGCGCGAACCGCCCGGGCGCCGCAGCTCTTGCATCGGGAAGCGGGACTAATCGCGAAAACCATCCGGGATCATATGGACGACCATGTGGACCGTTTTGTGATTGATGACGAGTCGGCTTACCAGCGTGCTCGCGATATTGCCCAATCCCTGTCTCCAGGATTGAAAAACCGGATCGAACTATATAAAGGGGCGCCTCCCTTATTCGAAGCCCGGGGAATCGAGGCCGAGCTGGATCGGGCGTTGAAACGCCGTGTATGGCTCAAATGTGGGGGATATTTGGTTATTGACGAAACGGAAGCCCTGACGGTCATTGATGTCAATACCGGAAAAAATGTGGGCAGTACCGACTTGTCGGATACGGTACTCGCGACCAACAAAGAGGCGGCGGTGGAAATTGCCCACCAGCTCCGGCTTCGGGACATTAGCGGTATCATTGTGGTGGATTTCATCGACATGGAAAATGAAACCGACCAAACGGAGGTCATTAAAACCTTTCAAAAAGCGTTGAGGGATGATCGCACACGGGTGACGGTCTTGGGGCTTACCCGTTTAGGGCTTTTGGAAATGACCCGAAAAAAAGTCCGGGAATCGCTCTTAAATCAGATGACGCGGGTCTGTCCGGTATGCGAAGGGCGAGGGCATGTGCTTTCGGAAGATGTTCTGGCACGCCGCTTGCGGTATCGCATTGTGGAAAAACTACGTGAAACCGGTGCAGAAGCCATTTTGGTGGAAGCTCATCCTTTAGTTGCGGCCCATTTGATTGGGCCGGGCGGAGTGAATTTGAAAGAGCTCGAAGCGGAAACAGGCCGGGCCGTTTTCATTCGTGGGGCCGACGGATTGGAAATGAACCAATTGGAAGTCAAGGCGGTGGGTCACCGCACGGACGTGGAGCGGCTGGCGCTTCCGGTGCATGAAGGCGAACGGCTGGATGTGGAAATTATGGAGCGACACGCGACCAATCCTAAAGACGGCATTGCCCGCTTGTCCGGGTACGTGATTGATATTGAAGGGGGCGGATCGCGGGTCGGCGATCGGGTAACGGTCGAGATTGTCCGGGCGCTTCGTACATTTGCGACCGCTAAAATGGTTTCGCATCCGGACACGGTGTCGGGGGCGCTGGCCCTTAGCCATGAAGAATAGGGGCGGCCTCGTCCGCTCCTATTTTTCTTTGAGGTCGTTGACGGGCGACGGATAAAATCTGGCTGTTTCCGTGGAATTGTCACGCTTCGGAAGAGGACCGCCCATTATTCTTGGACAGCCCGCCCGGTTGACCTCCGTCCTCACGGCGCTTCAATGATTTTATCCAGAAAAAAGACTGGCATAATCCCTACTAAGACAATAAAATAAGTATAGATTATTTAGGGAGGTTATCCAATGGCTAAAACCACGTTTACCAGTACGGTGGAATGGACGGGCACCGCGGTCCGATCCGTGGCGAAAATTCGTTCGCATGAGGTGGTAATCGACGAACCGCTCGGGTTCGGCGGTCAGGACCAAGGCCCGACACCCGTGGAACTCTTATTGGCCGGATTAGGTGGGTGCCTAAACGTGCTGATTGCCGGATTGGCGCCCCGTTACGGGGTTGAACTCACCCATTTAACGACGGCCGTGGAAGGGGATTTAGACCCCGATGGGATTCGAGAAATCGATTCCGCGGTGCGGTCGGGATATCTCGCGATTCGCTATCAGATCCACGTGGAATCAAGGAGTCCAAGTTCCCAAGTGGAAGCATTAATCCGCCACGCCGAACGCGTCTGCCCGGTGAAAGATACCTTAAAGGGAGTGCCGGTTACGGTGGTGACAGGATCGCACGCTTAGCGGACATTCATCGACGACCGAAAGAGGATACAAATGACTTCCGGGAATCGCTCTTAAGTCAGATGACGCGGGTCTGTCCGGTGTGCGAAGGGCGAGGCGCGTCCTCTCGGAAGATATGCCGGCACGCCGCTTACGGTATCGCATTGTGGAAAAACTACGTGAAACCGGTGCAGAAGCCATTTTGGTCGAAGCGCATCCTGTAGTGGCGGTCCACTTGATTGGGCCGGGAGGCGTGAATTTGAAAGAGCTCGGAGCGGAAACAGGCCGGGCCGTTTTCCTTTATGAAGGCGAACGGCGGGATGTGGAAATTATGAAGCGACACGCGACCAATCCGAAAGACGGCATTGCTCGCTTGTCCGGATACGTGATTGATACCTGAATCCGTGACAAGCAGCTGTGGAAACCCCAAGGCAGACGGTCAGTTCCTAAATCACGAACGAATGGGAGCAGATTCCCGAAAGTATACCCGCGTTTATGGCTTCGTCGGGTCCTTGTCAGCCCCACGCCGAGACTCCACGCCGCAGAGACGCATGATGCTCCCGACAGCGCCGCTCGGCGATGTCTCAGGCGGTGGATTTTGTCGTCGGTCTCCGGCGGCGCGGCGGTTAGCCCGCCGCGAAGTGGGCATAGAGTTGTCCGGTGACCCGCCCCCACCGGTTTCCCCGACCGTACCGAATGCGGTATTGGCGTGCATGGGCGACTAACTTGGCAGCACAGAGGATGATGTTTTGTATCACCGTGCGAATGCGGCGGCGCTGGGCTGCCTTCCGTAAAGGGACATCCTGACGCCCGATCGTGGCCTGGCCGATCACGCGCAAGAGATTGTACGTCAGACACGCGAGGTGGAGGACGAGTTGATTGGTGGCAAATTTGCCCGAGGGCAACCGCTCCAAATCCCTGTCCGTCTTGACCTCGCTGTGATACTGTTCCATCGTTCCATGGTCCGGGTACCACGGGAGCACATCGTCCGGGGAGGCGGTTAATGAGGTCCAGTAAGCCGCGACCTCAATGTCGGGAAGGAGTAAGATCTGGCCATCGGCGGTCATTGTGCGCTCGACGACTTGGTACACGCACCGTTCCGGCGCGTGGCCGCGCCGGGGCGCCTCCTGAAACGCGCCACGATAGACCGTTTTGCCCTCGCGTGGCGTGGACTTGACGCCGTCCTGTTTGGCACGGTCCAACCAGGCCTCTGGAGACTGGTGCCGGAGATTGCGCTTGATGAGAAAATCGGCCTGCTCCTCGCGAATCACGTCGATGTTGTCCGTGCTATCGTTGCCGGAATCGAGCCGGACCAGGATGCGCGGTCGCTCAGCGGTAGCAAACCGGTGGGCGATGATCGCCTGCGCATCGCGCAGGCATTGTACCAGAAAGGGGGGCGTGCCCTTTTGACTGTGTTGCTTCCCTTCCCGGAGCTCGAACGCTAACGCATAGCCTTCATGACCCAGGTATCCCATCATAGGGGCGTATCCGTCGGTCCCCTTGTGGGTCCGCGACACGCCTTCCTTCCGAGTTTTGCCGTTATCAAAGGGCGAGACATCACAATCCAGCGGAACATAGGAACGCGTGCCGATGGTGATCGGCTGGAGATGCGCGTATTTTTGGAGTAACGTGACGTTGCTTTCCCGAATGATGGGCCCCAGGCGACCCAGGGATGGCCTTCGCGCGCAGCGGCTTGGTCGAGACGTTGCCGGATGGTCGGCGAGGACGGCACGTGATCAATCCCCAGACTGAAGCCGAAAAATGGGTCCGCGCGATACGCCTCGATATGATCAAAGTCGCTCTTGCCTTGGGCCAAGAGCCCGATGTACGCCATCGCCACATCCCGATGGCCAATGTCAGGGCGGAGATTCTCGGGAATTTGGGTCCGATTTAACCGGGGCCCTAATGGCAGTTGGTCGACCAGCGCCCCGATGATGCCCAACCCCCCTTGACTCGAGAGGACTTCATGGCCTTCCTCCCAGATGACAATCGGCCGAACCATCCTTCACCCTCCGGGTGCGGACTGAAAGTCCGCGTTTTCCGTGCGACCGGCAGGTCGCAGTTCTTGTCAGTGAAAGTCTGACTCGTGCAAGTTCACTCGTTCAAGTGCGATAGGCGACAATGGCAGGGTGTTCGCCGTAAGGCGAAATCTGATGGGCCTGAGCCAAAATTCGGGGCCGTAACGAACTGTGAACCCGTGGTGGCCCGACGAGAGTGGCGAGTCTTCGGAAGACAGGCGAAGCCTCCTAACGTGGCGGTTAATGGGGGTATCGCTACCCGATAGCGAGAACGGAACGAGCGGCACCGCAGCGTACCCCGTCGGGTGGTTAGGGATGGCACCGAAAGACAGAACTGTGACTGACCCGGTGAGACCCTGTCTGGTCCAAGAGTTTCGCGACGTGGGCAATGCGATGACCGCCAATCCCCGCTCTTGGGTGGGCCAGGGAGTCGGAGGCCGGCATAGTACCGAAGTACCGCAGGGGACAACACAACCCCGCGGGAATGGGAAGGGCGGCCACTTCGATAGGATTCTAACATGACCGTGCGGACTGGTAAGGCAAGATTGGGCTCCGGCCCTAGCGACAGTCGCGCCCCGACGGGGCGCCCGGCCGCACGGATGGAGGAAACGAGGATGACACAACAGCGAAAATGGTACAGTCTCGCGGATAAGGTCTGGAACCCGGCAAATTTGGCACAGGCCGCCGCGGCGGTCTGTGCCAACCAAGGCGCCGCGGGCGTCGACCACCAGAGTTGCGACCAATTTGCCGAACATCTGGGGGAGGAACTCGACCGACTGGGGCAGGCGATGCGCGAGCATCGCTACCAGCCCCTGCCAGTCCGCCGCATCTGGATACCGAAACCGGGAACCAGGAAACAGAGGCCCTTAGGAGTGCCCGCTATCCGGGACCGCGTGGCGGAAGAAGCCATGCGGCGAGTCAGGGAACCCATTGGGGAACCGACCTTTAGCCCGGACAGCTACGGTTTTCGACCGGGGCGGAGCGCCCACGACGCGGTCCACCGCATTTTCGACCATCTGGCTCATGGCTATCACTGGGTGGTGGATGCGGATATCCAAGACTACTTTGGCTCGATTGATCAGCAACTTCTGATCGACAAAGTGGCCGAACGGATCTCCGACGGCACGGTGCTCGGGTGGATTCGCGATATGCTTCGAGCCGGCGTCATGGACGCCGGACAATGGCACGCGACCCCACGAGGAACCCGTCAAGGGTCGGTCATCAGTCCCTTGCTGGCCAACATCTATCTCGACGCTCTGGACCAAGCCATGGCGAAGTTACCGGGGGTCCAATTCATCCGCTATGCGGATGATTGGTGCGCGCTCGCGCGCACCAAAGAGGAGGCCGAGGCCGCTCTCACGACCGCCCAGACGGTCCTCGACGAATTGCGCCTCACGCTCCACCCGGAGAAAACGCGCATCGTTGATGTTCGAGAGACCGCATTCGATTTCTTGGGATTTACCTTCTTTTGGGTCATGTCCAAGGACGGCACAGGACGCCCCCTTTTCGGTCCGAAACAAGCGGCCATTGAGCGGTTTAAGGACAAGGTCCGAGACCTCACCCGGCGGACCCGTCCGATGAATCTTCAGATGGTGATAGACGCCCTCGCGCCGGTGATTCGGGGGTGGGGACAATACTTCACCATTAGCCACCAGGGGAACTACTACCGGCTCGATGCTTGGATTCGCGAACGCTGTCGTGCCTTTGTCGCTAAACGCTGGAATCGCAGTCCAGCTCTGGACGCCGAATGGCCCAATATCCGCCTAGCCCAAATGGGCTTACCCTCTCTGGCTGTGATGCGCCGCCAAGTCAAGGCGCAATCACTTCCTCGCCCTTAATACAGGGCAACTATCGTCGGAGAGCCGGATGTGGGAAAACCACACGTCCGGTTCGATGAGGGGACGGGATCCGCAAGGATCCCTCCTACTCTACTTGATTTTATGCCATTTCGGGGTCCGTTGCCAGGCCTTCGTCACGGATTCAGGTGATATTGAAGGGGGCGGATCGCGGGTCGGCGATCGGGTAACGGTCGAGATTGTTCGGGCGCTTCGAACATTTGCCACCGCCAAACCGGTTGTCTCGGAACGAGTCGGTGTCCGGGGTGCATGACACGCCTGAGAGCGAAAACGGGGCCCGATTAGGGGCCCCAACAGGTTATTGGATCGTACGCCCGGCCCTTTAGCCATTTGATGTGCAAATTATGTGGCTGCCGGTTAAGGTAACCTACCACGCCATTTTTCGCGAACCGGTATCCTTCGTTATGCAGAGAGGATGGCAGGTTGATCGGGCAGGAGCGCTTCCAAAACTGGACAGGAATCTCGACGATTGCATCTTGGATCGTTGGATGGGATTCTTCCCCATCCTGGGGATCGATGTGTTGCGGAAAGTCACGCTAAATTGGCTTTGCAGGAGGTCAATCTCGGCTTTATCCCGGGCAACGGTTTCCTCGGCTGATTGGTGCCGCCGTGCCCTGATGCTTCGGGGAACGGTGGCTAATCGCGCCGGTTTCCGGATATACTTTCACCTGGCCGACATGGCGGGGGGATTTTCTCTTTCGTGCGCGTCCGGTATGCCAAAAACTGCGTGCCTTCCCGCAATTTAACCTGTCCAGGTGCGCGAATATCGTTTAGAATGTGACAATATAAAGATTTGGCCTAAAGGTGAGAGCGATGCCGGAACAAGGAAGTACACTGCGGTCATTACGGCAAAGTTTTCGGAATATCGCAATAAGTTCTCAAGCGGATGCCGGGTTGGTTGTAGCCCGTCCGGTGGTCCCTGATGCCGACACGGCCGAAATTTTGGACGAATTTGGCGATACCACCATTATCGAGGCTGTTCGGCAATTTTTGGTGATCAATCGCTGGCCGTTAATTCCGGGCGGAAAAACGGGGTTTGAGCCGTCGGTTTGGCGCGTCAGTCCGTCTCACGAGTTATGGTTGCCGTTAGTTCATCAAGATCAAGCGGTCGGACTCTTGTTCTTGGCATATCAGGCCCCGCGACAATGGACAGGCGAGCTGCAGCGTCAAATCATGCGGGCACTGGACGATTTAACGGTCGACGTTGCCCTCTGGCGGTCTCATGTGGAATCCCAAATCTTTCGGGGCTTAGTGGCCCAATCCCAAGACGGTATTGCCTTAATGGATGATCAAGGACGGATCGTATATGCCAATTCGGTCCATCGGCGGCTAAAATCCCGCCTCGGCGACGGGGTTTCGGCCCGTCGTCCAGGATGGGAACGGGAAACGCTTACGCCGTTCATCGAAAACGGGCAAACCCGATGGTTGCATAACCGGTTTTTTCCGGTCGTCTTACCGGACGGATTGGTCTATCAAGCGGTTATTCAACGCGATGTCACCGAGTCTCGCCAGCTCATGCAACAAGTGGAACAGTCGAACCGGGATCTCCGGGCCATGAACGAGCAGTTGGAGAAGGCTCAAGTGGCCCGACAAACGTTTTTGACCATGGTCACCCATGAGTTGAAAACGCCCCTTCACTTAATGATGGGGGCGTTGGATACGGTCAAACGGTTGCGTTGGGACAGTCCAGAAGAAATATGGACTATCTTACAGGATTCCGCCAAACAATTGGAGTTGTTAATCGACGATCTGCTGACCGTCACCCGACTGCAAACCGGGTCGCTGGCCGTCTTGCGTGAACCGGTCGATATCGTACGGGAAGTCGAGCAATGCGTGTTGTGCTGGAAAGGGACGGATCCGCGTTTGGAATATGAGCCGCCGACCCAGGACGTGCCGGTGGTAGCCGGGGATGCCCGTCGGCTCCGGCAAATTCTGGATAACGTCATCGGAAACGGACTGGCCTATTGTCAAAACCGGGTGAGTGTCCGGGTGGGGCGGGATCGACAGGCAATTGTCGTCACGGTCAGCGATGACGGCCCGGGGATTCCGGAAGCCGATCGTACGCGCATTTTTGAACCATTTTACCGGGGAACGGGTGCCCGACCCGGAGGCATGGGGCTGGGCTTGGCGGTGGCTAAGGGCCTGGCGGAAGCACAAGGCGGTCGCCTCATGGTGACCTCGTCCGCCGCCGGCAGTAGTTTTCAATTGATTTTGCCGTACAGGCCCAAGCGCCGTCGAACGGTCCGCTATCGGTGGGCGGCATACGGGGCGTTTCGTCTGCCTGATCGGATGGAGGAGATCAACGCATGAAAGCTCGAGCGGTCGACATACGCCGGATTTTGGTCATTGAGGACGAGAAACGCTCCCAGCGATTATTGCGAGCCAATCTCGAACCGCTGGGGTATCTGGTCGAATGCATCGAGCGCGGTGAAGACGCCGTTCCGTTCTTGTCGCAGCTTCATCCGGATTTGGTGTTATTGGATTTGATGCTTCCCGGTCAATCGGGGTTTGACACCTTGGACCGGATTCGGGAATTATCGGATGTTCCCGTGATAATCATTTCGGCACGCGATCAGATCGACGACAAGGTGCGCGGGCTCTATGCAGGAGCCGATGATTACTTGGTGAAGCCCTATGCACTGGAAGAGCTGTTGGCCCGGATAGACGTGGTGGCTCGCCGTCGTCGCCCTCAGGGCTCGCCGGATGCCGTCAATGCCGGACCGATTCGAATTTTTCGCGATCATCCAGAAGTTACGGTTAACGAACATCCGGTGGAATTAAGCGGACATGAATACGGGGTCATTCGACATCTGGCCGACCATTTAGACCGCGTCGTGGTGGCGGACGCGCTGTTGACCGCCGTGTGGGGGCCGTCCTACCGTGGGGACTACGGGATATTGCATGTCACGATCAGCCGCATTCGAAAGAAATTAGGGGATCCGGCCCGCCGCTTTCTGGTCACCCGGCCGGGGGTCGGGTACATGTTGATTACTCGCGTACCGACCGAACGCCCGACAGATTGAAAGAACTTTGCAAGACTTCTCTGGCATGGTGAAATAACCTCGTAAGACGTAACTGTTAGACTATTAGCAAATCAGCGAAAGGATGAGCTGACGTGGCGTATGAAATTCGCCAAAACGTAATCGATCCGATTCGTGTCGGATTTGACTGGGTTCAGCGGCGATTAGGCCGACCCGCCAACCGTTATGAAGAGGCATCGATCGAGGTACAACAAGAAGAGAACTTTCACTATCGGCCGTTATGGGATCCCGAACACGATATCTTCGACCCGTCGTACAGCGCATTGCAACTATCCGACTGGTATCAGTTCACCGATCCCCGCCAATATTATTACTTCACGTACAATCAGGCCCGGACCAAAAGCGCCGAGCAATTGGACAGTGCATTGCAATATGCCGACGAATCCGGCCAGTTTGATGACCTGGACCCGCGCTGGCGAGATTTATTGTTCACCGTCGTGGGCCCTTTACGGCATTTTGAGTATGGTGCCAACATGGCGTACGCTCAGATCAGTCGGTTTTCATATGGGACGACGATTGAACAGGCGGCCATTTATTGTTCGTTTGACCATTTGGGCAATGCTCAGCAATTAACCAAAGTGTTGTTAAAACTTCCGGAGAGCCTTCAAGGACTAACCGAGGCCAAAAAGGCCTGGATGGACGCCCCGGCTTTACAGCCCCTGCGCCGATACATTGAGGATGTGCTTGTCCTCTCGGATTGGGGCGAGCAATGGGTGGCATTGAGTGTGGCGCTCGCGCCTTATCTCTATCCGTTGGTGTTTTCCCGAGGAGAAGAATTGGGGCGCCAAACCGGGCTCGGCATGGTGGGGATGGCCTTACGGTACTTTTACCAATGGTACCGTGACGACCGGCAGTGGACCGAGCGGCTTATGGACGTTTTGTTGCAGGACGCCCACCACGACAACCGCACGATCATGACCGATTTTCTCACCCGATGGCAGCCGCGGGCCCGAGAAGTGGCCGATTCCCTGGCCGCGCCGTTAGCGGCGGTGGCCGGTGCAGACGCTCAGGCGTTAGTGGCATCCGTAGAAACAACCGACGTGCAGTCGCTGGTGGGGCGTTTGAACGAAACGAGAGGGGGTTCCTCGACATGACCGCACCGGAAGGGACGCGCCGCCTGGTGGGAATGGATTTGCAAAATAGCGAAGAGTCGGAAGCGATTATCGAGGCAATCCGGCAAGTCAATCCGGAGGCAGCGGTACGGCGATCGCCGGGCCTACTTCGGGTGGAGGTCCCGTCCCGGATGGAAATTCACCGCACGTTGGTGGAAGAGCACTTGCGGCGTGCGTGGGATACGCAGGAACTCAACTTGTCGTTGGTCAGCTTTTTTGGCGAGATCGCCGAATGGGACGAGGACCGTATTGTGATTGCTTGGCAACACTTATAAACCGGCGCCTACGAGAGGGGTTTAAGCATGGCATCGAAAAAACTCAGCATGAAAGAGACCTATCGCAATATGGTGCGAGGGCTCGACTGGGAACCGACGTATCAGCCAGCGGACAAAATCTTTCCGTACCACCGCTTCGAAGGAATAAAAATTCACGACTGGGATCAGTGGGAAGACCCGTTTCGCATGACGGTGGAAACGTACTGGAAATATCAGGCCGAAAAGGATCGCCGGTTTTATGCCATTCTCGACGGGTTTATTCAAAGTCAGGGGCATTTGAACCTCAGTGACGCCCGTTATTTGAGCGCCTTAAAACTCTTTTTGCAGGGCGTCACACCGTTAGAGTATATGGCTCACCGGTCGTTCAGTTTCCTGGCCCGTTACCTACCGGGCAGTGCACCGCGTTTCGCGGCATTGGCTCAAAGTATGGATGAGTTACGGCATGCCCAAACCGAAATTCATGCCATCTCGCCATATAATCGGTATTATTCAGGACTTCATAGCATGCGCCGTTGGCACGACCGGGCATGGTACCTCTCTGTCCCTAAATCCTTCTTTGACGACGCGGTAACGTCCGGACCGTTTGAATTTCTCACGGCGATTTCTTTCGGATTCGAATACTTAATCACAAACCTTTTGTTTGTGCCGTTTATGTCCGGAGCTTCCTTTAACGGCGACTTGACGACCATGACGTTCGGATTTAGTGCGCAGTCCGACGAGTCACGGCACATGACCTTGGGCTTGGAATCGGTGAAATTCATGCTGGAACAAGACGAAGACAATGTTCCGATTGTGCAGGCGTGGATTGACAAGTGGTTTTGGCGGTCTTATCGGGTGGCCGCATTGGTGGCGGCAATGATGGACTACATGTTACCGCGCCGATTCATGTCGTGGAAAGAAGCTTTCGAGCTCTACTTTGAGGAGCAGATGATGGAAGGTTTGTTCCCGGACTTGAAATATTACGGGATTAACCCGCCTCGTCATGTGCAACAAGCCATTAAGGAGAAGGAATATCTGTCGCATCAGGTGTATTGGGTGTTATATAGCTTTACCTATGCCGCCATGTTCCACACCTGGGTTCCGGAACCGGATGAACTGGATTGGTTATCCGGTAAATATCCGGGAACGTTTGACGAGCACTTCCGACCCTTGTTCGAACGGGCACGGGCGATGCAAAAACAAGGGCAGAGGTTTTACTTCCCCGGGTTGCCCCAACTATGCCAGGTCTGCCAGATTCCGATGGCGTTTACCGAACCGGGCCATCCTACCAAACATGCGCAATTCCGATCCGTGTATCAGGGGGAAACCTATTGGACCTGCTCCGAGGGCTGCCATTGGATCTTTGAGCGGGAGCCGGAGAAATACGTCCAGGCTTGGCTGCCCGTACACGAAATCTTTAAGGGCAATTGCGGAGGCCCGACCGTTCCCGATGTGTTGGCGTGGTACGGTGACCAAGGTGACAGCGGCGATTATCAGGATTCTCAAGACCATCGACATTGGGTTGAATGGCATAACAAAGTCAGCGAATTGGTGTAAGCGGGAGGGGGTGTTATTCGATGCCGGTTAAAGCCTTGAAGCCCTATGACATTCCGGCCCGGGACAGGCAAGAGGTTTTTGGTACCGACCAGTTGCTGTACTTTTACGTACCGAATCGCTATTGGTTCGCCCAAGCCGCCTGTTTTCGGGTTCCGCAAGCGATGACGTTTCAAAATTGGTGGGAGGCCATGGCGGCACCCCTGATTGCCGCCGATCCGGAATTATCCGGTAAATCTTGGTCAGCCGGCCATTGGCTCCTGAACGGAACGCCGTGGGTGCCGGACCCGGATCAAGCTTTGGCTGCCCAATCTGTCACCCATAAGGCCATGTTGTCATGGATTCCCGAGTAACCGAAGAGTTTCCCCTGCAGGTCGAGCCGGGCGGCCTAACCCTTTCCATTCGATCCGACGAAACTTTACTGGATGCGTTGAAACGCCACGGATATACCGTGTTCTACGGTTGTCGGCGCGGCGGCTGTGGAGTCTGCCGGGTCACCCTAACGGCCGGGCAGGTGGTAATGGGGCCATATGCGCCACAAGCGTTGGATGATCTCGCGCTCGAAAAGGGCCAGGTCCTGGCGTGCCGGGCTAAACCAACCTCTGCAGTCGTGATTCGGATCGAGGAAAGCAATCGGTTTCGTCGACTGCTCGGATGGCCGTGGGGATCTTCTTCCGCACCGGTCACCGACCGTTAACGTACCGACATCCAAATTCATCCAAACTAAGGAGGGTCTATGATGGGGATTTCACGCCTGGGATTCGTACAGGTTCGCGTCACCGATTTAGAGGAGGCGAAGCGTCACTATATCGCGGCGGTGGGTCTGGAAAAAACCGAAGAGAAAGACGGTAAGGTCTACCTTAAGGGCTGGGACGAATGGGATCACCACAGTGTCGTAGTCGAAGAGGGCGGAGCCGGGTTAGTGAAAATGGCTTTTAAAGTCGATCAGGCGGAGGACTTAGCCGAGCTGGAACGCCGGATCGAAGCTCATGGGTTAAAGGTCGAGCGGGTTCACCGGCATGAAGATCACGCCATCGGCGACGGGATTAAAACCACCCTGCCTTCCGGGCACGTCGTGCAGTTGTACCACGAAGCGGAGGTCGTCGGGACACGGACCGGTCAGCTGAATCCGGATCCCTGGCCGGACGAGTTGCGTGGGATGGGCGCTCCGCGACTCGACCATTTGCTGGTCAGTGCCGAGGATCCCCATGAATTTACCCGGTTCTTTACCGATGTATTGGACTTTAAGATCTCCGAAAAAGTAGTGCCTGAGGCCGGGAGCGATCAAATTCTAGCGGCGTGGTTATTCCGAACCAATACGCCCCATGATGTCGCCGTCATCCCCGGTCCCAACGGCAAATTACATCACTTCGCTTTTTACCTCGATAATTGGAACGAGCTGTTAAAGGCCGGCGACGTCATGTCAAAACACCGCATTCCCATTGATGTCGGTCCGACCCGGCACGGCATTACCCGCGGTCAAACGATTTACTTCTTCGATCCTGCCGGAAACCGCAACGAAGTGTTCAGCGGAGGGTATATCACCTACGGCGACTTTCCGTGCATTACGTGGACGGCGGACCAACTGGGGACCGGCATCTTTTACCACAACCGTGAATTAAACGAACGGTTTACCAGCGTCTTGACATAAACGCCTCGAGCAGAAAGGAGCCGAAGGCGATGGCATATCGCATTCGCATTGAACCGTTGGGACGGGAGATTTCCGCCCCGCAAGGTACCAACATTCTCGATGCCTGCCTTCGTCAAGGAATTTGGTTGCCTCACGCGTGCACCCATGGTACCTGCGGCACCTGTAAAGCCCAGGTGTTGGAAGGGGAGATCGATTACGGCGATGCTTCCAGTTTCGCGCTGATGGATTTTGAGCGCGAAGACGGGTATGCGCTGTTATGTCAAGCCAAACCGTTAAGCGACGTGGTCGTCGAGGCGGAGGTGGACGTCGAGGAAGGGGTAGAATTCCCGCTAGTGGAAGATTACCGGGCTATGGTGGTCCATGTCGACCCGGTTTCGCCCTTGGTCCGCCGCGTTACCCTGGAATTGGATCGCGATACCGTCTTACTGCCCGGGCAATATTTTCAGTGGGAGGTTCCTGGGCACCAGGTCAAACGCGCCTACTCGGCGGCGCAAATAACCGGGCGCCGACTGGAGTTCCACATCAAATATTCGCCGCAAGGGGTGGCCTCCGAATGGGTGTTTAACTCATTACGCCCCGGCGATCAGGTGGCATTGTCGGGACCCTACGGACGGTTTTTTCTGCGGCCTCCGGACGGGTCTCCGGCGGTATTTCTGGCAGGAGGAACGGGATTGGCGCCGATCAAGGCGATGATTACCGCCCTTTACCTCCAACGGCCGGATTACCCGGCGACCTTGATCTTTGGGGCCCGAACGGTGGATGAGCTCTATGACGACAAGTATTTTCGGGCATTGAGTACGGCACATCCCACCTTTCGTTACCTGCCCGCCGTATCCGACGAGACGCCCCCGGACAACAGCCATGTAGTGAGCGGGCGCGTGGATGAGGTCATCGCGCGGACGTTCGAGCGTTTGCAAGGGCATAAAGCCTACGTCGCGGGACCGTCGCCAATGGTAGACGCGTGTGTCGCGGCGTTGTATCAAAAACGTTTGTTTGCCCGCGATATTTATCGCGAAGACTTTTTTACCCAGGAAGAGCATGGTCAAACCATTCGCAGTCCGTTAAGCCGGCGGGGGCGTTAACCGCCCCCGGCCGGGCCGAAAGGCCCTTGTCCGCCCAATAAATACCGAAAATTATGACAGTCATAACCGGGCGGTGCGCAATGGGAAGACCCCCACATGATAGGAGGGAATTCGTCTATGCAACCGTTGGCACGTGAAGAATGGTATGAATTGGCGCAAAAGGTGAATTGGACGTTTGGCAGTGTACGGCCGGAAGAGGTATTTCCGGAAGCCATGACCGGGAGTTCCTCGGTGCCGTGGTCCGAGTGGCAGTCGTGGCAAGAAAGCTTCCGGGTGACCTACCGAGAATACGTGGAAAATCAGCGGGAAAAAGATACCGGAGTGTATGCCGTAAAGTCGGCATTGGCCAAGGCCAATCTCATCGACAAACTTAGTGATGGATGGCGTTCCATTTTAAAGGCGCATTACGGCGCGATTGCCTTAGGCGAATATGCTGCGGCGATTGGGGAGGCCCGGATGGCGCGGTTCGGCTCGGACAGCGCTTGGCGTAACATGGCGACGTTCGGGATGTTGGACGAAATGCGTCACGGGCAGATTCAACTGTACTTTCCCCACGAATTTGTGGTAAAGGACCGCCAGTTCGACTGGGCGCACAAAGCGTTTTTGACCCAAGAATGGGGATCCATCGCGGCACGGGCGCTGTTTGACGACATGTTTACCGCCGCGTCGGCCATCGACACGGCCATTCAATTAACATTTACGTTTGAAACCGGCTTTACCAACTTGCAGTTTTTGGGTATGGCCGCCGATGCCATGGATGTCGGTGACTATACATTTTCAAACCTGCTGTCGAGCATTCAAACCGATGAGGCGCGGCACTCCCAAATTGGAGCTCCCACATTAGACATACTACAGCAATATGACCCGGGCCGGGCGCAGTATTTGATTGACAAGATGTTTTGGCGTTCGTGGCGGATATTTGCCTTATTGACCGGGATCTCCATGGACTACTATACCCCCCTGGAGCATCGTCGCATGTCGTTTAAGGAATTTATGCAAGAGTGGATATCTACGCAGTTTCTTCAAAACATCGAAGACCATGGGCTGAAAAAACCCTGGTATTGGGATCAATTTGAATACGAATTGGACCATGCCCATCACGCACTGCATCTGGGCGTTTATTTCTGGCGGCCAACCGTGTGGTGGCCGACAGCATCGGGAATGACACCGGAAGAACGGGAGTGGCTCGGTCAGAAATATCCGGATTGGGAATCTACCTGGGGCCGGCACTGGGATGTCATCATCCGGAACTATCAGTCGGGTCAAACGGAACGGGTGTTACCGCAAACCCTCCCGGTCGTCTGCGCGATCGACCAACTTCCCATCTGTGAACCGGACCGCCGTACCGGACGGGTCGAACCGCGGTACCTGACTTATCGCGGGAAAACCTATCATTTTTGTTCCGAAGTCTGCCAATGGATCTTCGAGCATGAACCGGACCGGTATGCCGGACAAAAAACTATTGTGGACCGCTTCATTCAAGGCATGATTCAGCCGCCGACGCTGGAAGGTGCCCTGCGTTATATGGGTTTTGAACAGCCGGAAGAAATGGGGACCGATCCGGATAATGGTGCATGGGCTCTACGTTACCCGCTGTTGTCGCATTCTTAAGACCATTTTGGGGGGGTACTAATGGTTCCGTTAGTCGGGGTTTTTGAAGGGGATTTTGTCGCTCAGTTATTTGTCGTGGAGATCGGGGATCCGATGAGCGCGGTGGCCGAAAAATTGGCGGTTCATGCCGTGAACTTACGAGTCATGCCGGAGGACCGTCCGTTAGAAGTCGTCAAAGACGGCCAGCCTCTGCCGGATTCCATGACGGTTCGAGAGGCGGGGTTGCAACCCATGGATGTCGTTCGGGTCCGCTATCGCTAGGGGGAACGCCACGATGGTACAAGAGCGGGTGTGTCATCAAGACGATTTATGGGACGGCGAGACACGAATGGTGCATGTGGGAGGCCGTCCGGTACTGCTGGTGAAAATGGAAGGCCGGTTGATGGCGTTTCAAGGATGGTGCCCCCATCAAGCCTACTCCTTGGAGGAAGCGGAATTCGACGGACAAACCATTACATGTGCCGCCCACCTGTGGCAATTTGACGGCATGACAGGAAAAGGGATTAACCCACGGCATGCCCGGTTGAAGACGTTTCGGGTGCTCATCGATGCCGAGGGCTTTGCCAGTGTCGAAATATAATTCGTTACCGCAAGGACGAAGGAGGATTTATGGATAAGCCACAAACGGGAGTTCGCCAAGTCGGGCCGATTTTGCGGGCCAGTGAGATCACCTCCGGGATCGTGGAGGCCATTCAACTCGACAATCAAGGAAAAACGGTAACCGTTATCGATCAGGGCGGGTATGTCCGTGTGATGGTTCCCGAGCATTGCGTCGTCCGCCGGGAGACCTTGGAACAAGTATTGGGCCGGTCGTTTCGGATGCCGGGAGAACTGGAAATCTATCTCTCATCGTTTGCCGGAAAAATTCGAACCGGAAGTGAAGCGGTCGAATGGTTTTAACTCTGAAAGGAGGATCTCATGGCCAACGCTCGTTTAAAGACGTGGAGTGCCTTAAGTGACTTGCGGCGCATGCCGACCGAATATGAAGTGGTGACCCATCGGCTTCATTATCATACGGAAATGCCGTTTGAACTGGATCCCGATGCGCCCGTGGTGGCGTGGTACCGTAAGTACCGGGATGACATGGGGCTGTCCGTGTCGGACTGGAACCGGTTTCGCGATCCCCGGGCCATGGTGTACCGAAAATATACGGAACACCAAGACGATCGAGAAACGTTCATCGATGTGCTTTATGAGGAAGCGGAATCCTTGACCCTATCCGGCGAATGGGTGGCCTATCTGGCAAAGTACCTTGGGGTATTGCGGTATCTGTTTCACGGAACCCAGATGTTGTCGGCGTATCAAGCCCAGTTGGCCCCGTCCAGTTATATTACCAACTGCCTGATATTTGAAGCGGGCGATGAAATGCGAAAGGTGCAACGGATTGCCTACCATCAGGCGTTATTGCGAAAAGCCTATCCGCAATGGGCCTGGGATGGGGATCGGGAGGTTTGGGAAACCGACCCGCGATTGGCCCCGCTTCGTGAACTCATCGAGCAGCTATTGGTGACCTATGCCTGGGATGAAGCGTGGGCGGCGATGCAACTGGTGGTTAAGCCGGTGATTGACCGGCTCTGGTTGGTACATTGGGCAACGTTGGCCCGGTTGAACGATGGCAACTTGTTGGCGGATATCCTGTCCAATTTATATTTGGATACCCTGCGACATCAAGAATGGAGCGAAGCGCTTCGCCAATTTATCGTCGATGACAATCCGGCCAATCAAGATCGCCTGAACGTAATTCGATCCGTTTGGGCACCGCGAACCGAGAACGCGGTGGCGAGCCTTCAGACGGTTTTTGAAGAGGCGCCGGTTCCCTTCGACTATGGGACGGTTCGTGCCGATTTGATGCAATCCGGCCAATAGGGGTTCGAACAAAATTGTCCGCGTGTTCCGTCTATCGGAACACGCGGATTGTGACGGTTTGGTAGGGGAAGTACCGTTTAAGACGAAGAGGCCCAAATCCACGGCCCGGGCTTCAGGCTTCAGGAAGCAGGTGAAATAAAGCACTGAAGGAGGTGAACAGTGATGGCTCTGGATACTACGACCGTTGAGAAGTGGGGACAGAAGCTTTTGACCGCATATCGGGAAGGCCCGATTGATCCGCTGTCGGCCGTTTTGCCGGAGGCAACGATCGAAGATGCCTACGCCATTCAAACCTGGCAAATTCGCGCCCGAGTAGCCCAAGGCGACCGGGTAGTAGGCCATAAGATCGGATTGACCAGCCGTGCCATGCAAACCATGTTGGGCGTCAATCAACCGGACTACGGGCGCGTGATGGCTTCGATGATCTGGGATGCCGCGGAGCAGGTAACGGCCCGTCTCTGGCAGCCGAAAGTCGAACCGGAACTGGCGTTTATCCTGGCCCGTCCGTTGGCCGGCGATACGGTCGGTATCCAAGACGTGCTGGATGCGACGCAATATGTTTGCCCGGCTTTAGAAGTCATTGACAGTCGGATTCGCGATTGGCGGATTGGACTCATTGATACGGTAGCGGATAATGCATCGTCCGGCGGGGTAGTCTTGGGGGCTCCGGTCACTCCGGCAAAGGCTGGAGACTTGGCCGCGTTGGGTGTAACCCTTTGGAAAAACGGGCGCGTCGAGCAAAACGGATCGGGGGCGGCGGTGCTGGGGCATCCGGCGTTAGCCGTGGCGTGGCTGGCCCGGGCGGTTTCCGCTTTCGGCGAACGATTAGAAGCCGGCCACATCATTTTGTCGGGTTCCGCAACGGCCGCCGTGACCGTTGAACCCGGTGATCTGGTCCGCGCGACCGTGGAGGGACTCGGAACGGTCAGTGCCTATTTTGCTCCGGCACGGTAAACATTTCATCGAACGGAGGGACGATAATGGCTAAATTAACGGCGGCGATCATCGGATCCGGCAATATCGGGACGGATTTATTATACAAACTGCGCCGTAGCGACTGGATTGAACCCCGGTGGATGGTCGGGATCGATCCCCAATCGGAAGGGTTGGCGCGGGCTCGGGCCATGGGCCTGGAGACGACCCACGAGGGGTTAAAAGCGTTATTGAATAGTGGGGTTCGGCCCGATTTGGCATTTGACGCCACCAGTGCTCGCGCCCATGTGCGCCACGCGAAAATGTTGCGGGATTTGGGGATTCAAGCCATTGACTTGACTCCGGCGGCCCGGGGCCCTTATGTCATCGCGGCGGTCAATTTAGGAGACCATCTCGATGCGCCGAATGTCAATATGGTCACGTGTGGCGGGCAAGCCACCACGCCGATGGTCTATGCCGTCAGTCGGGTCACCCGGGTGAGTTATGCCGAAATCGTCGCGACGATTGCCAGTAAGAGTGCCGGCCCAGGTACCCGACAGAACATCGACGAATTTACCGAGACGACCGCCAAGGCCCTGGAAGTGATTGGCGGGGCGGCCGAGGGTAAGGCCATCATTATCTTGAATCCGGCCGATCCGCCGATTTACATGCGGGATACCATTTATTGCGACATTCCGGATGCGACCGCCGAGGACCAGGAACGGATTATCGCGTCCATCCGGGACATGGTCCGGCACGTGCAACAGTTTGTCCCGGGCTACCACCTGAATCGGGACCCCATTTTCCGCGACGGTATGGTCAGTATTTCCATTGAAGTGGAAGGGCTCGGGGATTTTCTGCCCAAATATTCCGGAAATCTCGACATCATGACGGCGGCGGCGACACGCGTGGGCGAAGCGATTGCCCAACATCGGTTGGCACATGCCACGGGAGGGATGATTCAATGACACACACGGTACGGGTGACCGACGTCACTTTACGGGACGGGATGCATGCGGTGCGTCATCAATTCAGCGTGGAGGACGTGCGCGTGCTGGCGCGGGCTATTGACCAAACGGGTGTGGCCATCATTGAGGCCAGTCACGGGGACGGGTTGGGCGGTCATTCGCGTCAATATGGCCGGGCCAAAGAAACCGAGGCCGACTTTTTGCGGGCCGTGGTCGAGAGCGTCGAGCATGCCAAGGTGGCGGCCTTGTTGTTGCCGGGGATCGGCACGGTGGCGCACTTAAAACAGGCGGCCGCCATCGGGATTCAGGTGGTCCGGATCGCCACGCATTGCACGGAAGCGGACATTGCCGAACAGCATATGGAGGCGGCCCGCAAACTCGGATTAGAAGTCGTCGGCTTTTTGATGATGGCGCACATGGTCGATCCGGACGTTTTGGTCGGGGAAGCCCGGAAAATGGCGTCGTACGGGGCTCAGTGCGTCTATGTGGTGGATTCGGCGGGGGCCATGGTGATGGAGGAGGCCCGGACCAAAGTGGCCGCCTTGCGCGACGCCTTGCCGCCGGAAGTGGAAGTGGGATTTCACGCCCACCATAATCTCGGGTTGTCGGTGGCCAACAGCGTGGTGGCCGTGGAAGCCGGGGCGGCTCGGATTGACGCCAGCGTGATGGGGCTCGGGGCGGGAGCGGGCAATACCCCGCTGGAAGTGTTTGCCGCGGTCACCGAGAAAATGGGCTGGGACACCGCCCTTCATCTCTATGCAGCCATGGATGCGACGCCGTTGGTCAAAGAACGGCTGATCCGCCCGATCGAAATTGACCGCCTGAGTCTGACCATGGGCTTTGCCGGCGTCTATTCCAGCTTTCTTTTACATGCGTTTCGGGTAGCGGAGCAATTCGGCGTCGACGGCCGGGATATTTTGGTGGAGCTGGGCAAACGGCGGGTGGTCGGGGGGCAAGAAGACATGATTACCGACGTAGCGTACCAACTGGCCCGGAAAAATGCGGAGGCCGCAATATGACCGGCCCCGAATTGAACCGTTGGGCGGATCGTGTGTGGCATCATCAGCGCACGGCGACCCCGATGGCCCGCATTACCGAAGAAGTTCCACACTTGACGGTGGAAGACGGGTATGCCATACAGGCCCGCCTGATCGATCGGCGAACGGCATCGGGCGAGCACCTGATCGGGTATAAGATGGGGCTGACCAGTGAAGCCAAACAACACGCGGTCGGGGTGTCCTTGCCCATCTACGGACGCCTGACCGACGCAATGGAGTTGCACACCCCGATTGTCGACGGGTCTCGGTTAATTCATCCCCGGGTCGAACCGGAATTGGCGATTGTCCTCAAACGAGGACTGGCCGGGTCGGTACCTCTGCGCGACGTTTTGACGGCGATTGAGTGCGTTCTTCCGGCTTGGGAAGTCATCGACAGCCGATACGAGGGATTTTCCTTTACCGCCGCCGATGTGGTGGCCGATAACGCGTCCGCAGCCCAATTCTATCTTCCGCCCTATGCCTTTTCTCCATACGGTCGCGACTGGGCCGAGATGGGGGTGACGGTCCGCCGTAACGGGCACGTGCGGCATGTCGCCAGTGCGGCAGCCGTCCTCGGGCATCCGTGGGAAGCCGTTCGGCGGTTGGCTATCCTGTTGGCCCAGGAAGACCGGGAATTATTGCCCGGACAAGTGATCCTGACCGGGGGGATTACGGACGCAGTCCCCCTGAGTCCCGGGGACCGGCTACAAATGACGTTCGGCACCCTGGGGATTTTGGATGTGGTTGTACCGGTCCGAAAGGAGGACGCCAATGCCCCTGATTCATATTGAATTGCTAGACGGCCGGACGTCCGAGCAAAAACGGCAACTGATCCGGGAGGTGACGGAGGCCGTGCACCGGACCATTGGCGCTCCGACCGAAAATATTCGGGTGATTTTGACAGAAGTGCCGTTTGACCATTGGGCGGTGGGCGGCGTGACCATGGCCGAACGGCGAGGCCAGGTGACAGACAAGGAGGATGTGAACCGATGAGCGAATTAACCGGGCAATGGATTCAAACGGGTCATTTTCGGACGTATTATCACGATGTGGGGCAAGGCGATCCGGTGGTGTTTATTCACGGATCCGGCCCCGGGGTATCGGCGCAGGCGAACTGGGCCCGTATATTGCCGCCGATGTCGGAACGGTTCCGTGCACTCGCATTAGATATCGTCGGGTTCGGTCAGACCGAGCGGCCGGCCGGCATGGTGCCCCGATTGGCCGAATGGGTAGACCACGTGGTGGCGTTTTTGGACGCGCTGGACATTCCGCGAGCACACCTGGTCGGCAATTCCATGGGTGGAGGCGTGGCATTAAACTTGGCCGCGCGGTTTCCCGAACGGGTGAACAAAATGGTATTGATGGGGTCCATGGGCATCCCGTTCCCCTTGACCGACGGGTTGGCCAAGGTTTGGGGATATCGTGGGACGTCCCTCGATGAAATGCGTGAGGTCATGCTGACCTTTGCCTATGACAAAGGGCTGATCAACGACGATTTAGTGGCCTTACGGTACCGGCGCAGTCTCGAACCGGTGTCGAAGGCTTCGTACGAAGCGATGTTTGACTTCCCGTTAGAACGCCATATTGCCGGCATGAGCACGCCGGAGGAATTAATCCGCCGGATCGACGTACCCACTCTCTTAATTCACGGGCGGGACGATCAAGTGATCCCGCCGGAAAACTCCTGGCGCTTGATGGGATTATTACCGCGGGCCGATGTGCATATGTTTTCCCGGTGTGGTCATTGGACGCAAATTGAACGGGAATCCGACTTTATTGCGGTAGTCCGGCAATTTTTAGAGGGGAGCGGTCGGTAATGGTTACCCGCCATTTCATCGACGGAGCGTTCGTATCCTCAGAGACCGGGGAACAATTCGACAATCTGAATCCGGCCACCGGCGAACGGATCGGTTCGGTAACCCTCGGAGGGGCGTCCGAGATCGACCGGGCGGTTCAGGCCGCCCGGCGGGCGTTTGCGACCTGGGGTCGCATGCCGGTGGCGGAACGATCTCGTCTTTTACACCGATTGGCGGATTTGATTGAAGCGCATCAGGATGAGTTGGCACAATTGGAGGCCAAGGACACGGGAAAACCGATCGCGTTGGCGCGCCGTTTAGATATTGCCCGAGCTTCTGCAAATTTCCGGTTCTTTGCGGATGCGGTAAAAATGCTCTCCACCGAAACATTCGATATGGACGGCCAGGCATTGAATTATGCGTTACGGCGGCCGGTGGGCGTAGCCGGACTGATCTCCCCCTGGAACCTGCCGCTCCTCCTATTAACTTGGAAAGTGGCGCCGGCGTTGGCGGCGGGTAACACGGTGGTGGCCAAACCCGCCGAATTGACACCCTTGACCGCCACGCGACTGGCCGAATTGATACAAGAAGCCGGTATTCCGGACGGTGTCTATAACGTGGTGCACGGATTCGGTCCCGGGTCCGCCGGGGAAGCTCTAACCCGTCACCCGGGGGTCGATTTAATTTCTTTGACCGGCGAAACGGTCACCGGAAAGGCCATTATGGCGCAGGCGGCTCCCACCCTAAAAAGGCTGTCGTTTGAATTGGGCGGTAAGAATTCATTGATCATTTTGGAGGATGCCGATTTTGACCGTTTAATCGAAACGACGTTGCAATCCAGTTTTAGTAACCAAGGTGAAGTCTGTTTGTCCCCGGCACGGATTTTAGTCCAAGAGGGGCTCTACGATCAGTTCGTGGAAGAGTTTTCCCGCCGGGCGGCCGCCATGCGCGTGGGGGATCCCTTGGACGGGGCAACCGAGGTCGGAGCCTTGATTAGCGAAGAACATCGCAACAAAGTGGAAGCGTATTTGGAGGTGGCGCGCCAAGACGGCGGGCAAATTGTTGCCGGCGGCCGACGGCCGAGTGGATTACCGGCGCACGTGGCCCACGGGTATTTTTTGGAACCGACCGTCATTACCGGATTGTCCGACGCGTCGCGGGTCGTCCAAGAAGAAATTTTTGGCCCGGTGGTTACGATTCAGCCGTTTAAAACAGCGGAGGAGGCGGTGGCTCGGGCCAATGCCACCCGTTATGGGCTGTCGGCCACCATTTGGACGCAAAATCTTACAAAGGCCCATCGAATCGCCGCCGAATTGGAAGCCGGCATTATCTGGATCAACACATGGTTTTTGCGAGACCTGCGGACACCGTTCGGCGGTATGAAAGAGAGTGGTATCGGGCGGGAAGGCGGCGTGCACAGCTTTGAGTTTTATACCGAATTGAAAAATGTTTGCATTAAACTCTGAGGAGGCCTAACGGGTGGAACCGAACGCGTTGATTCGCTCGATGTATCAATTGACCGCCGAAGCGGCCGACTTGATGATTCATTCCTGTCGGAAGGCGGCCGAAGCGCTAGGGGTAGCGGTAAACATCGCCGTGGTGGACGATGCCGGCCATCTTATCGCGTTTTTTCGCATGGACGGGGCACCCATCTTGAGTATCGAGATCGCGCAGAACAAAGCCTATACCGCGGTGGCATTCGGTAAGCCGACAGCGGAGTGGTATCCGATGATTGCGGATGAACCGGCGCTATTGCACGGTATCGTGCATACGCCCCGTTTGGTTATTTTTGCCGGAGGCATTCCCGTTCGAATCGGAACCTGGACGGTGGGGGCCGTGGGGGTGTCGGGTGGAACGGCTGATCAAGACGCCGCTATCGCCGAGGCCGGGGTTCGAGCACTGCAGGATTTGGTCGGGCGGATCGGATAAATCGATAAAGTGGTCACATCGCCGACGGGAGGGGTATTTTGCTAATCGACGTGCATACGCATTTTATCCCGCCCGAAGTCCTTGAATGGTTACGGGCGAATCGGGAACCGATGCAAGCCGTTTGGGAGACCCGTAGGGCTGATCAGGAGCCGTTTTTGACGGTAGGCGGACAGTGGCCCTTTGAATTGAAAACGGCCTTTTATCGATCGGAGGAATATCTCCGCCGTCAAACCGCTGCCGGGGTCACCTATACCCTGGTTTCGCCGGTGCCGCAGTTGTTTGCCTATGAGGCGCAAGGCCGTTGGCCCATGAATTGGCGCGGATATATAATCAGGCGTTGGCCCGTTGGGTAGCCGAACGACCGGAACGCTTGGGGGCTCTTGCCACGGTACCGCTGGCCGATCCGGAGGCGGCGGCGGAACTTCTGTGGGCTTTGGACCATGGGCTTAAAGGCGCGATTATCGGGCCCGGCGTGGGTCCGCTGCTGTTGAGCGCGCCCTCGTTAGACGCATTTTGGCACATAGCCGATGACCGAAGTGCCATCGTTTTTATTCACCCGTTGTTGAACCGCGATCCGCGCATTCAGCACCATATGTTACCGAATTTAATTGGCGTACCGTGGGAGACGACGGTGGCCGTCTGGGATCTCATGATGAACGGGGTGGCGACGCGTTGGCCACGCGTGAATTTTATGGTTATGGGCCCACGGCGGGGGATTTTTACCGTACCAAATGGGCCGGTATCTCAAGGGGTATGACATGTGGCCGACGGTGCGAGAAGCCCTGAAAAGTCCGCCGGATCGCCTTTTACAAAATTTTTGGTTTGACTCGCTCTTATGGGATGATCGGGCCCGTCAATTGTTGGCTGCCGTTGTGGGGGCCGAACGTATCGTACCGGGTTCGGACTTTCCGTTTGATCTAAGCGAACTGCCTCCAGTTAGGGTGTCTCTTCGGGCAATGACAGATTTTCTCGGTACGACACCGTAAATACGTAAATATTCCTTCTGTGTTCCGAAGGACGGAACATGCCAGTTGACGGATTTTTGGACCCTCCGTACCCTTGATGTCAAGGATCTGTTCTTTCGGGCTAGACCGAGGAATATGGCAATTCGTAAATCATCGGGTACTCTAACAGGCGAGGAGGCGTGTGAGGATGAAAGCCGTGTCCGGAACCCGAAGCGTGACGGCAGGCCTGCAAAGCGTCACGGCGGCGCTAAAAATCTTACGCCTTTTTTCGGTTGAACGGACGTCGCTCGGTATAACCGAAGTGGCGCGTCACCTGAATGTCGCGAAAAGCACGGCACACCGGTTAATGACCAGCCTGATGGAAGAGGGCTTTGTCTATCAAGATCCGAAGAGTCGGCGATATCATTTAGGCTTGGCGGTTTTGGGACTCGGCGGCATTATGACCGCCGATTCGGATTTGTGGATGGCGGCCGCCCCATATCTGACCGAGTTGACCATGCGCACCGGGGAAGCGTCTCATATAGCGGTTCAGGACGGTCTCTATGTAGTGTATCTGCACAAAGTCGAATCGCACCACCCCGTGAAAATCTTGACCCATTTGGGACGGCGAAACCCGTTATATGCGACGGGGTCCGGTAAACTTTTGCTGGCCTATGCGGAGGCAGACCTGGTCGACGCGGTAGTTGAACAGGGGTTGACGGCCTATACGGTAAAGACCTTGACGGACCCCGTCCGGTTACGGGAGCAGCTGCAACACATTCGGGAGCAAGGTTATGCCGTTAGTCGGGACGAACTGCGGGACCACGTTACCTCGATTGCCGCCCCGGTCTTCAATCATCGTCGACAAGTGGTTGCCGCGGTGAATATTGTCGCGCCTAGTCACCGGGTGCCAGCCCATGTGGTGGGGGAACGGGCCCGGGCGGTGGTTAAAACGGCGGATCGCATCTCGAAAGATTTAGGCTTTCGCCCCGAACGGCGAGCTACGGCAAGGACGTTGGCGGATTGAGCCTAGTTTTAGGTATGGTGGTTCCCCATACACCGCGCATTATTCATGAAGAGACGGCGCCGGCATTTTTAGACCCGTTAACCGGAGCCATGCATCACGCTCGGGAATGGCTGGACCGCATGAACGGTTCGGGATTGGTAATCATTTCATGTCATTGGGTAAGCAGTTTTAACCATTACCTGGATGCGACGCCGGTTCACGAAGGTCGGTTAACGGCGCAGGAATGCCCTGATTTGATTCGGGATGTGACATATCATTTTCCCGGTCATCCGGAGGTGGCGCAGCAAATAGCCGACCGGGCGGCGTCGGCAGGGATGCCGATGTATGCGATTGACGATCCGGCCTACGTATGGGATTACGGCTCGGTGGTTCCGTTACGATATTTGACACCGACCTGGAGGTGGCTGTGGTTAATCTCTCGGTTTGTCTAGCGGCGGACCTTGAAGAAACCTATCGACTCGGGATACCGTGCCGATTGACATGTAACGGGTATTATGATAGCATTCATTGGACTAACGCTACAGGAGGACTTACGGTGTACGCAATTATTGAAACCGGGGGCAAGCAATACCGGGTAGCCCCTGGGGACGTTTTGGTTGTGGAAAAGCTGCCAGGCGATGCGGGTACGGAATTAACGTTTGACCGTCTCTTAATGGTAGTGGGAGACGAGGGCCAACCGGTCGTGGGCACGCCGTATGTCGCGGGCGCACGGGCCGTCGGGCAAGTGCTGTCCCAAGGACGCGGGAAAAAGATTTTAGTGTTTAAATATAAACCCAAGAGCAATTATCGGCGGCGGCAGGGGCATCGGCAGTACCAGACCCGCGTACGCATCGAACGCATTGAGCTCCCTTGATTAAGATTCGAGTCTGGCGACGGGCGGACGGCACGCCGACCCGACTATTAATGACCGGTCATGCCAATCGTGGCGAGTACGGTTCCGATATTGTGTGTGCGGCGGCAAGCGCACTGGTCGAGACGCTGGTCATGGGGCTTACCCAAGTTGTGGGTCAGGCGCCGAGCGGTACGGTGGATGACGGAAAGGCCGACCTGACGTTTGTGGCCGGTTCTTCCGAAGCACGAGCCGTCATCGATACGGTCTTCGTTGGACTCCAAGATTTAGCCCGGACGGCACCTGATGCCGTGTCGTGGCAAGAATTCATTGACTAACAGCACGGAAAAGGGGGAAGAAACGATGCGGTTACAATTGTTCGCACACAAAAAAGGTGGTGGTAGCTCCCGTAACGGCCGCGATTCCAAGCCCAAGATGCTTGGCGTCAAGCGACACCAAGGCCAATTGGTCACAGCGGGTAGCATCATTATTCGCCAGCGGGGCACCAAGTTCCACCCGGGCAAAAACGTCGGAATGGGCCGTGATTACACGATTTTTGCCAAAGTAGACGGTCGGGTAGCGTTTGTCAAACGTGGCCACGACCGGCGAGAGATTGACATTATTCCCGTTACTGAGGCACAGTAGCCCAGAGCGTGGGGTGAGAACGGCGTTATTTCGCACTATCATTTTATTGGCGCTGGGAGCGGCGGCGTATTGGGTCGGCCGCCCTTGGCGCCTTTTGGCTTTAGTCGCGTTGGTGGGTTACGTTGTTCAATGGACGGCCTTCCATCATCGCCGCGAAACGATTCAAATCATCCGGCGCCGCCGGCATCGACTCGCCAATCAGTTACAACTGGTTTCCGGTTGGCTCCAATTAGGGGCATACCCGAAGGCGGAAGAATCGCTTGCTGGGCTTCTCGATCAAGAGGCCCAGCAATCACTGTGGTTTCGGGGGTTAACTACCTATTGGAGTTATTTTTTTCTCTATTGGGATGCGCAAGGAGAGGCGCGGGGCGTCATGATCCAGTGGAGTGGGTTGGATCAATTTGTTCCCTCTTACCGGATGGGATGGATTTTAGGACGAACCTTGTCGCAAGCTATGACTATGGCCGACGGCAAAATTCTGGTGGGGTTAACTCGGCAAGGGTTTCAGGTTCGGGTCCCCGGCGGGCAGTGGGTGCGTCGGCGCGGGTGGCAAAACGGAGATAGCGGTCCGGAGCGGCATTGGCGGTTCGGTCGGCGCCTGGAACGGCACCGTACTCATCATGTGTCACAGTAGGGCAGGGAGGATATCGGGTGTTTGTTGACGAGGTGACGATTTTTGTCCAGGCAGGAAACGGCGGTAACGGAGCGGTCGCGTTTCGCCGCGAGAAATATGTCCCGAATGGCGGACCGGCCGGCGGGGATGGTGGACGCGGAGGCGACATCATTTTTCAAGTCGATCCCGGACTGAATACCTTGATGGACTTTCGCCATCAGCGGCATTTTCGGGCTCCCAACGGCGAACCCGGGGGAAACAACCGGAAACACGGTGCCGATGGCGAAGACGTGGTGGTCCGAGTGCCGCCCGGTACCTTGGTCACCACCGAAGACGGGACAGTGTTGGCCGATCTGGTACATCCCGGGGAATCGGCGGTGATTGCCAAGGGTGGCCGTGGGGGCCTGGGCAATGTGCACTTTTCGAGTTCCACCCACCGCGTACCCAAGGTGGCCGAGCGAGGCCAACCGGGCGAAAGCCGCTGGGTCAAACTAGAACTGAATCTCTTGGCCGATGTGGGCTTAGTGGGGTTTCCTAATGCCGGGAAGTCCACCCTCATCAGTACCGTCTCGCAGGCCCGGCCAAAAATTGCCGATTACCCGTTTACCACATTGGTTCCTAATTTAGGGGTGGTGACCGGGTATGGGGATCCCTTTGTTATGGCGGATGTGCCTGGACTTATTGAAGGCGCGCATACCGGGGCCGGACTGGGACACACGTTTTTACGACATCTTAAGCGGACTCGGATTCTCCTTCACTTGGTGGATATGAGTCCGGACACGGGACGGGATCCGGTCAACGACTATCGGATTATTCAACATGAACTGAAGGCCTTTTCCCCTGAACTGGCCGAACGGCCAATGGTGGTCGTCGGGACCAAAATGGATATCCCCGGCAGCCAGGCCGTATTGGATGCGTTTCAAAAGGCCCTGCCGGCAGTGACCGTGTTTCCCATTTCATCGGTAACCGGGGAAGGGGTGGCGTCATTGATGTGGGAAGTGCGGCGCCTTTTGATTGAGAACCCGCCCATCCCGCCGGTGCGTCAAGAAGTTACCGTGAAGCCGGTGGTGCGCGGTTTTCGGGTGGTAGCGGACGACGAGGGTTTTCGACTGGTCGGAGACGTGGAAGAGCGTGCGGCCATGACGCTTTGGGGCAATCCCCATGCCGAAGCGTATTTTTGTGAGTACCTTCGGCGGCGAGGGGTACCGGAAGCGCTTCGGCGACAAGAGGTACCGGACAAGACCGCCATTAAGGTGGGCGAGGGTACGGTTTACTGGGTTGACGGTGATCTCGTACCCACGCCTCCTGACGATTATCCGGAGTAGAACATCCGGGAAAATATCGCGAGTTCGTGCGTGACATGTTGGGTTACCCAAAGGATGCCGGCGATGCTGGCCAACGATAGGGCACCCCACAAAATCCAGCGTCGTGTCGGCATGCGTGTCACCTCGGCTCTATTGTAGCGGATTCGGAGAATTTTGTTGACCGGATTCGGACGGGAAGGATTTTTTTAGACGGTGTCGAATACCACCTTAATGGGCAAACAGCGTCGAGCCGTTGGACTCATGGGCGGCACGTTTAATCCAATCCACTATGGCCACCTGGTCGCAGCTGAAGCGGCTCGGGATGCCTTTAACCTGGACCAGGTCATCTTTATTCCATCGGGGCAACCACCGCATAAGTCCAACGTATTCGTTGCCGATCCCGAGCACCGTTACTTGATGACGTTTTTGGCCATTGTACCAAATCAGCACTTTGAGTTGTCACGTGTGGAGATCGATCGTCCAGGCCCGTCCTACACCCTGAATACGCTGCAGTATTTTGCGGAACGGGATCCGGCGATTGATTGGTACTTTATCACTGGTGCCGATGCCATTTTAGATATTCTAACGTGGCATCAGCCCGAGAGACTATTTGGCTATGCGGAGTTTATCGCAGCCAGTCGTCCCGGATACTCGTTAGATAAGATTTATGCGTTGGAGCAGCGATTGGGGCGAGAGCACATGGAGCGGATTCATCCCTTGGAAGTACCCGCCCTGGCGATCTCATCCAGTCAAATTCGCGAGCGGCTGCGCATGGGACTGTCAATTAAGTACCTGGTACCGGAAGCTGTGGAACACTATATAGCCAAAAATCGCGTATATCAGGCATTAAGGCATGAACGCAGGTGAATCGGTTCATACTGTGGTCAGTCCAGTGGTTTCCCAGCATCACGGAGGCTTCCTTATCCGTTCCGTTTGGATTAGATTGCGAGCCGGGTGCCTGGGTCCCTGGCCAGGTGCCTTGAGAGATTGACAGGGAGGAATTACCAATGTCGAAAACGCTTTACGTCGGAAATTTGGCTTGGTCCACGACTGAAGAAGAGTTGGCGCAAGCCTTTGCCCAGCATGCCCAGGTGATTAGCGCCCGGATTATTACCGATCGGGAGACGGGCCGGTCCCGGGGTTTCGGGTTTGTGGAAGTGGCTGACCAAGACGCCGAACAGGCGGTCGAGGCCATGAACGGGACCCAACTGGGTGGTCGTGACATCATCGTCAATGAGGCGCGGCCCCGACAAAGCCGGTATTAATTACACCTGGTCACACTCAGTAGCATCGGCCTCCGGCACTTGCCGGAGGCTTCGTTGTCCCATGGTACAATACCCTTAGGAGGGTGGTAGAGGCGTGCATCCCAGGTTAATCGACCGCTTCAACCGTCTGACCCGACATCGTCAAGAGCATATCGAGCGGGTAGTGGCCGTGATGGAAAAGCTGGCCGAAGCTCACCATCTGGACCGGGAGGCGGCCCGTCTGGCCGGATATGGTCATGACCTGGCACGAGAGCTGGCGCGGTCGGAATTACTGGCTGAAGCGGAACGCTTAGGCATATCCTACGGTCCGGAAGAACGGGCCGAACCTCTTTTATTACACGGTCCGGTGGCGGCCCGTTGGCTAAAAGATCTGTCTCTCGGCAATCCTGACGTATGGCAAGCCATACAATATCATACGACGGCAGCGCCCGGGCTCTCGCCATTGGCCAAGGCCCTATTTGTTGCCGACGGTGTGGAACCCGGCCGTCGGTATAACGGCCGGGACGTGTTAGAAAGGTTGGCCTATGAGAATCTGGAAAAGGCCTATGCCGCGGTATTGCAATCAACCTTGCAATATCTTGATGCTCGCCATTTACCTTGGCACCCGTTGACCCAAGGGGCGTTGGCCGAATTGAACGGGACCGCATACGCGCCGGAATAAAGGAGGGACTGTCTACGCACCAATCCCTAGCCTGGGCCCTTAAAGCTGCCAATGCGGCGGAAGCCAAAAAAGGCGAAGACATCCTTATCTTGGATATGCAAGACGTGACCTTGGTGGCGGACTATTTTGTGATTGTTTCGGGGCATAACGTGATTCAAGTGGAGAGCATCGCGGATGCGGTCGAAGAAGCGTTAGCCGAGTTCGGAGCCGAACTTTTGCACCGTTCCGGCCGGGATCGGGCCCACTGGGTGTTGCTCGACTACGGTTCGGTGGTGGTGCATGTCTTTACCGATCAAGAACGGGTGTATTACAACCTCGAAAGGCTATGGGGGGATGCTCGCTGGGTTCCTCGTAAAGAGGCGGCCACCATTGGCGGACATGTTCCCCCGGGCTCATTGGCCCCCTCATAACCCGGAAGAGAGGGCGATATTTGGGTGGCATCCCACTTCTCATGTTTCGTATCGGTTGAATCTTTAACAATAACGGGCCTCCGGGTGGAGGCCCGTTCCATCGAGGCCATCCTTTGCCGGGCGTTATACCGTTCGGCCAGGATGACCTCGCCGGCCCTAGGCGGCCGTAAATATCGGCCGCTTGAGCCACGGGTTTTATAATGCTCGCGCGGGTGGCGTTTAACGGCTGAGAGTTCGACCGTCACGCAAACGGCCGACACGGTTTGCGTTTAATCGCCCATCGGACCTTCGTGGGTTAGGCGCATCCCAAAAAAGATTTCATGTCGATCGCCGGCGCGTCGTTTTGTTTAAGCGGGATTGTTGGCTTCCAAACCGCTTAACAAGCTTTGGAGCGCGCCTAAAATGCCTTCCGGTTCGGTGACGGGAGCGGCACAGGCAGTGCCTCGGCAAATATACAAGGCCGGCAAAGGAATATCCGGTAAGCCGCTCCTTTGAAATTCCGGAGTTCCCACCATGAGGCTCCGTACCGCCCGGCGTCGATCATAGACGCCAAAGATGGTGCGCCGTAAGTCGGCCCCGGAGTGGTTAGCCGATTCCACAATACTCGCGGTGAGCGGGGGGGCATCGGCCATATCGGCCGCCAGTGCCCAACCGGCACCGAAAATACCCTGTTCTTTGGCAAACTCGCCGAGGGCCCCGACCATAGCCCGGCCGCGTTCCAATTGGGCGTCATTCTCCGTTAGGGTGCCTAACCGAAGCCATAGGCGAGCCATCACGGCATTTTCATTGAGCGGCTGTTGGCGGTGCTTTAACCGACCCAACCCGTCCGGGCGTTCGATTTGATCCCAGTAGACTCGTCCGTCACTGAGGGTACGATCCGCGTAATCCAAAAGGGTTTGAACCCGCTCGAGGAACACCGTATCCCCCGTATATTCGTAGCCATCCAAGAGGGCATGTCCCAGCCACGCCACATCGATTAAGAGGCCGGGCAAAAAACGCGTTTCGCCGTTGTCTGCGTGAAACAGGCCTTCGTCGTCATCCCACATGCGGTCGTATAGCGCTTCTAAGGCCGTGAGAGCGATGGGCGCGTATTGACCGGGATTAATCAGACTGGCGGCTAACAACTGGGCGGAAATCATTTGCGCATTGGCATGGGTGTACACGACAGGATCCACCCCTGGTTCGGGTCGTTGTTGCCGACCTTCGGGCGGTAACCGATAGTATTCCTCGTCGGCGTCCTGCGATCCGCCCCATAGTCCGTCCGGGTTTAAGAGCGTGCGATTGGCCCAACCCAAGAGGTGGTCGACCAATTGTCGGTAGGTGTCGTCCCCGAGGATTTGAAACGCGCGGAGATAAAGCCGGGCTAATTGGGCATTGTCCTCCAACATTTTTTCGAAATGAGGAATCGTCCACTCTCGGGTGGTAGAGTAACGGAAAAAGCCGCCAGCCGTCTGATCGTAGAGATTGGAGCCGGCCATGGCATCTAACGTGCGAACCGCCATGCCGGCGGTTGAGCCGTCTCCGGTGGCCAAAAAGTTCACGAGGGCTAACTCCCAAACATCCGGCTGAGGAAATTTAGGCATGGCGCCAACGCCGCCATAGGCCCGGTCGAATTGTTGCCGGATGGCATTGACAATGTGATTAATCGCCTCGCGATCGGGCCCTGGGCGGTCCGACAAGGTTGGCAGTTTCGGTTCCGCCAGTTGATGCCGAATTTGCTCTTTATTGGCCGCCCAATATTGTTGGACCTGGTCCATGAGCCCCAGCAATTGATCCGGATTGACGTAAGTGGCTCCGGTAATGACCTCACCCGCTGGAGTCAAAATGGCGGTGGTGGGCCAGCCCCCCATGTTGTAGCGTTGGTTAATGTCCGGTCGTAAATCGTTGTCGACCCGGATTGCGATATAGTCTTGATTAATGCGGTGAATCACGCGAGGATCCGAATAGGTGGTTTCGTCCATGACGTGGCACCAATGGCACCAAACCGCGGAAATTGACAATAAAATCGGTTTATCCTCTTGTTCGGCCCGGGTAAATGCCTCCGGTCCCCATTCGTACCAATGAATATCTTGGGCACGATTGGGACGAGGACTAAAACGAAAGGTTGGTTCTCCCATATTGGTCATCCTTTCTGGTACGGCCAAGGTTCGCAGGTACCATCATACCAATCTTTACCCAAAAAGGGGGAGTCTATAACCCAATGGAAAATCACGCCATATTAGGGACCGGCCTGTCGTCGGGGATTGGTCGGGCGTTGATTCCGCTTCTTATGGCGGAAGGACCGGTGGTGGCTCTGGGGCGCCAACATCCGGGACCCGGGGTGGAGTTCGTTCCGGCGGATTTTCGGGATCCTGATCGGCACTATTTGGCGGAACTGGACAGGGTCGCCGGAAATCGCCCGTTTCGGGGGTTTGTGCATGTAGCCGGCGTGGTCTTTAGTGACAAAATCGAAACCGGCACCCTCTCGGAATGGGACGCTACCTGGCGCGTGAATTGTGATAGTGCGTATGCCCTCGGGCGATGGCTGGTCCCCCGGTTGACGGCCCCGGCATCGATTGTCTTGGTGGGTAGCGTGGATGCCTGGTATCAAAGTCAAGACGGCCCGGCGGCGAGTTATGGCGCGTCCAAGGCTGCCCTGGTCGGCCTCATGCGGCAATGGGCGGCAGAGTGGGGACCTCGCGGGATTCGTGTCAACGTGGTCGCGCCCGGGGCCTTGAACACGGGTAACGGACCCCAAGCCGGCGAGGTGGTTGAGCAGCTCCAAAAGCGCATAGCGCTCGGACGGCTCGGGCGAGCGCCCGAGGTCGCGTCGGTGATCCACTTTCTTTTGTCTCCCGCCAGCTCCTATATTACCGGGGCGGTGATTCCGGTAGACGGCGGCTTAAACCTGACGTATTAAAATGCTGGTGGCCAGCGCGGCTAGGGCTTCTAATCGGCGAATGTGCCCGCTGTCAAAACCGCCGGCCCGGCTATGATAGACTTTCAATAACCCCAGTACCCGGTCTCCGGCCACCAACGGAATGCCTACCGCGGAACGAATGCCGTCTTGAATCATCTCGTCGCGCCAGGGAGCGAGGGAGGCATCTTTCAAGATATCGGGAATAACCACGGTGGTGCGATTGCGCAAGGTGCGCCCGACCGGGCCTTGGCCGTCGGAGGTGGCCGGGTCAAAGAACGGAGCGGCAGCAAAGGAAAAGGCTTCTTGTTGCGGGGTGATACAATAGAGCTCGTCGTCCCGCAAAATGCCGATCCACCCTAAATGCCCTCCGCTGACCGATAAGGCGGCATCGACCACTTTGGCCAGCAGCTGATCTTGGGTCCTTGACTGCAAGAGTGCCGCTAAGGCTTCGAACACCGGTTCTCCTAAGGGGATGTTGCTGAGAGGGACGGGATTTTGATACGACAGAAGCCCTAGCCCCATTAAACGGGCGATTCCTTCGGCGAGGGTGACATCGTGGGCCCTTACCCCCATCGGGATACGGTACCCAATGAAGAAAAAACCCCAGCTATAGGCGGGAGTATAGACAGGGACAAACATGCCGGAGGCCATGCCCCACTCATGAATCGCAGGACTCCGGACGCCCTCTTCGGGGGTTTGAAAGACGATGGTTTGGCGCTTGGCGAGGGCGTCAAAACTGAGATAGGCCGGTGAGACAGGCAGGCGCTGCCATTTTTCGTCGAGAGGCGGATGAGCTTCCTCGGCATATAAAAAGTCTCCTTGATGCCGAAAGAAAATCACCAGATCGGGATTTAACAGCCGGGCCAGAGCGGCAATGAGGTGGGGAATAAGCCCTTCGCCGGCTGCCAGCCCGGCTAAAAGCCTTTGGGCGAGCGTAATGACCGTGGTCAATTGTTCTTTGGCACCCGCCCTAACCCGAGGCGGCGAGGGCGGAATCTGATACCGGGGGCGGGATAAGACGGGCTCGGGTTTTCCTAAGAGATATCCTTGCCCGAGCGTGATACCCATGTCGTGGAGCACCAAAAGTTCGGCCTCGCGTTCGATCCCTTCCGCCAACAATTGAATGTGGCCGGTTTCTGCGGAAAACCGGACCGTGCTTTCCACCAAGGCATGTTTGACGTGATCCGAATCAATGTGGCGAACTAAAGTGATATCGATTTTGGCATACTCGGGATGCATTTCCACCAGTCGATTCAGTCCGGAATACCCGGCGCCAAAATCATCCAGGGCAACAGCCATTCCTTGCGCCCGAAAGGGAGCCAGGAGCTGATCCAAATGACCTTCCGGTAAGGATTCGCGCTCCGATAGTTCGAGCACAATTTGCTCCGGTGAGAGTCCGGCATGGTGAACCGCGTGGATGACCCAATCCGGGTGATAGAGAGTTTCGGGGAAGATATTGACAAATAATCGAAATTTGGCGGACAGTCCTCGCGCGCGGGCTTGGTGAAGCGCCTCCCAGATGGCCCGTCGGTCAAAGGCGCTTAATTCGTGGTGATAGGTTGCGGACTCTAATAATTCGGCAATGCCCAGTGGCTGATCGGCGATCTGCGGACGGCTCAGCGCCTCCCAGCCGAAGACGTGGCCACTGGGCAAATGAAACAACGGTTGAAACACGATGTGAAGCGATCCCGTCTGTTGCCAGCGGGGATAGAGGTGGACGATGTTGTCGGGCGTCAGGGAAGCCACACACTATTCCTCCGGGTACCGAAATGAATATCTCTTCTCTCACGTTCGACTTGAATCGACGGATTCCTCTTTTATTCTGTTAATTTTTCTAACCCGGAACTATTACCAGGGAAACACCACCGTTCGGTTTTGGTACACCAGCACTCGCTCTTCCACATGCCACGCCACCGCTCGCGCCAGCACCATCCGTTCGACATAGCGACCGATCCGCTTAAAGTCTTCGAGGCCGTAGCGATGGTCGACTCGGTGAACATCTTGTTCGATAATCGGGCCGGCATCAAGGTCGGCGGTCACATAGTGGGCGGTGGCTCCGATGAGTTTGACCCCTCGGGCATAGGCTTGATGGTAGGGTCGCGGGCCTATAAAAGCGGGCAAGAACGAGTGGTGAATGTTGATAATGCGCTGGGGGTAGCGAGCGACAAACTCGGGGGTCAGGATTTGCATATAGCGAGCCAATACAATGGTGTCAACGGCATAGCGGGCCATAAGTTCGTCGGCTATGGCCTCACTGGCCTCTTTATTTTGAGGGTCGACCGGCACGGTGTAAAACGGGATGTCGTGTCGGTCGGCGATGGGCTTTAAGTCTTCATGGTTACCGAGAATAAGGGCGATGTCGGCGGCAATATCGCCGGATTCGACTTGGCCAACGAGTTCCGTTAGGCAGTGGCTTTCTCGCGATACCCAGATCGCCAACCGGGGCCTGTAGGCTGTAGGGGTGAGCCGCCAATGCATATGGTACGCCGGGGCCAAGGCCTCTAACGCTTGTCTTAAGAAGAGAATTTCCGCATCGGGCAGATCAAACTCGGCGCGCATGAAAAACATGCCCTGATCGCCCCCTTCCGAATGCTGATCAAAAGCGGTGATATTGGCTCCGTGATGAGCGAGCGTGCTCGACACATGGGCAATGATGCCGGGCCGGTCCGGGCAGGCAATCAGGAGGCGGAAAGGTGTTCGGGTGGACATGGTGTAAAACTCCTTGATGTGAATTAGGTTATGCTTCAGCATATCATGCTTAAGGGAGCCTGTCCGGGGGGCGGCACCATTCTCCGTGAACCGCGAGGAACTCAGCATGCGACGCGTATTTTAGTTCATGTGGTGTACAATCGGAATCGAGAGGAGGGGATTCTTTGGACGAAATGGTGGTCGTTAATACCCCGTATGTTCCCGGTTATCGCATTGTTCAGGTACTGGGTCCCACCTGGGGAACCGTGGTACGCAGTCGGGGCATTGGATATCAGGTGGCGGCCGGGCTTCGGTCTTTGGCAGGAGGAGAAATCAAAGAGTTTACGAATATGCTGAATGACGCCCGGCAACGTGCGTTGGACCGACTAAGGGATCACGCCCGAACGCTGGGGGCGAACGCGGTGATAGGTATGGCTTTTGATTCTTCGGAATTCGGCCAAAACATGTCGGAAATTTTGGCTTATGGGACGGCGGTTGTCATTGAAGCGGAATCGGCCGAATCGTCGCCGGTTCGGTTGGTCTAGGCACAGGACCGACGTGTAGCATATCGCCTTCGACTTAAGGCGGCCCATTCTTCGTTCGGCGGTGTCGGGGAGAATACGGATACGATTGAGTTGAGGCACTTTTTCGGCGAAGTTCGGGGGCTCGGACATGGCGGTGATCGGTGGAATACCGGAGTTGAGGTGTCAATACCTCCCGAATCCGTGCGACACGTGGGGGCCCGTGATTGATTCCGGGCGCTTTATGGAGCCATCATGCCAGGTATCCTACCCACTTCGTAAAACGTACCATATCCGAACGATGCATTGCGACTTTTAAATCGCATGGTCTATTCGAAATGCGACTATAACTCGTGCTCGGTGCGAATCCATAAGTGCCCGACATGCGTACTGGAGATTGATCGGACGTAAACGCAGCGATCAACATTCTGCATCGAGGGTGAGAAATACGACAGCACGTCAGCTAACGTGTATGCGCCCCATAGGCCTGGAACGGGCCGAATGGAGATCCTGTAAGACCTGCTAACGGCAGGCGGTGGTCGATGAAACAAGAAGCTCACGCCTCTAGGCGAAAGGCCATCGGATTCCCCCTGGTTTGACCAAGGGGACTTACATCCGCCCGCTGGTAGCGGACTTCCTTCTGCGGGTCATCGGTCGAACTTTGGGGAGCAGCATCTCTGCTATCGTGTGTCGTGATTTGCATGCAAAGCCTGAAGCGCATACAATAAAAAATATCTGACAGTGAACGTAGGAATGGGTCGAAGATTCTGCCTACGGCTGACGGGACTTTTCAGAGAGTTGGCGGATGGTGTGAGCCAATAAGTCTTAGAGCTTTCTCAGCAGAGGAGATCCACGGGGGCAATCCGTTAGCGTTGCATGGAGCGAACGGTGCGTTGGCGCCGTTAACCGGGGTGGTACCGCGGGTTATACTCGTCCCTAGGGCTTTCTAGGGGCTTTTTTGTGGGGAGGACAATGAGGTGCAGACAGAATCAGGAACGACGGGGCGATTGGAACGTGACCACTATGACGTCAAATCGGTAGAACGCTTTTGGCAAGAGCGGTGGGAAAAAGATGCGCTATATCGGACCCGCCCGGATGACCGACAAAAATTTTATTGTTTAGAACAATTTCCTTATCCTTCGGGACACTTGCACATGGGCCATGTGCGTGTCTATACGTTGGGGGATGTGATTGCCCGATATCGCCGGATGCGCGGGTATAGTGTTCTGCATCCCATGGGATGGGATGCCTTTGGATTGCCGGCGGAAAATGCTGCCATTAAAAATGGTATTCCCCCTAAAATTTCCACTCTGAATAATATTGACTATATGCGCCAGCAAATGCGCCAAATGGGCTTATCGTTTGATTGGAGTCGGGAAGTTACTACATGTCTGCCCGACTACTACCGGTTTACTCAAGAGCTATTCCTCCTTTTCTATGAGCGAGGCTTGGCCTACCAAAAGGCGGGTGCGGTGAACTGGTGTCCCAGTTGTGAAACCGTCTTAGCGAACGAACAAGTGGAAGACGGCCGCTGCTGGCGATGTGATTCGGTGGTGACCAAACGCGACCTCACCCAATGGTATTTTCGTATCACGGAATATGCCGATCGGTTGCTGGAGGGGCTAGACCGGGTTGATTGGCCGAATGAAATCAAAGCCCAGCAGATTCACTGGATCGGAAAAAGCGAAGGCGCTGAAGTGCATTTTCCGGTGCAGGGGCTCGACGATGTCATCCGGGTATTCACGACCCGACCGGATACTCTTTACGGGGCGACCTATGTCGTCTTGGCACCGGAGCATCCGTTAGTGGAAAAGCTCGTTCAGAATCGACCGGAACAAAACCAGGTCCGCGAATTTGTGGCGGCGGAACGGGTGCGTAGTGACATTGAGCGAACCAGCGAGACGACCGAAAAGCGGGGGGTGTTTACCGGCGCCTATGCATTACATCCTTTAACCGGCGAAGCCTTACCGATTTGGGTAGCCAACTACGTGCTGGTCGATTATGGGACGGGGGCCGTCATGGGGGTTCCCGCACACGATGTGCGCGATTACCATTACGCGACAAAATACGAGCTGCCGATTCGTCCCGTCATTCAGCCGACGGACGGCCAGTCGGCGGATTTACCCTATGTCGAACCGGGCGTGCTGATCAACTCTGGAAGCTTCAGCGGGTTGGCTTCCACAGAAGCCAAAGGCGCCATAAGCCGTCATCTGGAATCCATTGGACGCGGTAAGCCTCGGATTACTTACCGGATGCGGGATTGGTTGATTTCCCGACAGCGGTATTGGGGAGCGCCCATTCCGATGATTCATTGCCCGCATTGCGGTGTGGTGCCGGTCCCCAAACGGGATTTGCCGGTTCTTCTCCCCGAAAATGTGGTATTTACGGGTCGGGGCGCTTCGCCCTTGGCCCAAGTGGAGGACTGGGTCAACACGGAATGCCCGGTCTGCCACGGTCCTGCACGGCGGGAAACGGATACGATGGACACTTTTGTCGATTCTAGTTGGTATTACTTCCGGTACACTTCGCCGGAGGCCCAAGATCGCCCGTTTGACTTCGAACAGGCCAATTATTGGATGCCGGTGGATGAATATGTCGGCGGTAAAGAGCATGCCGTTTTGCATCTCTTATATTCCCGCTTTTTCACCAAAGTACTGTACGACGCCGGTTGGGTGGCGGTAGATGAGCCATTTAAGCGGCTCTTGGCACAGGGGATGGTGGTCTATCAAGGGGCAAAGATGTCGAAGTCTAAGGGCAACACGTTGAGCCCGGAAGAAATTTTACGGGAATGGGGTACCGATGCCACCCGGCTTTTCATGTTATTTGCGGCCCCGCCGGAAAAAGACTTCGAGTGGTCTCAGCAAGGGGTCGAAGGCACGTTTCGCTTTTTGCAGCGGGTCTATCGGCTGGTAACCCGCCCGTTTGCGGACGCTCGTGCCTCCTCTCCGGAAGCCGAAGAACGAGTACAGCGAGCGAATGCGCGGGCGATTAAGAAAGTGACGGAGGATTTGGGCGACCGGCGAGCCTTTAATACGGCGGTGAGTGCCTTAATGGAACTGACGAATGCCCTGTACCAAGATATTGAGCAGGTCTCGCCGGAGCTTCGTCAGCACGTGCTGGAATCGCTGGTCTTGTTGTTGGCGCCCATGGCCCCTCATTTGGCCGAGGAACTCTGGCATCATTTGGGTCACACGGAGAGTGTCCATCTCGCCGCTTGGCCGGACTACGATCCAAAATGGTTAGAGGAACGTCAAATTGAGATTGCGCTGCAAGTCAACGGGAAAGTACGGGGACGGATGGTGATTACCCCGGATTGGGATGAGACGCGAATTCGGGAAGAGGCGCTGCAATATCTCCAAGCGCAAATAGAGGGTCGCCGTGTGGTCAAAACCATTGTCATTCCGACCCGGCTGGTAAATGTGGTGGTGGCTTGAAAACGGTTTTGGCGTTGTTGTTGGCGCTGTCCTCAGCGGTCATTGGGGCCGTATTCGGTAAATCCCGGCGGCCCTTTGGCGGGCTCCGGTTGGGAATAGTCATTGGGGTCAGCGTTATGGCCGCTCTTATAGCGGAAGGGGGGACCGTCCTTTGGGTCGGTCCCCCTGCATCCCCTTTGCAACCCGTGCTAGGAGGTATTGTCTTAGGATTTGTGGCCGGTTTTTTCTCGGGACGGAAGCCTCCGCCCCCGGATCAGCTACCGCCTAGGCGGCCCCCCGGTTAAAGTGGGTGAGCCGCCTCATAAGCTCTGATGGCCTCTTCCAGAGTCAAAGTCCGGGCAATCGCGTCCAACCCGTGCAATAAGGTTTCGCGGCGATACGGATCAATGGTAAACGACCATTCTATCGTGTGATCGTCGCTGAAGATTTTTTCCGCTTCCAGATCCACCGTGAGTTGATAGCCGGGCTCTTCCGTCGCCCGGGCGATTAATTGGCGGACCTGCGAATCCGCCAAGGTGACGGGTAAAATCCCATTCTGAAAACAATTGTTATAAAAGATGTCGGCAAAGGACGGGGCGATGAGGACCCGAAAGCCGAAATCTTCCAGCGCCCAGGGAGCATGCTCCCGCGACGACCCGCAACCGAAGTTGGAACCGGCGACCAAGATGGAGGCGTGGTCATAGGGAGCTTGGTTCAAGAGGAATTCAGGGTTTGGTTCGCCGTTCGGCAAAGTGCGCCAGTCATAAAACAAAAACTGGCCAAATCCGGTGCGCTCGACGCGCTTTAAGAATTGCTTGGGGATAATTTGGTCGGTATCAATATTCGCACGGTCTAAGGGTGCGACAATGCCATGGTGGCGGACCAGCGGCCTCATGACGGCACCTCCTCGTTTTCCATAATTTCTCGGATATCCACGAAATGGCCGGAAATGGCGGCTGCCGCGGCCATTTCCGGACTGACCAAATGCGTGCGGCCTCCGCGGCCTTGCCGGCCCTCAAAGTTTCGGTTAGAAGTGGAGGCACAGCGCTCGCCCGGAGACAAGATGTCGGGATTCATGCCGAGACACATACTGCAACCCGGTTCACGCCATTCAAACCCGGCTTCGGTGAAAATCCGATCCAGGCCCAACGCTTCGGCTTGCCGTTTAACCTGCCCAGAGCCGGGGACGACCATGGCCCGCACACCCGGGGCGACTTTCTTACCCTGGATGACATGGGCCGCCCGCTTAAGATCTTCCAGCCGTCCGTTGGTACAGGAGCCAATAAAGACCCGGTCAATGGCAATCGCGGATAATGGGGTGCCTGGCTGCAAATCCATATATTGGAGGGCATAGCGGATGGCCTCGCGAGTATCGGCATCATCGGCCTCGTCCGGATTGGGAACCGTCGCGGTAATGGGGGAAACCATACCCGGGGAGGTTCCCCACGTAACCATCGGGGCGAGTCGGCGTAAGTCGACTTCGACCACCCGATCGTAAGATGCGCCCGGATCCGAGGCGAGCGCCAACCATTCGGCCGCTTTAGCGTCAAATTGGTCGTCGGCCGGGGCAAAACGTCGACCCCGTAAATAGTTAATGGTCGTCTCGTCCGGTGACACCAGTCCTGCCCGGGCCCCGGCTTCGATCGACATGTTGCAAAGGGTCATCCGCTCTTCCATCGAGAGGCTTTTGACGGCATCGCCGGTATATTCGATGACATATCCGGTAGCGCCGGCCGTGGTAATTTGGCCTATCAAGGCTAAAATCATGTCCTTTGCCGTGACTCCAAACGGACGCTCGCCAATGAACCGGACCTCCATGGTCTTCGGCTTCTGTTGCCATAAAGTTTGGGTGGCCAACACATGTTCCACTTCACTGGTTCCGATGCCGAAGGCCAACGAGCCGAAGGCGCCATGAGTGGATGTATGGCTGTCTCCGCAAACGATGGTCATGCCCGGCTGGGTCAGCCCGAGCTCGGGACCAATAATGTGGACGATGCCTTGGTCGGGGTGGTGCAGATCGTAGAGTGGAATGCCGAATTCCCGGCAATTCTCGGCCAATAGTTCCATTTGCCGTTTGGCGATAGTGTCTTGAATGGGCAATGAACGGTCGCTGGTGGGCACATTATGATCCATGACCGCCACGGTCCGGTCCGGCCGACGGACGGTCCGGCCTTCTTTGCGAAGCCCCTCAAAGGCTTGCGGTGATGTCACTTCATGGACGTAATGGCGGTCGATATATAAGAGAGTGGGTTCAGCGGTCGATCCTTGCCACACGATATGAGCATCCCAGATTTTATCGAATATTGTTCGCGGGCCCATTGTGCCCCTCCTTTGTCGAAAGCTCGGATATCACGGATGAGTGGTCTTGGGGCCATCTTGCCTGAAGAGATTTCCTCATCATTTTACCGAGATGAGGGATGGCTGGTCTACCCCTTTATCCCGATTGCCCAAAATATTGCGGGGCAGTTGGAAAAAAATCAAGAAAAAATTTTGCCTTCCCTCTTTTCTCGGACAAGAATTGTGGCTATAATGAGTCAAAACCACGATAGTTCGTCGTGGTCCAGCAATGATAAAAAGCGGCCTGCCGATTTTGGTGACATTTCCGGTCAATGACTCGCATAAACCAAAACAGAGGGTCGCGAACACGTTGATTTGTTCATCGAATCACAATAGCTTCTTAAAGAATCGAAGTGTACCTAGGGATCCACCTCCATTGAGAGGAAGGACCAAGCGGTACAGGCCTACCGAGGTAGGTTACACCGTGGGGATAAAAGACCCGTGGCAAGTTCGAGGCGGAACTTGTGGCGGGTTTTTTTATACAGCTTTCAGCAATGAAGGGACATGGGTTTTCAAGCGACCGAATCAAGCGACTTAGGGACGGTGTAAGCCTAAGCGGATCCGAAAGCCCTCTCGGCCCGGAGCTCTTTCCCGAAATTCTCTTTCTGGTAAAGGGAATGGAGACGAAAGCGGGTGATGCCGTTATCCATCTTCGAGCCTTTAGAGCGGAAACGCTGTAAAGGGAAGAAGGGTGGTACCACGTGCATACGTCCCTTTCCCAGTCGGGGAAAGGGTTTTTTGGTATATGGGCTAGTTTTTAACAGGCACCAGGGTAAAGGAGGCGATCGTTCGATGGGATATCGAATTGATGTGGAAATGGCGCTTGTGCCAGGGGCGACCCATCGGCTTTTCGCGCTACTCGCGCAGCGGCATATTGACGTCGAAGCGGCAGCGTTTCACAGTGACCGGCAGGCGGGACGGATTCGGGCCACGGTAGATGTAGAGGTGAGTGAGGCAGTCGTCGGCCGATTGGCGCGTCAATTGGCACGGCATCAAGATATCTACCAGATTACCGTCCATCAGGACGGGCGACCGCTAACAGCCCGGGTGAAACCGACTCTTAAGGCTTGGCACGTCCGGCGGATGAACATTGACATCAAGAAAGGGGCTTGTTTATGAACGCAAAAATTTACTACGACCAAGATGCCGATCTTTCCTTATTGCAAAACCGGACGGTGGCGATTATCGGATATGGCAGCCAAGGCCATGCGCACGCATTAAACCTGCGGGATAGCGGGGTTCGCGTCATCGTGGGCATTCGGCCGGGTTCCTCGCGGGACCGGGCGGTGCGTGACGGATTAACCGTGATGAATGTCGCCGATGCCGTGAAAGAAGCCGATGTCATTCAAATTTTAGCACCCGACCATGTGCAACCGGATTTATACCGAAATGAGATCCAACCGTATTTGCGTCCGGGGCAGGCATTAGCGTTTGCGCATGGATTTGCCATTCATTTTCATGAAATTGAACCCCCTGGCGATGTGGATGTATTCATGGTAGCACCGAAAGCTCCCGGGCACCTGGTTCGGCGGTTATATCGCGAAGGGCAAGGGACGCCGGCATTGGTCGCGGTACACCAAGACGCCAGCGGTCAGGCGCGCGATCTCGCCCTAGCCTATGCCAAAGGCATTGGCACCACACGGGCCGGCGTGATTGAGACTACGTTTCGGGAAGAAACCGAAACCGACCTGTTTGGGGAGCAGACAGTGCTCTGTGGTGGTGTATCCTCCCTGATCCAATCGGGATTTGAAACCTTGGTCAATGCCGGATATCAACCGGAAATCGCCTACTTTGAGACCCTTCACGAAATGAAGTTGATTGTTGACTTAATGTACGAAGGTGGACTCAGCGCCATGTGGTATTCGGTGTCGGATACGGCGGAATATGGCGGGTTGACGGTCGGACCGTCGTTAGTCAACGAGGAAACCAAGCAAACGATGCGTCAAGTGCTCGAACGGATTCAAAACGGGACGTTTGCCAAGGCGTGGATGGACGAAAACCGGTCTGGACGTCCGGTCTTCAATCAATTGCGGGCAGAGTCGCGTCAACACCCCATTGAAGTGGTCGGGAAAGAATTACGGTCCATGATGAGCTGGCTGAAGCCTTCGGTCGAGGAGGAAGTGCAAGAGGAGGTACGCCCATGAACGATGCCGGTCCCGTATATATTTTCGACACCACCTTACGTGACGGGGAGCAATCACCCGGGGTCGCCCTGACGGTGGTCGAAAAATTGGCGATTGCCCAGCAGCTGGCGATTTTGGGAGTCGATGTCGTGGAAGCCGGTTTTCCCGCCGCTTCGGCAGGGGATTTTGAAGCGGTGGAAACGATTGCTCGCGAAGTCGAAGGCCCGGCCATTGCCGCGCTGGCCCGCTGTCAGGCACAAGACATCATGAAAGCCGCCAAGGCTTTGGAGTCGGCCAAGAAGCCACGAATTCACGTGTTCATCGCCACTTCCGACGTGCATATGCGGGCCAAACTGCAGATGACACCGGAACAGGTGTTGGAGGCGGTGACGGAATCGGTTAGCCTGGCTCGTCAATATACCGATGACGTGGAATTTTCCGCCGAGGACGCCACGCGTTCGGACCCCGACTTTTTGGTGAAGGTGGCTAACGCAGCCATTTCGGCGGGAGCACGGACGATCAATTTGCCCGACACGGTCGGCTACGCCATGCCGCAAGAATACGGCGCATTGATTCGGTACGTGCGGGAGCGATGCCCGGAATCGGTCGTCTTTTCGGTGCATTGTCATGATGACTTGGGTATGGCGGTAGCCAATTCGCTGGCCGGTGTGGAGGCGGGCGCCCGTCAGGTCGAGGTGGCGGTTAACGGGATTGGCGAACGGGCCGGCAATGCGGCATTGGAAGAAGTGGTCATGGCGCTGACCGCACGGAAAGATTATTACGGACGGGAGCATCATGTGCGGTTGCCGTTTATCTACCAAACCAGTCAGTTGGTCAGCCAGTACACCGGGATGGTCGTACAACCGAACAAGGCGATTGTCGGGCAGAACGCCTTCCGGCACGAATCCGGCATTCATCAAGACGGGATGCTGAAAGATCCGCGGACGTACGAGATTATCAACCCCGAGCTGATTGGGCAGGGCAGCCGACTCGTGTTAGGGAAGCATTCCGGGCGGCATGCGCTGCGGGATCGGCTGGATCGCATGGGCCTCAGTTACACGGCCGACCAATTACATCGGTTGCAACTGCGCGTCAAGGCGTTGGCCGAAAGCAAAATTGCGGTGGATGACGAGCAACTGAAAGCTCTCTGGTCCAATGAGGTGCACGGCCGTAGCGAAAGTGTGGGCTAATAGCGGACTCGGGATAAAACAGGCAAGAGGAGACAAACATGGCACGGACACTGGTCATTTTGAAAGGCGACGGGATAGGACCTGAAGTGGTGGATGCGGCGCTCAAGGTGTTGGATTGGGCGGCTCAAAAAGGCGGCTATGCGGTCGAACGTCAAGAAGCCCTGATTGGCGGGGCGGCCATTGACAGAACCGGTGATCCGTTCCCGAGCGAGACACGGGCCTTGGTCGATCGCGCCGACACGGTATTTTTAGGGGCGGTCGGAGGGCCTCAGTGGGACCGTCATCCGAAAAACCCGGAGTCCGGTTTGTTGGCGCTACGGGCTCGAATGGGGCTTTGGGCCAACTTGCGTCCCTTCGAAGTGTTTGAGGGGATGGAATCGTTCTCCCCGTTAGCGCGGCCACACTTACGCGGCATGATCATTCGGGAGTTGTTGGGGGGGCTTTATTTTGGCCAACCGCGGGGACGATCGGTCGTGAATGGGGAACCTGAAGCCATGGAAACCTCGCGCTACGCTCGGCACGAAATCGAACGGGTGGTTCGGTTGGGCTTTCAAGTCGCTCAGCGCCAAGGGGTGCCCCTGGTATCGGTCGATAAGGCCAACGTGCTGGAGACTTCCAAGCTCTGGCGGCAAACCGTGGAGGAGGTTCGGCAAGACTTTCCCGATGTTCCGGTGATTCATCGGTATGTTGATGCCGCGGCGATGGAATTTGTCAAAAAACCCGAGCTTTATCAAGTGGTGGTTACGGAGAACCTCTTTGGCGATATTCTAAGTGATTTGGCCGGTGGGCTGGTTGGTAGTCTAGGACTCTTGGGATCGGCGACCGTCAACGGACTTCAGGGGTCCCGAGGGCTTTACGAACCGGTGCATGGGTCGGCTCCCGATATTCAGGGCCAGGGTATTGCCAATCCGATTGGCGCCATCTTATCGGTGGCCTTGATGATGGAATGGAGCTGGGGGGATCGGGAACCGGCCCAATGGATTCGCCAGGCGATTCGCGACACCTTAAAAGAAGGGTACCGAACGCCGGATTTAGGCGGCCACGACACGACAGAAAGCTTTACCGGCCGGGTGCTACAACAAATGGAGCAAATTCATCGGAAGGAGGCCATGTCATCATGACCGGAGCGGAGCGAGTCTGGCAGGTCCTATGCGAATTTGGGGCAGACACGGTATTTGGGGTGCCTGGAGGCGCGGTATTGCCCCTGGTTGATGCCATGGTCCAACACCGCGACCACCTCGATTTTGTGGTCACGCGCCATGAATCGGCGGCGATTCACGCGGCGGACGGGTATGCCCGAGTCAAAGGACGGCCAGGCATCGCACTGGTCACCTCGGGACCCGGGGGCACCAACGGTATTACCGGGCTCATGACGGCTATGACGGATTCGGTCCCGCTGGTGGTTTTGGTGGGGCAGGTGCCGACGACTTTAATCGGATCCGATGCCTTTCAGGAAACGGACCTGTTTACCATGGCTTTGTCGATCGTCAAGCACAGTTACCGGATCGAACGGGTTGATGATGTCTACCGCATTGTGAGCGAGGCTTATCATTTAGCCGGTGCCGGCCGTCCCGGTCCGGTGATGATTGAACTACCGAAAGATGTGCAGTTGGCTTTAGAAGAACAGCCGGTGTTGCCGGAACCGGTGCCTTCGCGGCCGCCGTTTCGGCCTAATCCGTTGTCGGTGGCGCGCTTTCGAGCCTATTTGAACCGGGCTCGACGGCCGGTATTTTACGTCGGCGGCGGGGTCACGGCGAGCGATACGGCCGTGTGGGTCCGTCGGCTGGCTGAACGGTATCATGCACCGGTGACGACAACCCTCATGGGGCTGGGGGCGTTTCCCGCGTCCAATCCGCTTTATTTAGGTATGCTGGGGATGCACGGAACCTGGGCCGCTAACCATGCCATGCAGGAAGCGGATCTCATTATTGCGTTGGGGGCGCGGTTCGACGATCGGGTCACCGGGCAGGTAGCTAGTTTTGCGCCGAAAGCGAAAATTGTCCATGTGGAAGTGGATACGGCCGAAATCCGGAAAATTGTGCATCCCGACGTGACGTTTCACGGAGACCTGCGGGACGTTTTCCCTTATCTCGACCGGTGGATTCCTAAAGCACGTCATGAGGAATGGATGCAAACGATTACCCGTTGGAAAACCGAGCATCCCGTGCGGGTTCCGGGAGCGCCGCCAGGCCGCCTATCTTCACCCCAAGCATTGTTGAAGCTGATGGAGTTTTTGGATGCGGACGACGTGGTGGTCACCGATGTGGGCCAGCATCAGATGTGGGCCGCATTATTTATCGGCCGTGAAAAGCCGCGCCGATTCATTACCTCCGGAGGAGCCGGCACCATGGGCTATGGGTTGCCGGCAGCGATGGGAGCGCGCTTGGCCCATCCCGCCGGGAAAGTGGTCCTGGTGGCGGGTGACGGCAGCTTGCAAATGAATTTGCAGGAGCTCGCGACGCTGGCGCAATATCAGTTGCCGGTGTGGATTGTGCTCCTGAATAACGGGGGGCACGGAATGGTGCGCCAGTGGCAAGATCTCTTTCATGGTCACCGGCGGCATGGCGTCCATCTTTTGAATCCGGATTTTGTGCAATTGGCGCAAGCCTTCGGCATCTCGGGATTTTCGGTCGGTAACGACGCCGACTTGGTCGGAGCCTTGACCGAAATGAGCACGCTGGACGGACCGGCCCTCTTGGAAGTGTTTATCAACGAGAATGAGATGGTCTACCCTATGGTTCCCGCCGGAAAACCCCTCTCGGAGGTCTTAGAGGGTTGATCTCTTCCGTGAGGCAGCGTAGTATGTCGTCAAGCCCATCGGCAACCCGAATAGAGGAGGCTATGTCCGACAGATTTCATCGGTTGGGGCAATTTAGTCACAGAGGAGACGCAGCATGAGTGAGCGAATCGTCTTTTTTAACGGAAATTGGGTGTTAGCCAGTCAAGTCAGAATCTCGCCTTTCGACCATGGCTTTTTATATGGCGATGGGGTATTTGAAGGGATTCGTGCTTATGCTGGGCGGGTGTTCAAACTCGAGGACCACATGGCGCGTCTCTATGCGTCCGCCAAAACGTTGATGCTAACGATCCCGTACACTCCCGAGGAGCTGTCCCAGAAAGTGTTGGAATCGGTGCGTATCAACCAGCTACAAGATGCTTATATTCGATTGGTGGTGTCCCGCGGAGCCGGAGATTTAGGGCTCGACCCGCGGAGCTGTCCGGAACCGACCGTGCTGATTTTGGCGGACCAAATTCAGTTATATCCCGAGACGTTCTATCAGAATGGTTTGGCACTTGCGTCCGTGTCCATTCGGCGGCCGTCCGGGGATGTGTTGAACCCGGCCGTGAAGTCCCTGAACTACTTGAATAATATTTTGGCCAAAATCGAGGCAAACTTGCGAGGCGTGCCGGAAGTGGTCCTCATGAATGCTCAAGGATATGTTGTCGAGGGAACCGGCGACAACATTTTTATTGTCCGGGAAAATCGGGTCATTACGCCGCCGTCTTCAGCCGGTATTTTAAACGGGATTACCCGGAAGGTAATTATGGAGTTGGCGCTCGCCGAGGGCTATCGGGTCGCGGAAGAAAACTTTACATTACACGATCTATATAACGCAGATGAATGTTTCTTAACCGGAACCGCCGCGGAAGTAATTCCCGCCGTGACGTGTGACGGGCGACCCATCGGTAATGGGCAAGTGGGTCCGGTGACCCGCCGCCTCATGGCCGTGTTTCAGGAGTTCGCCCGGTCGACGGGTACTCCGGTGGAACAAGGAACCTCGGTGGCGTAAGCAATTTATCGGAGAAAAACCCTCGTGGAGTGATCCACGAGGGTTTTTGGTTAGGAGGGCTGAGTGGCGGGCAATTCCAGCCGCCGTCGTCGGCCGCGGGCCTTATAGGCGGTAATCGCCAACAGTCCGTGACGATAATCCGCTTGAGCGGTATCGGGGTTGATTTCGGACGGAAAACTGACGACGGCATGAAACGTTTCACCAGCCCGCTGGTCCGATTCAATCGGATGGGCAGGAAATTCGCCACGGACACTGACGGATTGGTCGTCAATGTCGATTTCTACTTGGCTCGGGTCCACACCGGGCAGCTCAAACTCGACCAAATACCCATTATCAATTTCGTGCAAATGGGTACGGGGGCGCGTGTTGTCGAAGTTCCAGTCTTCACGCATACGGCCCCACATCCGGAGCATGTCGTCACGCCAGCGGTCCATATCGGTTGGGTCCCAACGTAGTAGTGCCACCGAATTCCCTCCTTAATAAAAAACATCCGTTGAATCGGCATGAGCCAGGAGCCGAAGCTCCTGCCTTAGCATGTCCGAGACAATTCGATTCCTTGCACAAAGTTGAGCCGGAAGGGTCATCCTATGATTTATCACCGACCGGACTTTGTTTACGGTCGATAAATTTTCGGTTCGGGGGCCAATAGCCCTGGATTCCGAGAAACCGTACAGTAAGGATAAAGGGGGAAGGGTCGCGCATGAGACAGATTGGAGTACGGCGTATGGCTTTATGGCTTTCGTTGGCGCCTTTGGTCCTCAATATGGGAATCATGGCCTGGACCCATAATCCCCGTGATCTGGCTTGGGGCGGACTCAGCTATTTCGTTATTGCGCCTGGGGCGGCGTTTTTTGTGCGCCGGAGCATCCGCCAGGTCCCGTGGACGTATCCCGCCTCCGGTTCGCGGGTCGTGCCGTTTCGCCCCCGGCATCGGCGTTAGCGGCTTTTTAACTGGACGTAAACCGGGGTGCCGGGTTCCAGTGTCATCGCCGGAAAAACCGTGGGCTCGGGACCGGCCGGCTCAATCCGATAGCGCGCTAAAATCGCTTGTATGACGGCACGCATTTCACCTACGGCAAATGCCTGACCGATACACCGTCGGGGGCCACCGCCAAATGGAAAATAGCCATCGAGGGGAGGAGCGGCGCTTTGCCAGCGTTGGGGTTGAAATGCGGCCGGGTCCGGAAACACGTCCGGGTTTCGATGAGACACCCAAGGCGAAATCAGAATTTTGGTGTGAGGGGGAAGGTCATACCCTTCGAACGTGACTGACCGCGTAGTTTCCCGGCTGATTAGCCAAACCGGAGGATAAAGCCGTAGGGATTCCTGTAATACCCCATCCAGCTCCTCCGGTTGCTCCCAAAGTCGCTGCTGCCAATGGGGGTGAGTGGCGAGAAGCCAGAGAGTCCAAGTCAACGCGTTGGCGGTGGTTTCCTGACCGGCCAGCAGTAGCGTGACGGCTTTGGCCCGGTCGCCGGGGTCGTTCGGATTAAATCGTGTACCGAGTGTCTCATAGAGCTTAGGTTCCGGATGCCAGTGATCGAAAAAAGTTTCAAGCCGACGGGCGTGCTCGTGGTAGCGTCGGTTGAAAGGCCACGGCCAATGGTAGGGGGGCCGAAACGGGCTTCTTAGGCGGTGATAGAAGTGGTGCATAATCCAGGCCAGGTCTTCCTGATACGCCGCCAGCGGTTGGGGTCCGCTATCGGCAAACAGGGTCCGAATCACCAAGTCTAAGGTTCCACGTAAAAAGAGGCTATGAAGCTCGACCGGACGGTCCGTCGGTAGGGCATCGGCCCATTTTACACTCCACGGCATCACGTCGGCGGTCAGTAGACGCTTCACGTTGGTCGGGGTAAAAAGCGGGGCCTCTCGCCGTCGTTCTTCCGCCCAATACGATCCTTCCGTGGTCAAAAGACCTGCCCCAATCAGCGGGTTATCCGTTTTGAGACCCGGCCTTTTGACAAACTCCTTACCGTGCCGCCGTAAAATCGTTCCCACCGTCTTTGGCCCTGAGGCCAACAAAAAGGGCCATGGACCCAACCGAAAGGCCGTTAGGGGACCGTACTGGTCAGCCAGCGATTTTAACCAATATAACGGCTGACGATGAAACCACACGAGATGGCGCCATCCTCCAGCGGAAGGGCCCGGCACCGGTTGCCGCTCTTCGTTCTTCACGTCAATATCCCCCGTTTCGTGCCGTTTGCTTGGCACCGTATCAATTATGTCTCAACGAGGACTTTTACGCGGTCGACGCTCGGGAAAAAAGGAGTGGACAAATTTTTGTCGAACCTTTTTAAATGGCATTGCATCCAAGCCCCGCCCTAAATTTAGCTCAAATGTTAGCAAGGTGGCGAACGCGTGAGAACTTGGGATGAGGATGGCGCTTTTGAGTTTCCGTTTGCGGAAACGCTAACCTTTGTCAATGATTTTGTCGTCCGCAAAGAGGTTTTAAGCCGGTTCCCGTTTCCGTTGGGTTTATTAATGGAAGGACGTTGGCGTTGGGCTAACGAGTCGGCGCGAAAGCTCGTCGGCTGGCTTATGGCTCAATATCCTGATGCGTATGCGCGCTTTATGGATGATATTCTACAGCATCCGCCGGTAAAATCCCAAACGATTCAGGGGGATCATTACGCCTTGACCGTATCGGTGGAGCCGTTATGTGACGTGTCCGGCAACGTGACGGCATATCTCGTGTGGACGCCTGCGCCCCTAGAAAATTGGCTGGCCAACGGGCTCAAGACGGGTATTATTTTTGCCTATCAAGGGCAGGTGGTGTGGGTTAACCGGGCTGCCCAAGAGCAGCTGGGGGTCACCGTCGGGACGGCGTGGGACTCGGTAGCGGAATTTCCGCCGTGGCACCAGCTGACCCGCCCGGAAACTCCGGCGACCTTTCGGGTGCGGCGGATTCGTCAGCAAGTGGTACGGTTTTCGGTCATAGGCCCATATGTCCTGACCGAAATTACCGGTAGCGGAGCTCCCCAGGATTCCATTTCCTCCGACTATCTGGCGGGCATGGTCCACGAAATTCGAAATCCCTTGGCCGCCTTGAGCGGTTATGTCGAAATGGCTCAAATGGCCACGGACGACGAGCGCAGCACCTATTTGTCGCCCATGATGCACGAAATTGAACGGCTCACCCGCTTAACCGATGACCTTCTCTTCGTATTTCGACCGCTCAGAGTGCATCCCCGCCGGGTCCGTCTGGACGAGATTGTCGAACAAGCGTGGTATTCGGTGGGACGCGGACAACGCGGTGCTCTCGCCGTGCGTTTGGATAAGCAGTATGAAGCGACACAAATGCTTTATGCGGATCCGGACCGATTGCAACAAATCCTTTTGAACTTGATGAAAAATGCTTTAGATGCCATGACGGAGGGCCGAGGTACCACAATTCGGATACTTTACCGAAAAGACGGCGGCTATGTGCGCCTGACGGTAGAGGACGACGGGCCCGGCATTCCTCCGGAAGTGCAGGCCCAACTGTTTGTGAAACGCGTGACGACGAAAGCCTCCGGTACCGGGCTTGGCTTATTTGTGGTGCAGCGGCTGGTGGAAGCTCACGGCGGATTTTTGGAAGTCATCTCCGGTAAGCAGGGGACGGTGGCCCATATTTGGATTCCGGAGGCACCGGACATTACGGACTCTCCGACGACAGCCGCAAATGGCTGACGAGATGCCGACGTAGGCGGGCCGCCAATAGAATTAAAAGGGGAACGCCGGCCAGGTAGCCGAGGCCGAGCGGGATCAAATAGGTGGTACTCAAAATATCGTCAATTTTGGCGTTCGGAATTAAGGGCGCCATAATCATGACCGTTACGGCCATGATAACGACTCCCCACTGAAAGGTTTTGGTGGACGGATGGGGGAAGAGGGCGTTGACATCATGGCCTAAGCACCAAAGGCGCAAGGCCAAAAAGGCCACAATGACGATAGTCCATAACACGTTGAGGAATGTTCCCAACTTGGAAATAAAAAATCCGGGCGCCGAAATGACGCCATAAGTGGTCGCCAGGGGCCAACGCAGTTGGGAAATCAAGGCCGGGCCGAAAATGCTCAGGGTAATTTCATAGATCCCGGTGAGGACCACAACCACCCCGATTAAGGCATAAAAACTATAGCGTTCGGCCTCCCCTCGGTCGCCGTCGCGTACGTAAGGATAGAGGGTGACGCTTACTTCAAAGCCGATAAAGATGAGAAATTGGCGATACGCACCTTTTAAGATAGGTATGATGGCGAGGTCGCCGGACGGAATTAACAACACCGGATGATGAATTAAAGAGATGGCCAACACGACCGAAAACACCGCCACGACCAGAGTCGGTAAATAGGCGGCTTGGAGCGTGCGGGCTAAACCCGCGGTTCCGGTCAAGGCGAGGTAGGCAGCGGTGACGGTCATGGCGCCATCAATGGCCCAAATGGGAGTGGTGGGCAAGAAAATATTGCCGATGACGAAGCTATATAAAATCGCCGCACTGATCGCCAATGCCACATGGTAGGCGATAGTGACTCCGGCAATGAGGTAGCCGAGCGGTTTTCCCAAGAGCTGGGGCCCATATTCGCTGAGAGTCTCGGTGGGAATGACGCGGTTGGCGCGGAACATGAGCCACATCAGGCCACCGGCCACTAAGCCGTCGAGCCATAAGCCATAGATGCCGGATCGGCCGGCGGCCGATACTAACGGGCGGGGAAAGTAATAGATCCCGAGCCCTAAATAGGCGCTGGTGACCATGGTGGCAAATTGCGCGGCAGAAATGCGCGCTTGGCGATGGTTTTTCATGCGGCGGTCCTCCCGGCTATCTAATATCGCCCATTTCGTTGATTTTTACCCGGCAATGAACGGTAAAGCGCACTTGGGGATAGCGTTTGGCCCAAGACCCCACTCGCGCGAACTGGCGGGGTGCCGTCCAACTGAGTAATCGGCCCACCCCTAACACGTCGGTATCCAGCTTTTGCGTATGTTCGAGAAAGTGGGCCACCGTATGGGCCAGGACGGCCGAGGCTTGTTGACTGATTTGGGAGAGCTGTTGTGCCGTTTCGGTATTCGTGTCGAGCGATTCCAACGTTGCGGTCAGGGCCAGATTGACGGTGGCTTTCACTTGATCGCCAACCATAGCGACCGATAGGCGACTCGGACCGGTAATGGCAATCAAGTTGGCATCATAGGCGTGGGTCAGATAAAGGCTGGTTTTATAGCTATGGCCCGCGATAAGGGCGTAAGCGGTGGTTTCGGGTACGGACAAGGTGGTGACGTATTGGGGGCCACGGTAAAGAGCGACCCGGTTGACCGCCTGTCCTTCCGCCACCGGTTTGATGTACGGCAATACGGCATCCACTCCCGGTGTGGCTAGCCGTTCCTCCAATTGCCAAAATCGCACCCCTAAGCCCAATTGTTGGCAAGTCGGGCAGGAAAAGAGGCGTTCAAAATAGAGCGAGGGAAACCGGGATTGTGGGGTCACCTTTCCTAGAACCTCGGCAAAGGGCGCACCGGTCACGGCCACGAACGGCGTTTTATCCAGAGTGCCGATGCGAGCCAAACTGCTGACAATGGTGCGAAATTGCCGGGCGGGTAGATGGGTGGAAAACACAAACAGTTCCACATGGCCCAAATAGAGATCGCGTGAGGATTTTGCTTGGGCGGCGGAGAAGGCTTCCCCCAAACTTCGGCCAATGCCGGTGAGATAGGTAAAATCCGGTCCCGACCCACCTCCGGAGGACGAAGTGGTGTTGGCTGCCATACCGGTGGGGGTGGGAAACTCAAAATACACCGTCATCCATCCCGGCTTGGGGCCGGGATAAAAGCCCATGGCATCGACCAAGTTACGTGACTCTAACGGGACGTTGTCCCAGCATCCGGCCAAGCTAAGACTCAAAAAGATTAAAAGAAGCCCCCAGATGCGGACCCGTTTCTTATTCATGGTCGCCCCACCGCGCTTTCTGGGTTTGATGAAGTTCCGGATGTAGCATGGTGTCGGGATGCGAGGTTTTGACGTGCGTTGGTTTGATAGCCCGTAAATAGGCCGGTCGCCGCTTCATGGTGAACTGCGGGAAGCGCAGCAACGAATCTTTCAAGTCGCGTGAGCGATACGGTCCGAAGGGCGATAAATAGGGAACCCCGAAGTTCTCGAGCGAGGCGAGATGCCCCAGAATAATGAGCAGCGCCAAGATGATGCCAAATAACCCCATCAAATAGCTTGTCACGATCAAAAACCAAAAGATGACGCGCCAAGGTACGGCCATTTCAAACACCGGCGACGTAAAAAGTCCTAACGCGGTTAAGGTGATGATGACAATCATAATCGGGGATACGATACCGGCTTTAACGATCGCCGTACCGACCACGATGGCGCCGACCGTCCCCAGCGTATTGGACAACTGCTTGGGCAAACGGACGGCCGCTTCCCGCATTACCTCGATGATGGCCCACATCACCAAGACCTCAAAGAAGGGCGGGGTGGGGAGACCTACCCGAGAACCGGCAATCGTGAGGACGAGTTTTGCCGGCAAGAGTTCGGGATTGACACTGGTTAAGGCGATGTAAAGGGGCGGCAGTAATAACCCTAGGAAGAGGCCTAAAAACCGGATGAGCCGTTCTAACGAGGCGCCCCAAAAACTCGTCGTATAATCGTCGGTGGTCTGATAGAAATCCATCAGCGTTGACGGGACCGTCAAAGCATAGGGTGTATTGTCGATAAGTATCACCACTTTCCCTAAAATCAAGTCGCGGACGGCCACGTCCACCCGTTCGGTACTCCGGACTTGGGGAAAAAGGGACCAGGGGTTGGACGACAGGGCCGGAATCAGTTGCTGGGATAAATAGACACCGTCCATTTGCACCGCGCCCAAGCGTTTTTTGACGGCGGCCACCAATTCGGGATTGGTGACGCCTTCAATATGGCTAATGGCGACGGAAGTCCGGGTCAAGTCCCCCAAGGTGAGAACGTCAAAATGCAGGTTGGGGGAGCGGATACGCCGACGAATCAAGTTCATCGAGGTCAAAATGACTTCATTAAACGCTTCTTGAGGGCCATTGACCGAGCGCTCGTTGGTGGGTTCGGAAATGCTACGGGCCGGAAATTTGACGGTATCCACCACCAACACTTTAGACGAACCCTCAACAAAGACAAGGGTGTTACCCCCCATGAGTTTGGGCACGAGGGTGCTCCATGCGGTTTCGGTACTGACATGACCGGCTCCCAACACGGCGTGTTGCAAGATATTGAGACACGTCTCGGGATTGTCTTTCAGATGTTGGTCCTGGCTAAAAGATTGGGCGACCTCCAGAATATCCTGATCAACCATCGTGTTATCCACCAACCCGTCCACAAAGGTCAGCACCGCCGGTATGCGGGCGTTCTGGCCAATGGTAAATTGCCGGACAATGACATCGGGTGACTGGCCCACGGTATTCTTTAGGCGTTGGTAGGCGGCCTGAGTGTCTCCCGAAAATTGATCTAAAGACGCTTGATGGCCCAAGTCGGTCAACAGTGCACTCAGGCGCGCTTCGAGGGTTTTCAACTCGGTAATCAAATCTTGGGTTAGCGTGATGTCGGTCGGGGTCACATCACGCAAGGTCGCCTGCGTATCGAGAATGTTTTGCATGAGGGTGAAAGCCTCCGGCGACAGGCGCGGCGGATTGCCCATTCACTGGCCTCCCTCGATCAATCTCGTGATAAATACAGCGTGACCAACTTTGCGAGGGCATATGCGACGAGGGGATAGGACTTTGATATTTGATACAATGACGGCAAGAGAACAGTGCTCGGAGGCATTTTCATGATGGCATGGCAAGCCGTTCGGAAGTTGGCGGAAGATAAAGCGCCCGCCTTTCAACCGCTCTACGTGGTTTATGGCCCCCAGGAATATTGGGCAAGCCAATGGATCCGTCTGGTGACCCATCAGTTTCTGGGATCGGACGAGGATGGGCGCCATCTGTTCGAAGGGGCGGTAGACTTTACCGAGGTACGCCTGCGCTTAGCAACGGAAGGCTTTTTCGCTTCCCGCCAAGTGGTGGTGATCCGACAGGGTAAGTGGCCCAAAAAAGAGGAGAGTTTAAAAGCATATGTCAAAAACCCGATCACGGACACCATTTTGATTTTGCGGGAAGACAAACTGATTTCCGGTTGGAAGGAGTGGCTTCCTGCCGCCGCCCTGATTGAGGCTGCCGTCATGCCGGAAGACGCGTTCCGGCAATTCGTTGCCGAAGCGGCCGCCGCTCGTCGGTTGCATTGGCCCGATGCGGCACTAAACCAATTTGCGGCGTTGGTGTATCCCGACGAGTACCATGCGTTAAACGAACTGGATAAGATGGCTCTCATACCGTCACGCGAGCCCTGGAGCGCCGAACGGATTCGGGCGGAGGTGATTCCTTGGCATCACGAGGAGTCGCTCTGGGACGTCGTTGATTTGATTGTTCACGGGCAGCGCGCGGAGGCCATTCGCCGGGTTATACAGATGCTCAATGATGGTGCGGCGCCATTAATGCTTTTGGTGGTGTTTGCGCGTCGGCTGACCGAGATCGAGCGGGCCCGGCAATGGCAAAAAGCCGGGCGCAGTGCGTTTGAGTGGGAACAACAAGCCGGCTATAAAGGGTTTCATGCCAAACGTCTCTGGCAAGCCGCCCAAAAATGGGATTCCCGTCGTTTGGAGCTTTTGATCGATTGGGCTTTTCGGATTGACCGGGCCATGAAAACCGGCTACGGGGATGCGACGGACTGGCTAATCTTTTGGCTGGGCCTTTTACCCGAAACCCAAAATAAATCCCCCCGTCGGGTTCGGGGGGCTTAACACCTTGACAATTTAGCTGGCCGCCTGTTTGGCCTTTTGGAACCGATGGGCTAAACGGGACTTGCGACGGCTTGCATTATTGCGGTGGATGGCCCCCTTCTGGGCAGCACGGTCCAGTCGCGCATAACAAAACCGCAAAGCCATTTCCGCAGCCTCCAGGTCTCCCCGATTGAGAGCATCCTCAAACCGGCGAATCGCGGTGCGCACCATGGTTTTGCGAATGCGGTTACGCAAGGTGCGTACGCGCGTTTGGCGGATACGCTTTTTGGCAGATTTGATATTGGCCACGCCGATACCTCCTGACAGCGCATTATATCAGGTTATGTGAAACCCGTAAAGAGGCTTGGTTATCCTCGGGGGACGACTGACGGGATGTTTCGCCGGCTGGCGCGCGAGCGAAGCCACGACGATTGGCGTGGGAGATGTCCGTTCGAGCGGTGACGGGTGCTCTATACTGGCAATATGGGCGCGATTGTAGGCGAGAGTTGAAGGAAGGGGTACTATGGCGAGTCGACTGCTTATTTTGGATCCGCAAGTGGGCTGGGCCCGTCGGCATGTCCAAGTAGAATCCACGTTTCGCCTTTTGGCAAATTGGCTGACGGTCCATGACCTATGGCCCCGTGTCTGGATTACGGCCTTCTATAACGATGAGGCCAGCCCGTTTCGGCGGTTAATGGCTCGGTGGACCGATTTTCAATCCGCCGAAGATTGGACTCTTTTAGAACCGTATGCCACCCGGACGGTCGAGGTTATTCGTCGCAATACCTATGGTCTACCGGAAGCATTTTGGCAAACGGCTCGGCTGTCACACGTTGACCGCATCGTTTTGGCGGGTGTCGAGACGGATGCCTCCGTTTGTAAAACCGCGATGGATGCCTTTGATAGGGGTATCGGCGTAGACATTGTGCCGTCGTGGACGGCGAGTGCCTACGGATCTTCCGGCCGCGCGCACGGGTTGGCCATATTGCGTAAAGTCTTGGGAAGCCAACACGTCATTACCGAGGAGGAGGCGTTAAAAATCCTCCGCTCAGGATAAAACGGTAGCCGTCGTATTTTTAGCTTGCCATCCCCATGATCGGGCGGACAAGTTGGTCTTTTCCTCCAACTTTTACCATAGATATACATGGGGGGATGGATGTGGCCAAACGGGGTTGGACGCCAGTGGTGATTTGGTTTCGGACGACCACCAAAAATCGCTATTGGGCCAGGCGGCGAAAACCGGCCGGGAGAGCACCGCGCCTTCAATGGCCGAAGAGCCTGGCGGTTTGGTACGGCTTAAGTTTGCTGGGTGCCGTGGGGGTGCTCTGGCGGTTTCCGCCGGCGCCGACCGTACGGCCGGTGACCGCGAGTCTCTATCCGGTCCGGCCCTCTTGGCTGGATCGGACATTTACCGGGCTAAAAGCCCCTGTCAATGCGGCCGAAGACTGGTTGAACCGGGGAATTCCGCTCATCGGGCTGGTATTGTCGCCCCATCAATTCGCCTTGCATTTAGGGGCATTGGTCAGTACCGGGTTAACCGAGGTCTCCGGAGTCCGCTTGTCCAGCTTGCCGGCTCTCTTGCAAGTGGCGATACCCGTGCTGAAAGCCGTGCCCCCGCCTACGGAGTCGAAGACCCCGATAGCCCCGCCGCCCGCGATCCCCGGGGCCAATGAGCGGGATGCGTCTTTGCCCGGCGATCAGGGCCGGGTGTGGGCGGTTTTGGGACAAACGCCCGTCGTCGGCATCTATCAGACGCATAGCCATGAGTCATTCTGGCCCTATTTGCCGTCGGGCACCAATCCGGCCTATTCGACGTATTGGCCCCGTACTATCGTGCAAGTGGGCTGGTGGCTGGCCGAGGCTCTTCACCGCCAAGGCCTGTCGGTGGTCCAATCCCGAGTCGACAATATGGCGGAAGGGGTGTTGGCGAGCTATAGCCAAGCGTATTTCACGGCCAAGCAACTCATTCGGGGCTATCCGACCGTCAAGCTCCTCATCGATCTTCATCGCGCGTCCACGGCGGTGGCGCCGGCGGAGATCCGGGGCCAAGCGGTATCGAGAATTCTCATCGTCGTCGGCACGAATAAACTGTTGCCTAATGAATATTGGCATCAAAATCTGACCGCGGCAATCAAATTGGCGAAAGCTCTGAACCGGATCGCGCCCGGCATTTTACAAGGTAACGGCATCGATATGGTGCCCTATCGCTATAATCAAGAACTCATGCCGGGTGATTTGATGATCGAGGTGGGCGGGCCAAACAGTACGCTCGGGGAAGAAAAACGGGCGGTGGAGGAGCTGGCTCTGGCGATTCATGCCGTTTTGTCTTCCCGACAACCGGGCTCCTAGATCGGGCGCAGGGGACGTGCCATAATGAAAGAGACAGCTATTTTACAACAAAGGTGGGAATTAGGTGAGCGTCTTATTGGAAGAGCGGCGGGGACCGGTCGCCGTATTGACGTTAAACCGGCCGGAGGTGTTGAATGCGCTTAATAGCGAATTAATGGAAGAACTGAGCCAAACGCTAGACCGCATCGATCAAGATCCTGTGGTACGGGTGGTAGTGCTTACCGGCAACGAACGGGCGTTTGCGGCCGGGGCCGATATTCAAGAGCTCTATCACAATACGCCGGTCACCATGTTGCAATCCAAACAGATTAATCGTTGGGAATCGATTCGCAAGTTTTCCAAGCCGCTGATTGCGGCGGTACGGGGTTGGGCGTTGGGAGGCGGGATGGAATTAGTTATGGCCTGCGATATGGTCATCTGCGGCGATGATGCTCATTTTGGCCAGCCGGAAATTAAAATTGGCGTGATGCCGGGAGCAGGCGGCACCCAGCGGCTAACCAAAACGATAGGCAAGGTGCGGGCCATGGAAATGGTGCTCACCGGACGTACCATCGATGCCGATGAGGCTTTTCGGATGGGACTGGTCAATCGCGTCGTGCCGACCGAACAAGTGGTGGACCACGCCGTATCGCTGGCCGAAACGATTGCCGGCATGCCGCCCGTCGCCGTGCGATTGGCCAAAGAATCGGTGCTGACCGCCCTCGATACGCCTCTGGAAGTGGGATTAACGCATGAACGGCGGCTATTCAGTTTGCTCTTTGGCACCGAGGACCAGAAAGAAGGCATGCAAGCTTTTTTGGAAAAACGTAAACCGGAATTCAAAGGCCGATAGCCCGTTCAAGAGCCGTCCTGGCGAGGGTTTGGGACGGCTCTTCTATGGACGAACGCGTTCGGGATGACTATATACGCTAAATTCCCCGTCGCGGGCAAATCCGATGGCCGTGATACCGAGCTGTTCGGCCAAATCAATTCCGAGGGTGGTCGGCGCGGCGTTGGAAATGACCACGGGACACCCCATGTTGGCTACCTTCCAGATAATTTCCCCGGACAGGCGGCCGGTGAAGACCAGCACGCATTCATCAGACGGGGCCGGCGCTTTCTTGAGGAAGCTACCGTAGAGTTTGTCGAGCGCGTTATGACGTCCGACATCTGCGCGTGCGCTGTGAAACGTCGCTCCGGTCACCAGGCCGGCCGCGTGAAGCCCTCCCGAATGCTGGGCCTGCGACCAGGTCGAGAGCTCCATAAACCAGCCGGGAATTTGGTTTCGGGGGACGGTCAAAGAACTTTGGACCGGATGGCCTCCGCTCGGGCGTAAAAATCCGGGGCGGCTTTGCCCGCAACAGGAACCCAAATAGCGAGACCCCTCGGGTGGTTGGAGGTGTAATCCCGGGACCCGCACCCAAATTTGACCGTCGTCGGGCCGCCATTGAAAAATCGTGATGTCGGCCGCGCTCTCGATCAGCCCTTCCCCGGCTAAGAAGCCCGTTGCCCAATCGTCCAAATCGATTGGCGTCAACGCGGCTGTGACATATTCTTCGCCGTTGACGTAAAGGGTTACGGCGGTTTCTACCACCACTTCCGCCCAATCGAGCCGGCTTTCGAACGCCGGTGCGCGAAAGTGGTGACGGGATCGTGGGATCACGCCGTGTCGCAGCGTCAGGTCCATCGGCGTCCCTCCTTTATCGGCGTCTAGCGGTTTCATGACTTGTGACCTTCCCTTCTTATTGTACTCGTCAGATGCTCAGGGGTCACGCGAGACGGGTCGATTGTCAAGCCGGGTGACCTAAGGTACAATGGCGCCAAGAGATCAGACATCCTAAATTTTATTCCAAAAGAAGATGTGATAAATGGTTCGTTTGCCGCTGCCTAAGCAAGTTGCCCAAACCATTCGGACGCGGATTCTCTCCGGTGAATGGGAACCGGGTGACCAAATTCCGCCGGAAGAGGAACTGGCGCATGAATTTGGCGTTAGTCGGGCGACGATTCGTGAGGCGATCTCCGAACTGGCGGTAGAAGGCTACCTGGTCAAACGGCGGGGAATCGGTACGTTTGTCCGGGAACCGCATGCCATCTCCGGTGGTCTGGAATCTTTGATTAGCATTACCGAGTGGATTGAACGCCATGGATATGAAGCGGGTACCAGCTACCTTAAGCTCTTTCGTCGGCCGGTCACCGAGCGGGAGGCGGATCGGTTTGCTGCCTGGAAAATTCGGGAGGTGGCTGAGGTCCATCACGTGCGCACAGCCAACGGTACGCCGGTCCTATATTGTATCGACGTGTTCCCGGCCCAGTTTGCTCCGGAAACCGAAGATGACCTTGAAGAGTCGTTATTTCGGTTTTTTGAGCAGCGGTTTGGCCAAGTGGTGATTTTTGCGCAAACCGAGATTGAAGTGGCCTTGGCCACCGACGATATGGCCTCCCGTTTGAATCTGGCCCCGGGGTCACCCTTGTTGCGTTTGCGGCAAGCGCACTACAATCAGCATTCGACCTTGCTTTTATGGTCCCACGACCATTTTGTACCGGGGAAATTCCGATTTGATGTCATCCGCCATCGTCAATGAGGCGAAGGCGGCTGTAGATTGCCGGTTCCGTGGAGAATCACTGTGACGTGGACTTTTAAAGGGAGTTGGGCATAGCGGGTCATCCATTGGTTGGCATGGCGGTTAAACCAGATGGGATGCCACAGCGCCTCCTGGGTGCCGAGGCCGAACAGATCCACGCGATGTTGTTGAGTCCACCGGATTTCATCGAACATTTGCCGGCTAAGCCGGGCCGCTACGGCCCGTTCAAGCCAGAGCGGGGCCAGTTGTGTCCGACTGCTGCCGTCATGCTCTAAGAGGCCGACTTGAACCGTTGAGGCGGCTTGGATACCCTGACCGGTGAGGAGGATGCGGGTACGACTGGTAACGGTACCCACCGTCCAGCATTGTCCGTCTTGGCAGAGGCGAAAAAATACGTGGGGCCGCCGATTGGTCAAGAGGTTATAGGTCATTACCTCCGACAAAGTCCATTGACCCACTAAACGGGTCGGACTTAGCACATCGGCGCCCTGATCAAAGGTGAAGTTGGTGCCGTTGGATACCCCCGGCTCCGCTTTCAACGTGACCAGCGGGACGAGTTCGGCGGTATTCGGGGCATTGGTCATCACTTCGGTTAACCGGTAAAAACGAATGGGGGTGATCCAGCCGTTGACCTGAGCGTCCTTCATTTCTTGCTCGAGCACCGTGACCGGGTCGGGGCCAAGGGGGTTGGTCGTTTCCGCGATCCGACTCGCGGGGCCGGAGGTCGCCAGCACCCAAAATGTTCGATGGAGGTAAGGTGAGCGGGAGAACCAGTCCCAGATCCCCGGCATGGCTTTTGGCGTGAGGGCCGAATGACCGAGAATCACCACCCGCAAATGGCTCAAGGTGAGAGGATTGAGCGTCGGGGCATTTAGGCCGGTGTGCAGCAAGGCCTCCGCCACCGAGGAACCTTGACCCTGAAGAATCCAGGTCGGGCGGGAGCTTCCCGAACTGTTCGATTGGCCGGGCGATTGCAATAAGTCGGGGGCGTCTGCCTCAACGGTTACACGGTAGGCCTGATGGCGCCAGTCAATGGCCATCATCACCGGAACGGTCAGGACTTCCGGGGTTTCCACATCCCAGCATCCGGAGAGGACAAAGGCCCAACTCACACTAATGGCTGCCCACCAAAGGCGTCGACGGTGCCTAGCCATGGGCGTGTCTTCGTTTAATCCAGCCCACGAGGCCGTGTAACCCCATGACGAGGACGAGCGTCGGATAGGCGGTATCCGCCCAGCTCCATCGTAAGAAGGAAATCCGGCCGGCCACCGACGGAAAGAGCAGCGCGGCCATGACTAAGGGAACGAAGGAGACCAGGCCAAACCAAAGACGGATCGGGCCGATACCGACGCTACGGGCCAAAGCGGTCCCGGCGGCAAAAATCCAGATGCCCAGTTTCAGCTCGATTAAACCCACCCAGAGCGGAACGAACAATAGGTCAAACCGCGACAGGAACTGTCCGACACGGATATCGCGGATGGCCTCCAGCAAGGGGAAGGTGGTTTGAGCGGCAAATTGGGCGCCCAACACTCCCCATAGCGTCATGATTAACCCAATAAAAATGTCGGTGGTCAGCCAAGCGCCGGCCATGAGGGCTTGTTGGCGAGCTTTTGGGCTCAGGTCGCGGGCGCCATCGACAAAAGCCACTCCGATCACCGTTTCGCCGAGAAAACTGGCCGGAATCCAGACCGCCGCCAAAAGGGTCGACCCCTGGGGCGGCCAATAGGGGACAAAGTGGCTTAGGCGGATATACCCGAATAACGGGAGCGCCACCACCAGACTGACCACAATGAAACCAATGACGAGAATGTCCGTCATCCGGGCGATCCCTTCGTACCCGCCGTCGGCCAAAACCCAGGCCACCGGCCAAACCAATCCGGCAATCGCCCAATCCGGGGTACGCGGTAAGACGCTTGCCTGAATAAAAGTCATCAGCTCATTGCCGATCGAAATCAAACCGGTGGTGATGCCGAGCCCGTAGATTCCCAGCAGGATACGGCCCAGGAAAGGACCAAAATGGGCAGGAAAACCGGTAACCGGGCTTTCGCCGAGGCAGCTGCGGGTAATGATACGATTTAGCGCCCAGCCGACGACGCTTGCCAGCAGTACCGCGTAAAATGCCCCCGTGGTGGCCGTATGAAACGTCAACCCAGGTAAAAACACCAGCGTCGTGGGCAAAATGGACATCATTTGAATGCCCGTTAATTGGCGTAACGAGATGCGGATGTTCATAAGGCACCTCGGCCGATAAAGGGGGCTCGTTTGCGTTTTTGGCGGGGCATTCGCACCACCGTATCCCGCCATCCTCCGGGTCGCAGGGGCGCTAGTGGACTAAAATAGGGAGTGCCGTAGGATTCGAGCCCTACGCCGAGACCGAGCAGCAACATCCATCCGCTGACGATGCCGGTAAACCCGAATACCGCGGCTAAGGGCAATAATGCGTAGCGGATTAGGCGGGTCACGCTCATGAGGTTGGCGTCGGGAATCAAAAATTGAGTTAACATGGCCAGAGTCACCGTAATCAAGGTGGGAGCGCTGACAATGCCGGATTTAATGGCGGCGTCGCCGAGAATCAAGGTACCGAAAATGGTGACCGTTTGCCCTAAGGCGCCGGGCATAATCAGGCCGGCCTCTTGCACAATGTCTACCACCACCAGCATCATCACCGTTTCGATTACCACCGGAAAGGGGATCGCAAGCCGCGTACGGACCGTGGTCAAATAGAGCGAGAGCGGAATAAAGGACGGGTTGACGGTTAGGGCGGCGACATAAACGGCCGGTAAAGTGGTCGCCGCGATCGTGCCGATATAACGCAAAAAGCGGGTTAGGCTGCCGGTTAGCGGCAGTTGATAGTAGTCGCCCGGGCGAGACATGAGATCGGTGAAACGGGTCGGTACCAGCAACACGGAGGGACTTTTGTCCATCATAATCGCCACCCGGCCTTGGATCAGTGCCGCGGCGACTTGGTCCGGCCGTTCGCTATACTGCACCGTCGGAATCACCCAGGGACCGCCGAGCGCCATGGCAATGCGGGAGGAATCCACCAGACCTCGTAAGGACGTTTGAGACAGCTTTGCATGGACCTGACTAACGACCTTGCCCTCGGCCAGGCCTTCCAGATATATCACGGCGACGGTGGTTTGGGTCCAAAATCCGACCGTCAGGGTTTCGACCCGCAGGTAAGGGGTTTGGAGATATTGGCGCAAGAGCGCCAGATTGATGACCCATTGTTCAACGAAACCGTCGTGGGGTCCGTGAACCACTTTGGCGTTACTCGGTTCAGAGACGGAACGCGTGGGAGGCTGGCCCACATCGAATGCCCACCAGCGCCCACTGGTTTGGTCGGCGACCAAGGCTTGGTGGGCCAAGAGCTGCTGAACGGCGTCGGTCAGAGTGGTCACGGAGCGAACTTGTCCGATGGGGACGGTTGTCGGGTTCAAAGTGTCGTCGGCATGAGCCAGCAACGGATAGAGGATGCCTTGGCTAATTAAGGCGTCGTCCGTGCTGCCGGCGAAAAATAAGACCCAATAAGAGTGGGAGCCGACGGAAAATTGTCGGCAGACGACATCGGGCGGGTGGCCCAACCGCTCTAAAATTTTGGCGCACGCATCGCTCACCGAGCGGGGCAACGGGTCGTGGCGAAGGAAGGCATTTAGCTCATTGGCGAGCACGTCTAACGCCCCGCTCAGTTCTTCAATATCGATCCCCTTCACGCGCAAATCCCCTCAACCGCTGTCCTTACGCGGTAGTGTGCGCCAGACGGGAGCAGCTTATGCCCGCCGGAAGATTGTTCTCCTTTTCACATATTGAAACGGTATTTTTGTCAATCAAAATTTCGATCGACTTTTTGATCAAGTAAGAGTATATAATGTAATACGAATACCTCGAAGGGAGCGAGCGATCGGTGAGCGACGAACATATGACATCTTCCGACATTGAGGTACATTGGCGCGAAGAAGAGTATATAAATTCTCCCGCGTCTTTTGTAGCGCAAGCCAACCTCACGGACCCTACGATTTATGAGCGTTTTAACCTGGACAACTTTCCTCACTATTTCACGGAATATGCCGAACTTTTGGACTGGTATCAGAAATGGGACCGGGTGTTAGACGACTCCAACCCCCCGTTTTGGCGCTGGTTTACCGGCGGGCAAATTAATGCCGCGTATAACTGTGTCGACCGCCACTTACCCGCATTACAGAGTAAAGTGGCCTACTATTTCGTTTCCGAGCGGGAAGACGATCCCGTTCAATCGTTGACCTATCGTGAACTGTACTGGCGGGTCAACGAGTTTGCCGCGATTTTACGGGATTTTGCCGGGGTTCAAAAGGGCGATCGAGTGACCATTCATATGCCCATGGTGCCGGAACTCCCGATTGCTATGTTGGCGTGTGCCCGTCTCGGGGCTATGCATTCGGTGGTGTTCGGCGGATTTAGCGGACAGGCTTGTGCCGACCGGATCATCGATTCTCAAAGCCGCATTTTGGTCACCATGGACGGGTATTACCGGAACGGAAAATGGCTTGACCACAAAGAAAAAGCCGATGTGGCGGTGGCCCGGGCGGCCGAGGTCGGCCAACCGGTGGACAAAGTGTTGATTTTTGAGCGCCATTGGGGCCAATATGGGGGATCGCCGTTAGTGGAGGGGCGCGATTTTCTGGTGAGCCAACTCGCCCCCCGGTATCGCGGGCAGGTGGTCGAACCGGAGCCGATGCCGGGTGAGGCGCCCCTCTTTTTGATGTATACGAGCGGTTCCACCGGCAAACCGAAAGGGATTCAGCATGGCACCGCGGGTTATTTGTCTTACGCCGCCGCGACCTCCAAATACGTGTTGGACATTCAGCCGGATGACGTCTATTGGTGTATGGCGGATATCGGGTGGATTACCGGCCATTCCTATATTGTCTATGGTCCCTTGGCGCTAGGGGCTACCTCGGTGCTCTACGAGGGCGGACCCACTTATCCCGATGCCGGGCGCCCCTGGCGGATTGCCGAACGATTGGGCGTCACCATTTTCCACACGTCGCCGACGGCTATCCGCAGCCTCCGTCAGTTTGGCGAGGAAATCCCGCAAAAGTATCATTATCGGTTCAAGTTGATGGCGACGGTTGGTGAGCCGATTGAACCGGACGTCTGGCGTTGGTATTTCCATGTCATTGGCCGGGGACAGGCGGCCGTGGTTGACACCTGGTGGCAGACTGAAACCGGTGGGCACCTCTGCAGTACCATCCCGGCCATAAAGCCCATGAAACCCGGTAGCGCGGGTCCTGGACTACCCGGTATCCACCCGGTGGTGCTGGATGAAACCGGCCAGGAAGTGGCGCCGGGGTCCGGCGAAGGCGGTTATCTCTGCATTCGAAACCCTTGGCCGGGTATCATGCAAACGATTTGGGGCGATCCCGAACGTTATGTCCGCACCTATTACGGGAAGTACAACAAGAACCCTGAAAGCAAAGACTGGCGTGATTGGCCGTACATGGCGGGCGACGGGGCGATGATGGCGGCGGATGGATATCTCCGCATCTTGGGCCGGATCGATGACGTCATTAATGTGGCAGGTCATCGCTTAGGGACCAAAGAGCTTGAGTCCGCGGTGCTGACGTTGGATGAGGTGGCGGAGGCGGCAGTGGTCGCTGCGCATGACGAGATCAAAGGCGCTATGCCGGAGATCTATGTATCGCTGCATCCCGGCGTGGAAGCGACCCCCCAACTGACGCAAAAGATTGTCGACGTCATTGTCCGCGATATTGGGCCGATTGCCCGCCCGCGTCACGTCTGGGTGGTTCCGGATTTACCCAAGACGCGATCCGGGAAGATTATGCGCCGGATCTTGGCGGCGATCTCCGATAATCGAGAGATTGGGGACGTCACCACCTTAGCCAATCCGGAAGTGGTGGAAACCATTCAAAAGATGGCGCGTCCTTAAATGGGGCACTCTGCCCCGCATTTTCTGATTCTGTCAAAGGGACTGATCTTCGACTGACTGAGGGAGGCTAACCATGGAAGGAAAATTGGGGAATCCGGGCCCGTTAGGGCTGGCCGGATTTGCGCTGACGACCTGGATGCTCAGCATGATTAATGCCGGGTGGTTCGACGGCAAGAGTCTCGGGCTCGTATTGGCTCTCGCGATGGCCTATGGCGGTACGGCACAATTAGTGGCCGGTGTACTGGAGTTTCGTCGCGGTAATACGTTTGGGACGGTCGCCTTCTTCTCATACGGGGCATTTTGGTGGTCCTTTGCTCTCTTTGCCCACTATTTCGGGGCGGGCGTTCCGGCTGCCTTTGTCGGCTGGTACTTGTTCTTATGGGGTGTGTTCACGTTTTATATGTGGCTGGGCACCTTCCGAGCCACGATGGCGTTACAATTAGTGTTTCTGGCGCTGTGGGTGACCTTTGTCCTGCTGGCGATTGGCGCGTGGGGGATGACGGCACTGACCACGGTGGGTGGCTATGTCGGCATGATTACGGCGATTTTGGCGTTTTATCTTTCGGCGGCCGAGGTGCTCAACGAGATGTACGGCCGGACGGTATTACCGGTGGGGCCGTTTAATAAAGCAGCGTAACCGATTCTCTCTTTCTGCCCTTATATTCCTAAACCCTTCCCGCTGTTGGGGAAGGGTTTTTCTCTTGGGCGCATGACGTCTTCCCTCAAAAATAAAAGTACTTGAACGAGGTTTCGTTGCCTCAAATTAAAAGGTCTTTGAAAATCCTATCATAGGGGCACCTCCTGCGGGTCTTCGCTGGGGATCCGGTCCCACAAACGGTTTTGGAGGCGTAGCAGGTCGCGCCGGATCGCGGCGGGATTGAGCGACGCGTACTGAGCTTTCAAGGCCGCTTTCTGGGTAGAGGAGACTAGCGTATCCGGAAGCGCCATGACGCGTTGGTAGGGGGGTTGGGCCTGATCATAGCGGCGGTACGTGCGGGCTCCCCGGCGCTCTTTGGCCACGGCCTTTTGTAACGGCTGAAAGAAGTTCGTGTAGAGACGGAGTGTAGCGTAGAGGTCGTTAAGCCACTGCACCTGTTCTGCCCCCTCATAGCGAAGGTAACCGACGAAGCGCCGCACCACCGACCAGTTTTTTTGCTCCACATAACAGCCGTCGTTTTTGTGGTAGGCCCGGGACCGCGTGAAGGTGATGTGGTGGCTCTCGCACCACGTGAGGAGATGGTGGTTGATAAATTCGCTCCCATTATCCGAGTCGATCCCGCGAATCGGGAATGGGAAGCGCGACAGCTGGGCATCCAAGGCCTCGATGACCCACTTACGTGCTTTATTCGGCAAGGCAACGGTTTCAGTCCATCCCGTTAAGATATCGACCAGATCGAGGGTCCAGGCAAACTCTCCACGGGCCGCGCCGCCATCGTGGGAGACGAGATCAATTTCGAGAAATCCGGGATGGGTCGCATCATCCCACTCCGCCCACGTCCGGACCGGTATTTGCTGTTTGAGGAGCGTGCCGGGCTTGGTGCCGCTGCGTCCTTTGACCTCCAACCGCCGCCGTTCGGCGGCGAGAAATCGGTCGATCGACGCGGCACTCATCTGCACGAGCTGATCGCGCACGGCAGGCTCTAAGTGCAGTTCGCCGTGGGCCTCGAGCCGTTCCACCAACTCCGGTAAAAAGGGGTGTAACCGTTTGCCGGTGGGGAAGTTGAGAATGGCCCAACAGGCCGTCAACGCGGCCTTGGCGGCCGCGCCATACATCGGTTTGCGTCCCCGGCCGGGGCGAACGGCGCGTGGTGTCGCCGACTCCGTGGTGGCCGCCGCACGTAGGGCACGCGCCGCATAGGAACGGTTATAACCACACAGCGTTTGGAGTTGTTCGATCAGTCGGGTGCGCTGGCCTTTCGTGGCCTTGCGATACTGGGCCGCCAATTCACGAATCACCGCACGACGTTCGGGTAAGGGACAACGGCATCAAGACATCCTCCTGCAACGCATGATGCCGGGAATTTCGGCTTGCCATCACAGCACTCCTTTTCGAGTACATTTTTTTGTGAGGCAACGAAGGTGTTTCAAGTACATTTTTTGTGAGTCAAATCGCATGATTTTCTTTCCGGCGCCGGTCTGGTAACATGAAGAGAAGCGCGTAAGGAAGCCGAGGAGACAATGTGGACCAGCAGCATATCCGCAACTTTTCAATTATTGCCCATATCGATCACGGTAAGAGCACCTTGGCCGACCGGATTATTGAGCTCACGGGGGCGCTCTCCGAACGGGAAATGGCGCCGCAAGTGCTCGATTCCATGGACTTGGAGCGCGAGCGGGGCATTACCATTAAAGCCCAAGCGGTGCAACTTTTCTATCGGCGGGACGGAGAAACCTATGAGTTGAATTTAATTGACACCCCGGGCCACGTCGACTTTACCTATGAAGTCTCACGAGCCTTGCAGGCTTGTGAAGGGGCCCTTTTGGTGGTTGATGCCGCCCAAGGTGTGGAAGCGCAAACCTTGGCCAACCTCTATCTGGCGCTGGAACATGATTTAACCGTCATCCCGGTGATTAACAAAATCGATTTACCGAGCGCGGATCCCGAGCGCGTGATGGAAGAGCTGATCGAAATTGGCTTAGATGGGACCGATGCCGTGCTGGTGTCCGCTAAGCAAGGGATTGGGATTCAAGCGGTGCTAGATCGGGTCGTGGATTTGGTGCCCCCGCCACCGGGTGAGGGGACAGCCCCCTTGCGGGCCTTGATTTTCGATTCCCGTTTTGACAGCTATAAAGGAGTGTTGGTGTACGTCCGGGTCGTCGACGGCCAGCTGAAGGTGGGCGATCGCATTCGTTTTATGGCCACCGGCAAGGAATTTGAGGTGACCGAAATCGGGGTATTCCGGCCTCATCCGACACCGGTAGGCGCGCTGGCAACCGGAGAAGTGGGGTTTTTTGCCGCCCAAATCAAGACCGTACAAGATACCCGCGTCGGCGATACCGTGACGCTTGCCGAGCGCCCGGCTCCGGAAGCCTTGCCTGGCTATCGTCCGGCGCAACCGATGGTGTTTTCCGGATTATATCCGGTGGATTCGGCGGATTATGTTCGTCTTCGAGAAGCACTGGAAAAACTACAATTAAACGACGCCGCATTGACTTTCGAACCGGAGACGTCGGCCGCTTTAGGCTTTGGGTTTCGGGCAGGGTTTTTGGGCCTTTTGCACATGGAAGTGATCCAAGAGCGGCTCGAACGGGAATACGATCTGACGCTTATCACAACCGCACCTAACGTGGTCTACCAGGTCACGTTGGTGAACGGCACCACGCTTCGGGTGGATAACCCGGCGCTCATTCCTCCGGCCGGGGATATTCTTCGTATTGAAGAACCGGTGGTCGAGGCGCATATCATTACGCCGGCGGGGTATATCGGAGCGGTGATGGAGCTGGCGCAAGAGCGGCGAGGGACCTATCTCGACCTTACCTATTTGGATTCCGTGCGGGCGATGTTGAGTTATCGGTTACCGCTGGGCGAAATCATGTTTGATTTCTTCGATCAACTGAAGAGTCGTACCCGTGGCTATGCATCGCTCGATTACCAGTGGGCGGGTATGCAGGAAGCCGATCTGGTGCGAATGGACGTCATGATTAACGGAGAGGTTGTCGATGCCCTATCAACGGTGGTTCACCGTGACCGAGCCTATCACCGAGGCCGGGCGTTGGTCGAAAAGCTCAAAGACCTGATCCCGCGCCAACTCTTCGAGGTGCCGATTCAAGCGGCGATCGGCGGTCGGGTGATTGCCCGTGAAACGGTTAAGGCCATGCGCAAAGATGTGTTGGCCAAATGTTACGGCGGAGACATTACCCGCAAACGCAAATTGCTCGAGAAGCAAAAAGAAGGTAAACGTCGGATGAAATCGGTGGGCAGCGTGGAAATTCCCCAAGAAGCCTTTATGGCCATTTTACGGGTGGATGATAACGGATGAGACCCGACAATCTGGATTTGGTTCCGGATGACGGATTTGGCGTCTATGTGCACATCCCTTTTTGCCAAGCACGCTGCACATATTGCGATTTCAACACGGTGACGGGGATGGGGCCACAAGAGCATGAGGCGTACACCCGGGCCTTATTGCGTGAATGGGCGGACGAGTCGTTGCCGGTCGGGCGCTTGGTCTCCATCTATTTTGGCGGTGGTACGCCGTCGTTGGTCGATCCCCGGCACCTGGCCGCCGTCATCGCGGCTATCCGGGAGCGAACCGGCATAGAGACCGACGCCGTGGAAATTACGGTGGAGGTCAATCCGGGCACGGTGGACAGTGAACGGCTCGCTCGTTTGCGGGCGGCCGGGGTGAACCGATTGTCGATTGGGGTACAGGCATGGCAAAATCATCATCTAGAGGCGCTCAACCGCGTCCATACGCGGGAGGATGTCGTGACCACGGTCGCCTTAGCCCGGGCCCAGGGGTTTACCAATCTCAATTGCGATGCGATTTATGGCCTGCCGGGGCAGACGCCAGACGAATGGCACGAAACGGTTGACGCCTTAATTGGGCTTCAGGTCGAACATTTATCCCTCTATCAACTAACGGTTGAACCAGGCACCCCGCTGGCCCGCGGGTTGGAGCATAAACGGGTGGTGTTGCCGCCCGAGGACTGGGTGTGGGATATGGCCGACTGGGCTCAAGCCCGTTTGGCGAAGGCCGGATTCGACGCCTACGAAATTTCCAATTATGCCCGCCCGGGATATCATTCCCGCCATAATGCGCTCTATTGGTACGTTAACCCCTATCTGGCGCTAGGGGCGGGTGCCCATGCCTTTAACGGCCGCCGGCGATGGTGGAACGTACGTGCGATTCCGCGTTATGTGGCCAGCGTTTTGGCGGGCGAGGATCCTACGACCGGGGAGGAGTGGGTTTCGGCGGAGGAAGAAATGCGCGAAGTCGTCTGGTTGGGACTTAGGCTTAGCCAAGGTGTCGGCCGGGAGCGGTTTTATCGGCGGTTTCACCAACCTCTCTGGGAGACGTTTCGGGGGATCTGGGATCGGCTGCAGCAACGGGGGCTTGTCGAGTCGACCGACGAGGCGATCCGGTTAACCCCCCGCGGCCGTGACGTCTGGAATCAGGTGTCCCAGGAATTCTTAGATGCCAAGCTTGAGTCGGGATAACCGGGTCGTGCCTTGACAGTCAAAAGAAGCGGGTGCTATGGTTTTTTGAGAAACACTTAGCACTCCAAGATCGGGAGTGCTAACGAGCGTCGGGGGTGGTCCGATGGATGCGCGGAAGCGGCGCGTGTTAGAAGCGCTGATTGACGATTATATTTCCACGGCTGAGCCGGTGGGGTCTCGTACCCTGGCGCGGAAATACTCGCTGGGCGTTAGCTCCGCGACCATTCGGAATGAAATGGCCGATCTCGAGGAACAAGGTTTTTTGGAACAGCCGCACACGTCCGCGGGCCGCGTGCCGTCAGACAAAGGGTATCGCTACTACGTGGATGAATTAATGAAGCCGGCGGATTTGGCGGGGGAGGAACGTGATCGCATCCGGCAGGCGTATCAGGTGCGGGTCCGGGAAATCCATTGGTTTATTCATCATACGGCCCGTTTAGTGTCGGAGTTGACCCATTATCCTTCATTGGTGCTGGCGCCTTCGGTGGATGAAGCCAAATTGTTGGATCTTAGTTTTATGCCGATTGGGGCGGGCACGGTACTCATGGTACTCCGGACCGATACCGGGCTGGTCGAAAACCAGACATTTTTGGTCCCAAGCGATTTTGACACGGTGCAACTCGAGCAATTAGCCGAAGACTTTACCCGGGAATTTCGCGGGATCTTAATCCGTGAATTGAAAACTCGCATTTTAGATCCCATTCAAGGCGACATCCATCGCTATCCGGTGTTATGGCAGCTGGCATTGAAATGGGTGACCGGGCAAGACGGGGAAGAAGCGAAGGTCAGCTTGGCCGGTCCGTTGAATATCTTAAATTACCCGGAATTTCGGGATGTCGACAAAGTCCGCCGCGTATTGGGATTTTTAGAACAGGAATCCCAAGTGGAACGACTGGTGTCGTTGGCGGAGGATCGCGATCGCGTGCAAGTGGTCATCGGTACCGAGTCATCTGTCCACGACATTCAGGATTGCAGCGTGGTGACGGCGACCTATCGCGTGGGCCCACGCGTTTTGGGACACCTTATGGTGGTGGGGCCGCGCCGCATGCATTATTCTCGGGTGGTGACGATCGTCGAGGCGGTGTCCGAGGAGTTGTCGCGGGTGCTCGACGGCGGCTGGTATGGCGAGCTCCGGGAAAACGCCCGATGAGGAGGCAAGAAGATGGACGAACAGGAAAAGGATGCGAAAACTGCGGAGGAATCCGTATTAGGGGATGAAGAAGTTGCCCAGCCGTCGGCCGATATGACCGCCGAGGCGGACAATCAGGCTCCAGACTGGGAGCAGGTGGCGGCGGAACGCTACGAACAATTGGTTCGGCTGCGTGCCGATTTTGACAACTTCCGAAAACGCATGGATCGTGAACGGGACGAATGGATGGCGCGCATTGCCGAAAGTTTGTTAACTGATTTGTTGCCGGTATACGATAACCTGGAGCGGGCGGTTAACTTCATGCCCACCGAAGGGGAGGCCAAGGCGTGGCGGGTCGGCGTCGAAATGACCCTGAAAGGGTTTGAGGAGGCGTTAGGCCGACTGGGGGTGACTCCGATTGCGGCTGTCGGCCAGCCTTTTGATCCCCGCTTTCATGAAGCGGTCCAACAGGTGGATAGCGATGAGCCGGAAGGCACCATTGTGGAGGAAGTGGTGCGAGGGTTTCAATGGCGCGACCGGGTGTTGCGTGCCAGTTTAGTCAAAGTGTCGCAAGGACGTGGAACGGAGTCAGAGCCGACGGATGCGTAAGCGATAGGGGGAAGCCGTCATGGCTAAAAGAGATTATTATGAGGTATTAGGAGTTAGTCGTGGGGCTTCCGTCGACGAGATTAAGCGGGCTTTTCGCAAATTGGCGGCGAAATATCATCCCGATGCGAATCCGGGAGACCACGAGGCGGAAGAGAAATTTAAGGAAATCAACGAAGCCTACCAGACCCTGTCCGATCCGGATAAACGGGCGCGCTATGACCAATTTGGCCATGCCGGAGCCGATGGGTTCTCAGGCTTTGGCGAGCAGGGCGATTTTGGGTTTGGCCCGTTTGGTGACATCTTTGATATGTTTTTTGGCCAAACCGCGGGCGGTAGTCGGCGAGCCGGTCCCGAACGGGGGGCCGACTTGCGTTACGATTTGACGGTGACGTTGGAAGACGTGGCGTCCGGGGTCGAAAAGGAGATCCGGGTCGTGCGCGATGAGGTGTGTTCGCATTGCCATGGAAACCAAGCCGAACCCGGCACGCGGATCGAAACGTGTCCCGACTGTAAAGGCCGCGGGCAAGTCGACCGCATTTCGGAAACCTTTTTGGGCCGTATTCGGCGTATTGAAACGTGTCCTCGTTGCCATGGTACCGGCAAAGTGATTCCCACCCCCTGTAAGGTGTGTGGCGGCCGGGGAGTGGTCCGGGCGGAAAAGCGTCTCACCGTGAAAGTCCCGCCCGGGGTTGACGAGTCCACCCGCCTTCGCGTGCAGGGCGAAGGGGCGGCGGGACACCGGGGCGGTCCGCCCGGCGACCTCATTGTGTTTATCCGGGTCGCCGATCACCCAAAGTTCCGCCGAGAAGGGGAAGATCTCTGGCTGGACCAGGAAATTGGGTTTGCACAAGCGGCTTTGGGCGCAGAAATTACCGTGGAGGGGTTGACTGGTACGGAAACTTTGCATATTCCGGCCGGAACTCAAAGCGGCACGGTGTTTCGCATTCCTAAAGCGGGTTTGCCGCGCTTAGGCGTCCCCCTTCACCGCGGGCATTTGAACGTGCGGGTCACCATTAGCGTTCCGACGCACCTGAGTGCCAAGGAACGTGAGGTTTTGCGGCACTGGGCGGAGATTCGGCAAGAGCCGGTGTTACCTGAAGACAAAAGCTTATTGAGGAAATTTAAAGATGCCCTGGGAAGGTAATATGGCCGTCACCCCAAAATATTGGCGGATTGCCCTCTATCCGCCGCAAAAAGATCTCGAAGAGGCCGTGGCCTGGCTTTATGGGCTAGGTGCCAACGGCCTGGAATGGGAAGATGGGACAATAGCCAATCCGCCCTTTACCGACATTCCCCTCGAGCCGCAAATGCCATTTGTGGCCGTTTATGTACCCGAGGCCGACTATCCGAGTTGGGAGCAAGCGGTGAGCCAAATGGCGGAACGGCGGGATTGGACTTGGGAAGCGCGCGAAGTTTTTCCGGAAGACTGGGAAACCTCCTGGAAAGCGTATTATCAGCCGGTGGCATTGGCCAACGGCTATTCTATCGTTCCGGCCTGGGAAGAGGGGCCCGCGGGCGACGAGGAGCATGTGATCCGATTAGATCCCGGGATGGCTTTTGGGACCGGCACGCATGCAACCACCCGCATGTGCTTGAATGCCCTCATTTTTGCCGATTTGGCCCATCGCCGGGTGTTGGATTTAGGGGCGGGCTCGGGGATATTGGGGATTCTGGCGCTGAAACGGGGCGCCCGAGAAGCGGTGTTGGTCGAGCCGGATGGGGTGGCTTTAAAAGCTCTCCGGCACAATATCGCGTTAAATCACGTAGAGGATCGGGCTCGGGTGATTGCCGGGACCTTAAAGGATGTACCGCCCACGCCTTTTGACGTGCTCTTGGTAAATATTATCTGGGAAATTATTGCTCACGAGTGGTCCCACCTTCAGGCGTATCTGGCTCCCCGAGCGGTCATTTACGTCTCCGGTCTGTTAGAAGAACGGATGAACGATATGATGCAACTGGCACGGTCGACCGGACAGCGGGTCGAGCAGGTGGAACGGGAAGACGGATGGCTCATGTTGGTGGTCGCGCATGATTCGGTTGAGCATTCCTGAAGCGGCGGCCACCGGGGACCGAGTGCGGCTTTCCGGTGACGATGCTCATTATTTAAAGACGGTGATGCGGGTCAGACCGGGAGACTCTTTCGAACTTTTGACGCCTGAGGGCCGACTGTTTCGGGCAGAGATGGGCAAGGCCGATTCCGTGGCGGTCGTGGAAGAGTTGGCACCGCCGGTACCGGTGCCGATCCACATGACCCTCTATCAAGCCCTTTTGAAGGGCGATCGGATGCGGGACGTCATCGAAAAAGGCACCGAAGTCGGTATTTCCCGATTTGTGCCGCTGGTGACGGCGCGGACCGTGGTGCGGGAGGCGTCTTCGGCCAAGCAACAACGCTGGCAAACCGTCGCCAAAGAAGCCGCGGAACAAAGTCGTCGGCGAGAAGTGCCCACTGTCGAACCGGTTCGGCCTTGGAGTCGACTGGATCCGGCCGTCGGCGGCAGCTGGTGGGTTTTAAGTCCCCAGGGCGATCCGTGGATGTCTCTTCGCTCCGAGATTCGCGATCGGGCTCTTCATGTGGTCGTGGGGCCGGAAGGTGGCCTAACGGATGACGAAGTGGCCCAATTGGTGGATCAGGGGGCGAAAGCCGTCAGCTTAGGCCCCCGAATTTACCGGGCGGAAAATGCCGGCGTTTGGGCGGCCTTGCTGGTGTTGTCGTGTTCCTAGGCCTGGTTGCTTCCACAACTGGACAAGACTGCTAGACTCAATTGCTTTGAGGCCGGCCATGCTAACGGCAGGAGGTCGAGAGCATGGGCAAGGTGATTGAGCTGAAATTTTGCGATATCTGCCATAAGCCAGTGGTCAAAAAAAATGCGACCTCTTTTACATCTGGCTTTTTGGAAAGTACCTTGTGTAAGGAGTGCTTGGTGAAGTACGGTCACCTTTATCGCCCGTGGTAGACCCGGTCGCCCGATGGTTATGACCATCGGGTGATTTTTGTTCCTAGCTGTTGGGGACTCTATGAGCCAAAAGCTCCCGGCACAACAATTCGTAGTCCGCGTCGTGTACCGGATAGATGGGGTGCTGTCGGGGGATCTTATCGGGATCACAGGGAATGCCCGGTGCCCGTTGGCCACGATAACTACAGTCCCACCATTTTGGAGCGACCCGATAACCGCGATTCACCATCTCGTTCATCACTTGATAATGGTAGGCGACCAAAAACTCGTATGGATGAGTGAAGACGTAATCGACCGTTTGATGACGTCGACCCCAGCCTAACCCCCGCAATGCGCAACATTCGCGATGTTGCCCCAGTAATTGCGCCCGGGGGAGCCGGGCAATGAGTGATTCATGCCATAGCCGCATGAAAAGCTCCTTTACGTTTGCGTCTGCCTTTTATTATGGCGCCTGGGAACTCCAGGTCAAGGGATCCGGGCGCCATCGGCGGTTACGTTCGACTTCTTCCCTAGGATGTCAAGCCCTAGAGGTTTCCCGTGATGTGTCGTTTGTAAGGACAGGGACATCGTGTCGTGTACTTTTGGGTACGTCAAATCGACATTTGACACGCTTTCGAGCCAACTCGTATAATAAAGGGAATAGACCCCGACCCGAGCGGGTAGAGGGGAGGGAGATTAATGTCAGAGGTTAAAGTTGGCAAAAATGAAAGCCTGGAGAGCGCACTCCGCCGGTTTAAAAGGCAGATCCAAAAAGCCGGCGTGTTAGCGGAAGCGCGTCGCCATGAGCATTATGAAAAGCCTAGCGTGCGCCGCAAAAAGAAATCTGAGGCGGCTCGAAAAAAGCGCACAAAGTAAGGGGCGTTTTCCGTGTCATTGCGCGAACGGCTGAATCAGGACTTGAAAGACGCGATGCGGGCAAAAGATCAGGCCCGCATGACTGTTATCCGAGGGATTAAAGCCGCAATTTTGGAAGCCGAAACCAAAAGTCAGCGGACCACACTGGATGAGGACGCGATTATCGGCGTCATCGCCAAAGAAGTAAAAGAACGTAAGGAAACGCTTCCCGAATTCGAACGCGGCGGGCGTTTGGATCTGGTGGAGAAGTTGCAAACCGAGATCCACATTTTAGAAGAGTATTTGCCCACCCCGCTGACCCCTGAAGAGGTGCAGGCACTGATAGCCGAGGCCATTCGCGAAACCGGGGCCAGCGGTCCTCGCGACATGGGGCGAGTCATGGGCTGGCTGAGCCCGAAAATTCGGGGACGGGCCGATGGTCGGGCGGTTTCGGAGCTCGTGAAAGCGCAACTTCAAGGAGCATAGCATGCAAAACGGGCAAAAAGCCTTCCGGTTCCGAATAGGGATCGGCGGGCTTTTGCTTTTGCTGGTCCTCGGACTCGGTAGCGCGTTCATCGGGGGCGGCCATCGGCCTCATGCTTCAAAACCGCCGAATCTGTGGCTTTTTTATGCCTTGCCGGAAGGTGACCAGGAGGTGCTTTGGGCTCGACTTTATTCGCCGACCGGTCATCCCTTAAATCAACCCCGGCGCCTCGGTCAACTGGGGCTGGTCGAACCATGGGGAGAAGCCTGGTCAAGTGCTGTGGGACCGCTGGTGTCCACCGGTCGGGCCGTATTTTACCGGGTGGCCGGTAGGTGGCATCGTCTCGCGGCTCCGCCGGGCGTACGGGTGATGGCGGTGGGATCAAAAGGCCGCATCCGGTATGGCGTCATGGAAAATGCGGAGGGAACCAGGGTGTGGGTGAGCCGTTGGACCGGGACCGGATGGCAAGCCGTCACCGGCTCCTTGCCGATGGGCATTACAACATTTGTACGGGGGCCCGGCACTCTCTTGTCGGTCGCCGTCGCCACGCCGACCCGCCTCTGGCTCAAAACCTTGAGCCAGGCAACCAAGCCGTGGGGATGGCTTTCTCAAACCCCGGAGGGAACGGTGGCGTTTTCGGGCTCCCGAGTGCTTGTGCCATATACCGAGGGACTCAACGGCTTCGGCCTCGCGGTGTGGGGACGGCGCGTGTTCGAAAAGACCTTCCCCGTGACCCAAGCCGTCTTACAAGTGACCGACACCCGGCCGGTATGGGGACTGACGGTCAAAGGCATGCTCCGGATTGTGCCGGCTCGGTTGGCAGGTGGACATCTTGTCCCCTGGCCGCGACCCTTGGCGACCACTCCCACGGTGGTCAGCGGCGCCGGTCCCTGGATTCTTGTCATGGACGGCTTTAGCCAAGGGCTTTGGTTTAATACGACGACGGGCCGATTTGGAGGAAGCCTTCAGATAAAGACACCGTGGCGGGCGGTGGTCCGGGCGGCTTCTTTGGGATCGTAAACCCGGGGGTGATGATACCGGTGATAGCCGCCAACCAAATAGCCCACGCGGGAAAAGCCCTGGACCATGAGGTGGCGGGCCGCCAAGATGCTGCGCTGATCTTTCCCGGACATGAGCAATACCGGACGAGCAGGATCCAGTAACCGGGCTTGTTCAGGCCAAAGGGAAAATGGCATCGAGCGGGTCACGGGCGGAAAGGGAAACCGGATTTGTTCCATTTTTTCCCGCACATCAACAAATTCGACTTGCGGATTGTCGTGCAGATAGGTCAAAAGGGTGTCCGGGTGCACTACGTCGCCTTTTATCACCGGTAACCCGCGTTTTTCCCAGCTACGAGGCAGACTGGCAAAAATCCCGACGACTTCGGCCCCCATTAAGTTGGCTTCTTGGGCGGCGATGTGGCCGGATACGGCGTCGTCCGAGACAATCACGATCCGTTCTTCCGGGTGAATCTGACCATCGGCCAAAAGGCTCATGCCGAAGCGTGGACCGGGTAGGGGAATGGACCCGACTAAATGGAGCTGTACGAACTGCTCGGGTGTGCGGACGTCGATTAATTTTACGTGCCGAGCCATCTGACGGCGCATGTCGTCATAAGTGAGCATCACAATCCGGGGTTCGAGTGGCATGACGTACCTCCTTTTTCGATCAAGAGATGATGACCTAGTCGCCGCGACCGGCTAACGGTAACATGCGGTAGGGCCGTTTTTCCTGCGGTCGGGGGTGATGTTGGCGTGCTTCCGGCCACGGGAAGGGGGGCCGACCGGACCAGTCCGCCTCCTCCAGCGCGCGTTTCAGGGCGCGGGCGATCTCGGTGACGGTTACAATCGGGCGGGTCACGTCGGTGACGACGCCGAGTTTTGGATATCGGTGTAACAAGTAGACCGCAAAAGGCTCGCCGAAACTGTCGAGATCGAGGTCGCACCACCAATTCGGTAGAGCTTCCAACAAAAGGTCTAAAGCAACGGTGATATCCTGCAGGGATGCCCCCGTTGGCCGTTCGATAACCCATCGGCGGATGGTGGCGGCATGTTCGACGTGACCGAAAAATTCAAAAGCCGCGTCTTGCCCGATGGGGCATGGGGCTTCCACCGTAACCGTGGTTTTGGCGTTCGGGGGCAATGTCGGAAATATGAGGTAATCCTCCCCGATTACGTCAAGAGATGGCCAGGACAGGCGCGTCGGGCTTATCACATGCATCCGAGGATAAAGGGTGCGCCATTGGTCTCCCTGCCAGAGGACCCAATGGGGGTCGCCGTGCACGGGGATCTTCCAAGTGGGAATCCAGCGTAAAGCGGTCATGGACTAACCTCCCAAGCCGTCGTAAGCCAATGAATCGGCTGAAGCGCGGAAAAAATTTGCTGCCAATCGGGATGATCGGGCAAGCCGGAAATGGCCAACGGCTCCGTCGGAAAATAATCACGAGCAATTCTGGCTGCTTCATAGACTTCCCACCCATGCGGACGGCCCCAGGCCGCCAATCCACTCTCCCCGTGAAAGGCTTTAATCTCGATATGAGGGACACCGGTATTCCGAAGCCGGGCCCAGTGCCGATGGATCACGTCGGCGGGCAAATCGGCGACCACGATGAGAGTGCCCGTCGTTTCGAGCCCCGCTTCGGCAGCCCATTGGACGATGCTTGCCCAGGTCTCGATCGGCAGGCGATAGGGCGCCCACGCATAACGCCAACGATCCACCAGCATCTCACTGCCGCCGGGGCCTAGGCGATCGAGACCCGCCCATTTAAGTTGCCGCAACAATTCCAGAATGGGGCGTTGGCTGGTGAGATGCCACTGGTAGACTTCCACGGCGGAAAACCCTTGTAAGACGGCGGTCGTCCGCTCACGGAGCGCTTTAATCCAATGAATCCAATATTCGGGGGGATCGTTACTGGAAAGGCCCCCACGGATTTTAATCCGGTCGACGTGCCAATCGACCGTCAGTGTGTCCAGTACTTCTAACCGTATGCCCGGGGGGGTCAACGGCAGGGGGGTGTTGGGCACCGGATCCGATAGAGTGCAAAATAAGCACCCCATCCAACACCGTTTGACGGTGGTCACTTTCCCGACCCGGACCGTGCGTACCGGGACGGATATGGGGTAGGCCGGACGTATCAATAGACTCGCCTCAATACACATTCTTAGGAAGGACATTCGACACGCATCTCCCGGTTCCTGCTTTTTCCTCCGGACGGGAGGAACTTTCGGAACACCCCCCTCGGTCATCATGGCCCGTCAACCTGTGGCATAGCATAAGGTATCCAGGCCTGAAAGAGCGGGAGGACCCCATGCGAAGTAAAGGCAAAACCATTCAGCGCATGACGGAAATATTGGAAATTCCGCCAGAGGTGCTTGTCAATGTGCCCCGGGTGGAAGTCGTGGGACATCTGCAGTTTCGCGTGGAAAATCATCGGGGGATTGTGCACTATCACCCGCATCGGGTGGTGGTACGGCTGCCTGACGGACAACTGATTGTGGCCGGGCGAGATTTGGTTATCGGGTGGATTGACCACCAAGAAATCTTGGTCACCGGTCAGGTGCGGTCCTTGGTGTTTCGAGGAGGACGACGATGACAGATTATCTCCGCCGTATCATCGGTGGTTGGGTGGAAGTCCGGCTTACCGGCGCCCAGATCGAGAAGGTCGTCAGTCTCTTAGCGTTGAACGGGTTTAGGATTTGGCGGGTTCGCCGCCAGGGCGAATCGATTTCATGTCTCATCGGGTTATCGGTTGTGGAATGGCTGGATGAAGTGACCGTTGAACATGGGGTATCTTATGAGATTGTCCGGCAAGGTGGGCTGCCCATTCGCTGGAGCGAACTAAAAAGGCAACCGTGGATCTGGGCCGGGTTTTTAGGCGCACTGGCGCTGGTGTTGTACGCGTCGTTACATATTTGGGTAGTGGACGTGACGGCCACGAATTTATCGCCGGCCGAGACTCAAGCATTGTTAAAAGCGGCCCGTTCGGCGGGGCTAGCGCCGGGAGTGTGGCGAAATCGGCTGGACATTCCCCGGATTCGGCAAGCGATGGAGCACCAATTACCCCGGCAATATTCCTGGATCGGCATTCACGTGCATGGGGCGGTCGCCCAAATCGACGCCATTCCGGTTCACCGACGGCCACCCGCCCATCTCTTTCCCCGCTTGGTTGCCGATGCCGGCGGGACCGTTACGGCCGTCTACGTCTATATGGGGGCTCCCGATGTTTTAGTCGGTGAGAAGGTCACGCGTGGACAAGTATTAATTTCCGGTGTCGTGTCGGCCGTTCCCAACGCGGCTGGCGATCAGCCGTCAACGGAAGAGAGTATCGTGACCCCGGCGGAAGGGGAAGTGTGGGCACGGGTCCGCTATCAGGCAACGGTCCTACAGCCATGGCAGCGGACGTTGACGGTATTCTCGGGTCGCCGGGCGGTGCGGAGGATGTGGGTAATCGATGGGCAATATGTTGTGACCCTACCCAACGCCGAAACGCCCCCGTTTCAGCATTTCCAAATCGTGCGGCATGTGGCTAATTGGCGGTGGGCCGGGGTGACCTTACCGGTCGAGACGATTCAGATAGTATATAATGAAATCAGCGAAAAACGACAGCGGCTTACGGTTTCGCAAGCCCGGAAGCTGGCGCTGGCCGAGGCCCAACGGCGGGTGCAAGCGGCCATTCCTCCCGGGGGCACGGTGGTTCAACGGATCCGCACCGTGCGCCGTACGCCAAAAGGGGTGTTGGCTACCGTCGTGTGGATTGTCAACCGTAATATTGCCGTGGCACCAACCCGGCTGAAATAAAGGGGGACACCGATTGCCACTTTCCCAATGGGTGATTCAAGATAATCAGGCGGCGAGTGCCGTGGTGGGGCGGGCCGACGAGCATTTAAAGACGCTCGAAGATGTGCTGGGCGTTCATTTAACCGCTCGGGGTAATGTGATTCAGATCAATGGCTCTCCGGAAGCGCAAGAAACCACCCGGCAAGTGTTGGATCTGTTGGCGGAGTGTGTCTATGCCGGTCAACCGATTCGCCGGCAAGTGGTGGAATCGGCGGTATCGGCGGTCAAAGAAGGTGCGCAGCGGCAATTTTTGCATCTTCTGACCGAAACGGTGTATACCACCACCAGTGGGCGGGCGGTGCGTCCGCGGACACTGGGCCAGCAACAATATGTGGAAGCGGTTAGAGATCATACGTTGGTCTTTGGCATCGGGCCGGCCGGTACCGGTAAAACCTATTTGGCGATGGCGTTAGCGGTGCAAGCATTGAAATCGCATGAGGTAGAACGGATTATTTTGACCCGCCCGGCCGTCGAAGCCGGGGAGAAACTGGGCTTCTTGCCGGGAGCGTTGGAGGACAAGGTTGACCCTTATTTACGCCCCTTGTTTGATGCGCTATTTGATTTAGTGGGTTCGGAAGCGGTGGAGAAGTCTCGCGAACGAGGGCATATCGAGATTGCCCCGTTAGCGTATATGCGCGGTCGTACGTTAAATCACAGTTTTATTATTTTGGACGAGGCACAGAATACCACCTATGAGCAGATGAAAATGGCATTGACGCGCTTAGGTGAGGGCTCCAAAATGGTGGTTACGGGGGATGAAACGCAGGTAGACTTGGCGCCGGGTCAACGATCGGGTCTGAAGACGGCCGCCCGCATTTTGGAATCGGTTGCCGGTGTCAAAGTGGTGCGTCTGGGCGAGCGCGATGTGGTACGCCATCCGCTGGTGGCAGACATCATCCGGGCGTATCAACAGTTTGAACAAGGTAAGGGAGACACCGGGGATGAAAAGCGCGCCAAGTGATGCGAGATGGGTGTCCCGGCTAAATGCTCCCCGCTTGTGGGCGTTATCGGATGCGATGACGCGGCAGGTGGGAATTGGCCTGGCCGTCTGGCTTGTCATTAGCGCGATTTTTTCCGTGACCTGGTTTTCCCACCGGGTATCTCTGGAAGTCGGTGATTTAGCCCCTCGTACCATTGTGGCGCCTTACGGAGTGATAGATTGGTCCGCGACGGCGAAAGCGCGTCAGCAGGCGATGGCCAGCGTGCCTGGTGTTTACACCACCAACTCTTCCATTTTGTCCCAGCAAAAGACCAAAGCCGCTAACGATTTCCTCTACTTGGAAGAATTGGCGCAGGATACCGCGGCCCCGTTAAGCGAACGGGAAAAAGCCGCCGCATCGCAACTACCCCTAGGCTTGCCGTCCTCCGTCTGGGGTACGGTGCTCAGTTTGTCGCCGGCCCAATTGGGGCAGTTACAGCAAGATACCAACGTCATTTTGTCATCGGTGATGGGAAGCCAAGCCGGTGTCCGTAACAGTCCGGTGGGCTTGGCCGAGGCCCAAAGTTTTGTGGCGCGCTTAGCCCAGCAAGAAGAAAGCGACCCGGGCCTTAATTTGTTTCTGACCGACTTCACTCGGTCTCTGGTGGTGCCAAACACCTTTTTAAACCGGGCCGATACCCAAGAACGTCGGCAGGCGGCGGCCGCCCGCGTGCCCTTGGTCAAGATTTTGCAAGGGGAAGTCGTGGTCCAACAAGGGCAGGTTGTGACGCCGGGCGATATTGCTGTTTTACGGCAGTTGGGATTGTTGGATCAGGGGTTTAACCCTGCGCCCATTCTCGGTTCCATGATTTTTTCGGCGGCCTTGGTGGCCCTGATGGCCGGCTACCTGGTGTTTTTGCGCCGGGCTTTTTTGGACTCTTGGAAAATCAGTGTCATGGTTGGACTGATTTTGGTGGTAGGCCTTTTGGCGGCGGATACTTTGGAGGCGGTGCCGGGATTAAGTTACCTGGTGGTGCCGACCGCCGCCATCATGACGACTGCGTTAAGTGACGCCGGGCTCGGATTGGTGATGTCGGGAATTCTGGCCATGGCGATTGCCGTGTTGACCGGACTCGATTTAAATGTGGCGTTGGTGTCGTTTTTTGGCGGCATCGCGGGGGTGTTTGGGACCAGTCGGCTGTCGCAACGCTATGATATTTTGCGGGCGGGTGTGCTGGTGGGGGTCGTTAGCCTCTTCACCTTACTGGGATTAGATGTGATGGAAGGGGCCGGACTTACCGAACCGGTGGTCTGGCAATATTTAATTTGGGCGTTGGTTGACGGTATTTTTGCCTCCATCTTGGCCATGGGTTCCATCCCGCTTCTGGAAGGCCCCTTTGGGGTGATTACCGCGATGAAGCTGATTGAACTGTCCAATCCCAACCAACCGCTCTTGCGAAAACTTTTGGTGGAGGCTCCGGGGACCTACCATCACAGCATTATGGTCGGCAATTTAGCCGAGGCGGCCACGGAAGCGGTCGGCGGCAATTCGTTGTTGGCGCGGGTTGGCGCCTACTATCACGATATCGGCAAGACCAAGCGGCCGTACTTTTTTGTGGACAACCAATTTGGGGCGGAAAATCCTCATGATCGGTTGTCCCCGGCGCTATCGGCCCTCATCATCGCGTCGCATGTGAAAGACGGACTTGAGCTCGCCCACGAGCATAAGTTGCCGGAGGCGATTTCGCAGTTCATTCGAGAGCATCATGGTACCACCGTAATTCGCTATTTTTATCGCAAAGCGGTGGAAATGGATACCGGCGACGGGGTTGACGAAACCGATTTTCGGTATGACGGGCCCAAACCCCAAACGAAAGAGACGGCCATCGTGATGTTGGCCGACGCCAGTGAAGCGACGACCCGGACCCTAAAAAATCCGACACCCCAAACGATTGAGCAAGTCGTCCGTCGCCTCATTAAAGAACGCTTGGAAGACGGGCAGTTGGATGAGGCGAACTTAACCTTGAAAGATCTCGATGTGATAGCCCAAACCTTCACGCGGGTCTTGACCGGGGTATTCCATCAGCGGATAGAATATCCCGAACGGGTGTTAAAAGAAATGGAGAGGCGATGACATGGAAATTTCGGTGACCAGTGAACCCTCATGGTGCCAAGAGTGGGAGCCGACGGTGCGTCGCGCGGCGGAAACCGCATTGACGCAATTGGGGCTTTTGGACGCCGAATTGAGCATTTTGTTGACGGACGACGGGACGGTCCACGAGTTAAATCGCACCTATCGTGGGGTCGACAAGACGACAGATGTGCTATCGTTTAGTCAGCAAGAGGGGGACAACCCGGATCCGGTTCCCCAGCTCTTGGGAGATGTGGTGATTTCGGTCGAGCAAGCCCGACGGCAAGCGGAGGATTTTGGCCACAGTCTGGCCCGAGAAATGGGTTTTTTGACCGTACACGGCATTCTCCATCTAATTGGATGGGACCATGAAACGCCGGACGACGAACGGCGCATGATGGCCAAAACCGAAGAAATTTTAGGAGCTATAGGACTCAGCCGTGACGTCGTCGAATAATCTCTGGCGGTCGTTTGGATTCGCGGGACAAGGTTTATGGGCTACGTTATTGACGCAACGGAATTTCCGGATTCACGTGGCGGCGGCGACATTGGTCGGGGTTTTGGGGTTCTTGATGAGAATTTCCGGCATGATGTGGCTGATCCTCATTTTGACCAGCGCATTGGTGTTGGCGCTGGAATTGGTGAATAGCGCAATAGAAGCGGTTGTCGATTTGGTATCTCCGGATTACCATCCCTTGGCCAAGGTGGCCAAAGACGCCGCGGCCGGGGCGGTGTTGGTCGCCGCGGCGGGTGCTTTGGGGATAGGGATTCTGGTGTTTGGCCCCCGGCTATCCCGGTTGGGGACGGATTTTATGCTACGATGGTCACAAGATGCCGGTCTTCTGGTAATCGTGCTGCTGGCTGCAGCAGTTCTATGGGGGCTGGTGCTCGCGTTACCATTTTGGGTAGCGCATAGAAGGAGGATAAAACCGCTTCGGTGAGAGGGATTCAGTGGGGCCCCATTGTATTGCTGCTGGTTGTCGTTGGGTTTTCGGCACTCTATTCGATGTCGGAAACCGCCATGATGTCGCTTTCCCGGGCCAAGGTGAAAAACCTGGAGGAAAAGGGAAAGAAGAATGCGGCACGGTTGGAGCGGATGGTTCAACAGCCGAATCGGCTATTGGGCACGGTTCTGGTCGGGAATAATTTAGCCAATATTTTAGCGTCGACGGTGGCGGCAGGACTCTTTATTCATTATTTGGGAGCCAGTGGGGTCACGGTGGCAACCATCGTGATGACCATCTTGATTTTACTGGTGGCCGAGATTACGCCGAAGACGTTCGCCGCCCATAATGCGGAGCGGGTGGCTCTCCGGTTGTCCGGATTCCTCGACGTGTCCAGTCGGGTATTTTACCCCATCGTGCAAGTGATGACCTGGATTGGGGTCGGGTTTATCCGCTTGTTTGGGGGGAAAGCGGAGGGTGGCCGGCTGATGACCGAAGAGGAGCTCCGCAATATGGTCGAGGTGGGAGAAGAAGAAGGGCTTTTGGAAGCGGAAGAGCGCGACATGATCCAAGGCATCTTCGACTTCGGCGATACGGTCGTGCGTGAAGTGATGGTGCCCCGCATTGACGTCAAGGCTTTACCGGAAACCGCGACATTGGCCGAGGTTTGGGAAGGATTGACGCAGTGGGGCCATTCCCGATTGCCGATTTACCGCAATACCATCGATGACATTACCGGGGTGGTTTATGCCCGAGACGTCTTAGCGTACGCCCGGGAAAAACCGCTGGATACCCCGGCGCGAGACTTGGCCCGACCGGTTCAATTTGTGCCCGAAACGAAAAAAATTAATAGCCTCTTAGCCGATTTTCGCCGTCAGCATACCCAAATCGCGGTGGTCATGGATGAATACGGGGGAACCGCCGGGATTGTCACCATTGAAGACTTGTTGGAGGAAATCGTAGGGGAAATCCAAGATGAATATGATGCCGAAGAAGTTCCCATTCGCGAGCTTTCGCCTGGTGTCGTCGAAGTCACGGGGCTTTATGCGCTGGATGAACTCAACGAGGAGTTCGATTTGAATTTGCCTCATGAGGATTTTGATACGGTGGGCGGTTTGATTCTCCATTTGCTAGGACGGGTACCGGTCGAGGGAGAGGTTGTCACGGTGGACAATGTCGAATTAACCGTGGCCAAAGTGGATGGGCGGCGGGTATCCCGGGTGATTGTCCGCATTCTCGGAGAAACTGAACCGGAAACCTAAACGGCCTACAGGCCAAGAGTCAAAAGCCAAAAGCCAAAAGCCAAAGGAAGAAGGCACGGGAGCATCATGGACCGACTGATATGGGCCGCACGACAAGTTCGTCAATATGCCTATGCACCCTATTCGGGATTTCGGGTAGGAGCGGCATTAGAAACGGATGACGGGACCATTATAACCGGCGTCAATGTCGAAAACGCCAGCTATCCGTTAGGGTGTTGCGCCGAACGGGCCGCGTTATATACGGCGGTGGGTCAGGGGTATCGGCGTTTTGTCCGCATTGCCGTGGTGGGGCCCGGGTCGAGGCCGGTACCGCCCTGTGGCGGATGCCGGCAGGCGTTAGCGGAATTTGGGGATCTCACCGTCATTATGGCGACACCGGACGAGACCGGGCCAATCGAAACCCGGGGGTTACACGAACTTTTGCCTCACCAATTCGGGGCCGAGCTTGGGGCCAAGGAGGAACCGCATGGCTTATAAAGCGGGTTTTGTGGCCTTGGTGGGACGACCCAATGTCGGCAAATCCACCTTGTTAAATGCGCTGTTGGGACGAAAAGTCGCGATTGCGACGCCGAAACCGCAGACGACCCGCAACCGGATTGTGGGTATCGTGCATCGCCCGGACGGACAACTCATTTTATTGGATACGCCGGGTATTCATCGGGCACAGCATAAATTGGGCCAACGGATGAATCAGACGGCCCGACTGACCGCGCGCGAGGCGGATCTGATTTGGCATATCGTCGACATCAGTCGGCCACCTAACGAGGAAGATCGGTGGGCCGCGTCGCTTTGTCGGCAAAGTCAGATTCCCACCTGGTTAATCGGCAACAAAAGCGATTTGGTGGCGGATGCCGCCGCAGGGCTCGCTCCCTATCAGGAACTCATGGGTTACCAAGCCCATTGGATCATCTCGGCGGCGCACGAACTGGGATTAACCGACTTGGTCGAGCGAACCTTTGAGGTGTTGCCCGAAGGGGTACCCTATTATCCGGAAGATATGGTCACCGATCAAAGTGAAGATTTTTACGTCAGCGAAGTGATTCGGGAGCATGTGCTCGAGCTGACGCGGGAGGAAATTCCTTATTCGGTGGCTGTGGTGGTGGAAGAACGGACATTGCGCCGGCCCGATTTGACCTATATTCGGGCCACCATCTATGTGGAGCGGGACGGCCAAAAGGCTATCGTGATTGGAGACGGCGGCCGGATGCTCAAACAAATCGGTGAACGGGCCCGTCAAGATCTGGAGGAATACTACCGGCATCGGGTGTTTTTAGATTTGTGGGTAAAGGTTCGGGAGAAATGGCGGAACGAGGAGAGCTGGTTACGGCGGCTCGGATACCGTGAACCGGATAAGTGACGCTCATGGCGCAATACCAAGATCATGTGTTGTTGTTGAAAAGCCGGGCTTATCGCGAAGCGGACGTGATTGCGACCGGCTTTGGTCTCAAAACGGGCAAATTTTCTGCTATCGTGAAGGGGATTCGTCGGCCCAAAAGCAAATTTCATGGCCACGTCAGTCCCTTAAGTTATTCCGTGCTGGAAATCTATCACGGGCGGAGCAACTTGGACACGGTGGTAGGGGCGGAGCTGGTCAAAGGCTTTCCGCGATTGGCGCTGGATCTGGACCGGATGGGTTGGGCCATGATTTTGGCGGATACGGTCGATCAGTTATGGGCGGATCGGGAGGCGTCGCCGGAGACGTTTACGGTGTTGGTGGCGGCTTTAGACGCGCTGGATCACGTGAAATCCCCGGCGACGGTCGGGCTGGCGGCCGGTTTTCATCTTTTGCGGGTTGCGGGTTACGGGGTTGAGTGGCAACACTGTTCGGCCTGTGAAGCCCCTTTAAGCCGGGGGCCGGTGGCGATTGACGTGGAGAGCGGGGAGGCGTTCTGCCCCACTTGTCGGGCCGGTCGGGGAGGGCTTATTTTCATTAGCCTCGGCAGTCTTCGTAGTTTACAATATTGGTTGGCACAAAATCCTCGCAAGTTTGGTCAGGCGGAGGTCAAAGGGCAAATGCAAACCGAACTGACAGAGCTTTTTTATCGGTTTACGGTGGCGCGTGCGGGACGTCCGTTACGCTCGTTTGATTTTCTCCGGCATGTCAGCCGGCTCGCGGAAGTCTCCGAAAGTGAGGATAAGGCGTGACATTTCAAGATGTGGTGATGGCGCTTAAGCAATATTGGCAGCAAGAAGGGGCTTTATTGGCAGAACCGTACGATGTGGAGATGGGGGCGGGCACCATGAGCCCGTTAACCTTTTTTCGTGCCTTAGGCCCCGATCCTTGGCGGGTGGCTTACGTTCAGCCGAGTCGTCGACCGGTGGACGGGCGTTACGGGGAAAATCCCAACCGCCTCTATCAGCATCATCAATTTCAAGTACTGCTAAAACCGGCACCGGATAACGTGGTGGAACTCTATCTGAAAAGTTTGGAAGCCTTGGGTCTGGACCGTCGACGGCATGATGTGCGGTTGGTCGAGGATAACTGGGAGGCTCCCAGTTTAGGCGCCTGGGGACTTGGCTGGGAGATTTGGCTCGACGGCATGGAAGTGACCCAGTTTACCTACTTTCAGCAAATGGCCGGCTACGAATGTCGACCGGTTTCGGCCGAAATTACCTACGGGTTGGAACGGCTGACGAGTTATTTGGCCGGGGTGGACGATGTCTGGTCGATCCAATGGGCACCCGGCGTCGGGTACGATACGTTATTCCGGCGGGCCGAATTCGAACATGCGACCTACAATTTTAGCGCGGCCAACCCGGAGCGGTTGATGACGCTATTTAACTTATATGAAGAAGAAGCCCACCGGCTGATTGGAGACGGTTTGGTATTGCCGGGGTATGATTTTTTGTTGAAGGCTTCTCACGTGTTTAACACGTTGGATGCGCGGGGAGCCATTGCCGTGACGGAACGGCAGGCCTATTTGGCCCGTTTGCGCAAATTGGCGCGTCAAGCGGCGACGCAATATCTCAAAAGGGGGGAGCCCGATGTCTGAACAGCGACGGTTTGTCGCGGAAATCGGCGTTGAGGAAATCCCTAGCCTATATCTTGACCCATTGACGGAGGCCTGGCGTGAGGCGCTCCAATCGGCGTTTCAGCAAGCGCGGCTGGCGGTCGAGGGATTACATGTCAGCAGTACACCCCGCCGATTTGTGGCCGAAGGATGGGCTTCCGCTCGGCAATGGCCGTTTCAAGAACGGGTGAAAGGTCCCTCCGTGGCCCACGCCTACCGGGACGGACAACCGACACCGGCACTCTTGGGATTTTGTCGGCGGGTGGGGTTGCCGCCGGAATCCCTCGAACGGGAAGGCGTCGGGGAGAAAGCCTATCTGGTGGCGGTGATAGACCAGCCGCAAGCGTCATTGGAAGCTACGTTACCGGAGGTCGTCAGTCAAGCCTTTGCCGGCATTCCCCTGCCGCGGAGCATGCGCTGGGATGCCTCGGATTACCGGTTTGTCCGACCCGTGCGCTGGGTGATTTTACTCGTCGACGGGCAGTTATTGGATGTCACGGTGTTGGGGGTCTCCTCCGGGGGAGTGACTTACGGCAATCGCACCGACGCTCCCGAAGCCTTGGCCGTGTCGTCGGTGGACGGGTATTTTCAGGCGATTGACCGGGGACGGGTCATCCTGTCGGCAACGGAACGCCAACGCCGTATTCGGGAAACCGGGGATGTTTTAGCCGCAGAATCGGGCGGGCAGGTGCTATGGGACGAGGACCTTCTCCGCGAAGTGACCCATTTGGTGGAATGGCCCACCCCGTTTATCGGCCATTTTGATTCGGCCTTTTTAGCGGTGCCGGACGTGGTATTGATGACGTCCATGCGCACGCACCAGCGATATTTTCCGTTGGTCGATTCCACGGGCCGTTTGCTTCCGGCTTTTTTGGCCGTTCGTAACGGGATTGGGGAGGACTTGGCGTTAGTGCGCCGTGGGAACGAAAAAGTGTTGCGGGCCCGATTGGCGGATGCCGAGTACTTTTACCGCACGGATCGGCAAAAGCCGTTGGAAGCCTATGCCCCGGGCCTAGCCCACATGATTTTTCACCAAGAGTTGGGGACGTACCAGGATAAAGTCGATCGCGTCCGTCGGTTGTTTCAGGGCCTTGCCGCCGTCTTTCGCCCCCGAGGGGTGGCCGAGACGGAATTCGAACGGGCCGTCAGACTATATAAATGCGACCTCTTGACTCATGTGGTCCAGGAATTTCCGGAACTGCAAGGCGTCATGGGCGGCCTCTATGCGGAGTTGGACGGGGAATCGCCGGCCGTGGCGGCGGCGATTCGGGATCAATACCGGCCCCAATCGGCGGACGACCAATTGCCGACAGGAGCATTAGGGCAAGTTCTGGGGCTTTTGGACCGGCTGGATACGCTCTTGATGGCGTTTTGGCACAACATCCGGCCCACCGGATCGGAAGATCCCTTCGGACTTCGCCGGGCGGCTTTAGCGGTCGCCCGATTGGCGTTGGAGACCGACGTCTTAGCCGAATGGCCGTTAGATGAGGTGATTCGGCAGGCGGCAGAGATTTTGGAGGTGCCGCCGGAGGTTGCCCACGATGTCTATCGGCTAGTGGTGCTACGTGTGGAAACCTATTTGGATACCCGTTATCCGACGGTGTGGATGCGGGCCGTGCTCGGTCGGCCAGGGGTGGTATGGAGCGATCTTCGGACGACTTTGGCGTGGCTCGCCGAACTGACCGCCGATCCGGCATTTGAGACGGTGGCGGCGGCCTATAAACGGATGCGCCGAGTCGGCGAAGCCGGTGATCCGGCGGTGACCCTACGTGCGGAGGCCTTAGACCTCGAGCGCCAACTGGACGATCAGTTTCGCTTGATTGCGGCGGTAGACGGCAAGGATCGCGACCTCTGGTGGGCCCGGGTCAAAGCGTCGGTGCCGTTGATTCAAACCTTTTTTGACGAGATCCTGGTCATGGATCCGGACCCTAAGATTCGTCAAAACCGCTTGGCGCTCTTGGCACGGGGGCAACAGGCCTATGGCCGCTATTTTGCTTGGGAAGAGTTAGGCTAAAAACGCCCACAAGTGAAGGGGGACCATCATGGGACGGGAAACACGGGTCTACATTGTGTCCGATTCTTTGGGAGAAACGGCGGAACGGGTGGCACACGGGGCGGCGATCCAATTTGAGAACGGGGATATCAAGATTGAACGCGTCCCCTACGTGGCCAACCGGGAAGGCATTGACCGCGTGCTCAACCGGGCGGCAGCCGGTTCGTCGGTCATTGTCTATACTTTGGTTCGACCCGAACTACGGGAGTATTTGGCAGAGGTCGCGACGGCCCGGGGGATTGCCCACGTCGACGTGATGGGTCCTGTGTTAAACGCGTTTCAACAAGTCTTGGCGATGCCGCCGTTATTGGTTCCCGGCCTCAGTCACCGTTTGGATCAAGAATATTTTGCCCGGGTCGAAGCGGTGGAATTTGCCGTGAAATACGACGACGGTAAGGATCCGAAAGGGATTCGGGAGGCCGATGTCGTACTGTTAGGGGTGTCTCGGACCAGCAAAACCCCTCTCAGCCTGTACTTGGCCAATCATCGGCTGAAGGTGGCCAATGTGCCGTTGGTGCCAGAGATTCCGGTGCCCAGCGAGGTGTTTACGGAAGGCCGATTAAAGGCCATTGGACTGATGATTGATCCTGAGCTCTTAATGTCGATTCGGCGGCAACGGCTGAAAAGCCTAGGATTAGGCACGTCGGCGCAATATGCGACGATGGAGCGCATCATGGTGGAACTGGATTATGCCTGGGAAATTTTCAACCGGCTTAAATGTCCCGTGATTGATGTCAGCAATCACGCCGTCGAGGAGACGGCCACCCGCGTACTGGAAATACGTCAAAAGGAGGCCATAGGTTCATGACCCGTTACGTCTACGCCTTTGAGGAAGGCGACGGTCAAAATCGTCAATTGTTGGGAGGAAAAGGCGCCGGGTTGGCCGAGATGAGCAAAATCGGACTGCCGGTGCCGCCAGGCTTCACCATCACCACCGAAGCCTGTAACGCATATCAATCGCTCGGCCGTTTGCCCGACGGATTAATGGAGCAGGTCTGGGACAAGTTGGCCCAGTTGGAAGCCAAGTTAGGTAAAAAACTCGGGGATCCGGAGCGCCCCTTATTGGTGTCGGTGCGGTCGGGGGCTCCGATTTCCATGCCGGGTATGATGGATACGGTGCTTAACCTGGGGCTAAATCCCGAGACCACGGAAGGCTTGGCGCGTCTAACCCAAAATCGCCGCTTTGCCTTAGACTCGTACCGTCGCTTTATCCAGATGTTCGGCAATGTGGTGCTCCACATGGAACATTCTCGTTTTGAGCATCTTTTGGACCGGTTGAAACAGGCGCACAACATTCACGAAGACACCCAGCTGACAGAAGAGCACTTGACCGAGCTTATCCGGCAATATAAGGAGCTGGTGGTCAACGAAACCGGCAAGCCTTTTCCGGACGATGCCAAAGAGCAATTGACGCTGGCGATTGTCGCGGTCTTTGATTCCTGGAAAAATCCCCGCGCGGTCGTCTACCGTCGGCTGAATAAAATTTCCGAGGACCTCGGGACCGCCGTAAACGTGCAGTCGATGGTGTTCGGCAACATGGGCGATACTTCGGCGACCGGGGTGTTGTTTACCCGCAATCCCAACACCGGGGAGCCGGGGATGTACGGCGAATATCTTACCAACGCTCAGGGAGAAGACGTCGTGGCGGGTATTCGGACGCCCAAACCGATTCAAGAAATGGCCCGGGAGATGCCCCAGACTTACCGGCAGCTGACGGATGTTTGTCAGCTACTGGAATCGCACTATCGCGATATGCAAGATATCGAGTTTACCGTGGAAGATACCACGCTTTATATTTTGCAAACCCGGAGCGGTAAACGGACTGCCCGGGCAGCCGTGAAAATTGCGGTAGATATGGTTCATGAAGGGGTTATCAGCAAAGAGGACGCTCTTTTGCGAATGGATGCCGAGCAAGTGCAACGCCTCTTATATCGTCAGGTGGATCCCAATGCCTCGCTTACGGTGTTGGCCCAGGGCTTACCGGCTTCGCCGGGTGCCGCCTCCGGCAAAGTGGTGTTTTCTGCCGACGAAGCCGAGGTGCGTGGTAACGCGGGAGAAGCGGTGATTTTGGTGCGGCCGGAGACCACCCCGGACGATATTCACGGGATTGTGGCCGCCCAAGGGGTCCTCACCAGCCGGGGCGGGATGACCTCGCATGCGGCGATTGTGGCCCGCGGTATGGGTAAACCCGCTGTCACCGGGTGCGAAGCGGTTAAAATCTCTCTCGAAGGCGAGTATTTCCAAGTGGGTGACGAGCAAGTTCAAAAGGACACGGTGATCACCATCGACGGGGGGACCGGACGAGTCATGTTAGGGCTTGTTCCCACCGTGGAGCCCGCCTTGTCGCCTGAATTCACCGAACTCCTGGCGTGGGCGGACGAATTTCGCCGGTTAGCGGTAGAAGCCAACGCCGATACCCCGGAAGACGCCGCCAAGGCGCGCGAGTTCGGGGCAACCGGGATTGGCCTCTGCCGGACCGAGCATATGTTTATGGGACAGGACCGACTACCGGCGATGCAGGCGATGATTTTGGCCGAAACGCTGGAGGATCGGGAAAAAGCGCTGGCTCAGCTATTGCCCATGCAAGAAAATGACTTTTATGGCATCTTAAAGGCGATGGACGGCTATTCGGTGACGATTCGGCTGTTAGATCCGCCCTTGCACGAATTTTTGCCGGACATCGACGACACGGAAAAAGCGTTGGCCGCGGCCCGCGATCGTCAGGATTGGGCCGACATCACCCGCTTGGAAGCGGTTTTGCGGCGCACTCGCACGCTGTTCGAATTTAACCCGATGCTCGGATTCCGGGGGGTCCGCTTGGGCATTGTCTATCCGGAAATTTACGCGATGCAAGCGCGGGCCATTTTTCAGGCGCAAGCCCGCTTATTGCAAGAAGGCTATCATCCCCACGTTGAAGTGATGATTCCCTTAGTCGGTACCCGGGCCGAGTTGGCCAAAATGAAGGCATTGGTGGCGGAGGTCAACCAAAAGGTCAGTCAGGAACGGCGGATCGCCCTGCCGTATAAAATCGGAACCATGATTGAAGTCCCGCGGGCCGCCCTATTGGCCGGGCAGATTGCGGAAGACGCGGAGTTCTTCTCTTTTGGCACCAATGACCTCACGCAAACCACGTTCGGGTACAGCCGGGATGATGCGGAAGGGAAGTTTTTACCGACCTATTTGGCCGAAAAGATTCTCACCGAAAACCCCTTTATGGTGTTGGATCGTGACGGGGTGGGGCGGCTTATCCGGTGGGCTGTCGAAGAAGGTCGCGCGACGCGTCCGGACCTCGTGTTAGGGATTTGTGGAGAACATGGGGGAGATCCGTCGTCGATTGAATTTTGTCATCTGGCCGGATTAAACTACGTCAGTTGTTCCCCGTTTCGGGTTCCCGTAGCCCGTTTGGCCGCCGCTCAGGCCGCGCTGCGTCATCAAAGCTAGCGGTTTTCGGGAAAAACCGTTTGCCCTCGTGGGATTTATGTCTCACGAGGGTTTTTATCCACCGATCATAAGCAAGTGTTAGATTGGTTATACCGTATGCGTTATCGAGGTGCCGAGAAGACAAGACGTCAGACTTTCTTTCCCGGAAGTGGGACGAGCTAGCAGGAGATTTGGGATTTGTGACGAATTTTGATCGGTACGACGGGAGTGATCCCTATGCCCACGGAAAATCGTGATGCCTGGGTGGATACGGTACGCCGCGCAGTTGACATTGTTGACGTGATTAACCGGTATGTGCCGTTGAAGCGGCGAGGGCGGCATTGGTGGGGCCTTTGCCCTTTCCATGCGGAAAAAACGCCTTCGTTTAGTGTGGATCCCGAACAGCAACTGTTTTACTGTTTCGGTTGTCACCAAGGAGGAACGGTTTTTACCTTTTTAATGTTAAAAGAGGGCCGGGGATTTCGCGAGGTCGTCTCGCAGCTGGCCGAAGAAGCGGGGGTGGCGATCCCGGACACGCCTGGTGCCACCGATCCGCATCGGCGGTTGCGCCAAATTTTGGACTGGACATTGCGCTATTTCCGCCAAGCCTTTCATGATCATCAAGAACGGGTGGGGCCCTACCTGACCGGGCGGGGCATCGTCGGCGATCTGGTCGAGGCATTTGAACTCGGGTACGCGCCCGATCAATGGCAAGGGTTAACCGCTTACTTGACCCGGTTGGGGGCGCGTACGGAGGACATGGTGGCGGCGGGCGTGGTGGTGCCGCGGCAAAGCGGTCAGGGCGTTTATGATCGTTGGCGCGGACGGCTCATGTTTCCGATTCGGGATGACGAAGGGCGATTGGTGGGATTTGGCGGACGGGCCCTTGATCCGCAGCAAGAACCGAAGTACCTGAATTCGCCGGAAACACCGCTCTTTCATAAACAGACGGTGTTGTATGGTGCACACCGGGCACGAGCCCGGTGGCGTCAAGGGATTCCCCCGCTCATCGTGGAAGGGTACTTTGATGTGTTGGCGTGTCACCAGGCGGGATTGACACAAACCGTCGCGACGTTGGGCACCGCACTGAGCGGACATCATGCGCGGTGGTTGGCTCGCTGGGCCAAACAAGCCGACTTGTTGCTGGACCAGGATGCCGCCGGGCAAGACGCCGCACGGCGCGCATTTTTAGGGTTGGCGGAAGCGGGGTTACGAGTGCGGTTGGTCTCGTTGGACGGCGTCAAAGATCCGGCGGAACTGTTGGAGCGCCAGGGATCAGAGGCCTTACGCGCCCAAGTGGAACACAAAGAGCCGTTTATTACGGCGGTGGTGAAACGCTGGATGAAAGCGCCCCAGGCGATGACCTCCCAGGGTAAAGCCGAAATCGTGGATCAGGTGCGTCCTTTGTGGCAAGCGGTGGGAGATCCGGTGGAGAAAGCCGCCTACTTGGAAGAGTTGGCACAGACGCTTCACGTGGATCCTAGAATCCTATCACAAAGTTTGCGGCAATCGCAAGGCCTCCAGCATACAAACGGAAAAAATAGGCATAATATGGAGGTGGCAGTGCCGTTGCCCCGCCGATTGCCTCCGTTAGAGGTGCGGCTATTGGCGGCACTGAGGACGCATCCGGAAGAGGTGGGAAGTATCCGGCGGTTATTACCCGAATGGGCATCGCACGAGTCTGTGGCTATCGTGCTGGATGCTATCGAAAGGGGAATACTGGATGATCCCGGTCAGTGGCCCGACGCGTTTCATCAGGGTTCGGTGAGCTCTCTGATTAGTGCGGTACGGGAAAGTCCGGTGCCGGAAGCGGGAACGGCCGCGCTAAAAGATTTGATTGCGGCAATGATTGCCCGGCGGGATCAGGCGCGGTGGCAATCGTTGAAAGAGATGGTTCGGCAGGGGATCGATACCCCGGAACTATGGGCGGAGATACGCCAACTGCAATCACGTATTAGTTCGTATCGTTCGCGACCGGTTGGTGTCCGGTCACGAGGATACCAACCCGATTTAACGGATCGAAAGGAGGGATAGGGATGGCTCAGGGGAAAAATGCGGTACCGCAAATTGACGAGGTTAAAGCGCTCATTCGGCGTGGACAGGAGCGTGGCAAACTATCCTATAGTGAAATCGTCGACACCCTGCAGTCGGTGGATCTTCCCCCCGATCAAATCGATAACATCTACGAGAAGTTTAGCGAACTGGGCATTGAGCTGGTAGGTGAGCATGGCGCCTTATCGGATCACGAACCCGAACCGGAAGACGTCGAACCCGAAGTGGAGGATCCGGTGCGGGATGTGGCGATTCCGGATGGGGTGGCGATTGATGATCCCGTTCGCATGTACTTGAAAGAAATTGGTCGTGTGCCGCTATTAACGGCGGAGGAAGAAGTGGAACTGGCCAAACGGATCGAGGCCGGGGACGAGGAGGCCAAGCGAAAGCTGGCCGAGGCCAATTTACGGCTCGTGGTGTCGATTGCCAAGCGCTACGTCGGCCGGGGGATGCTGTTTTTGGATTTGATTCAAGAGGGCAATTTAGGCCTGATAAAGGCGGTCGAGAAGTTTGACTACCGTAAGGGCTACAAATTTAGTACCTATGCTACATGGTGGATCCGCCAAGCGATCACCCGGGCGATCGCCGATCAAGCGCGTACCATACGGATTCCCGTGCACATGGTGGAAACCATTAACAAGTTGATTCGAGTGCAACGGCAGCTGTTGCAAGAATATGGGCGGGAACCGTTACCGGAAGAAATCGCCAAAGAGATGGGGATCACGGTGGAACGGGTCCGGGAAATATTAAAAGTGGCGCAAGAACCGGTATCGCTGGAAACCCCGATTGGTGAGGAAGAGGATTCTCACTTGGGCGACTTCATTGAAGACGAAGATGCACCCGCGCCGGCGGAAGCCGCGGGCTACCAGCTGTTAAAAGAACAGCTGGAAGAGGTGCTTGACACGTTGACCAACCGGGAAGAAAAGGTTTTGCGATTGCGATTCGGGTTGACCGACGGTCGGGCGCGGACGTTGGAAGAAGTGGGGCAAGTCTTTGGCGTCACTCGGGAACGGATCCGGCAAATTGAGGCAAAGGCTTTACGAAAGCTGCGTCACCCCACTCGCAGCAAGAAACTGAAAGATTACCTCGATTAACGAGGCGGGATGGGCGAGAGGGCTAGGCCGTAGCGCTTAGCCCTTCGTTCCGTGTGCATGCACCGGCAAAGAAAACCGTGATCGGCGGCAAGATTTTGAGGGGCTACTTCGTTTAAAAGACTGGGCATGCTAAATGCACTGATGAACATAAGGGGTTGATGGCTATTTGCGGCATCGTGGGGCTTTGGCACCGGGACAAACGGGGCTTGACCCAAGAACTGGACGGCATGCTGGATATGTTGCGCCATCGCGGGCCAGACGGTGAAGGGCGCTTTGCCGAGCAACACATTAGCCTTGGCATGCGGCGGTTAGCCATACGCGATGTACTTCACGGAAATCAGCCCTATCGATCGGAAGACGGTATGATCGTGGCGGTGTTTAACGGGGAAATTTATAACTATCCCCAACTCAAACGCGATCTGCTGGCCCTCGGTCACCAATTGAACAGCGACGCCGACGGCGAAGTTTTGGTTCACCTCTATGAAGAGTATGGGGTGGATTTTTTAGAACGAATCTCGGGGATGTTTGCGATTGCGCTGTGGGATCAGCAAACCCGGGAACTCATTTTGGCGCGGGACCGGGTTGGGCAAAAGCCGCTTTACGTATGGGATAACGACAAAACCTTAGGGTTTTCCTCCGAACTGAAAGCCTTTTTGGCTTTAGACGATTTCCATCCGGAGGTTGATCCGCGCATTATCCCGGCTTATCTGGCGTATCGCTTTGTGCCTTCCCCGATGACGCTGTTTCGCCAAGTCACTAAATTGCGCCCGGGTGAAGTAATGCGGATTCGTCCGGACGGACGCCGCGAGCGCTGGCGATATTGGCAGCCGGCGATTGACCTCCCGGATACCGACGGGTCATTGGATCTGTGGGCTGACCGGCTGGAAGCCTTATTAACGGATGTCGTGGGCTCGCATTTGGCGTCTGACGTGCCGTTGGGCATCTTTTTGTCTGGGGGACTGGATTCCAGCGTGTTGGCGGCTTTAACCGCGATTCAGCATACGGGTCCGGTGGAAGCGTTCTCCGCCGTCTTTCCGCCCAGCTATCCCGGGTATGACGAATATGGCTTCGCGGAAAAAGTGGCTCAAAAACTGGGGTGGACGATCCATCGGGTGGAGGTGGCTTCCGAGATTACCCCTGACCGCATTCGGGAGTTGGCGTTTATTCTCGACGAACCTATGGCCGATCCGACGGTCTTGCCGTTAGACGGGTTGGCTCGGGCAGCCGCGGAACGCGAGACGGTGATGATCTCGGGGGAAGGAGCCGATGAAATTTTCGGCGGTTATGCCGGATATGGGGAAGTCGCGGCTTTGGCCCGGCTGCGGAAAATACCGCCGGCCCTTCGCCAATGGTGGATAAGCCACGGATGGCGGGGAACGGGGGCTCTCAACCGGGCCGGCCAGTCGGTAGCGGAACGCTATCGGGGCGTCGGTTTCACCTTTAGTCCGGCCGAACGGCTGACGTTGGGGGTGCCGGAAGCGTGGGGTACGGAACTTACCGCCCCTATCCGGGAATACTGGGCCCAAGCTCGGGATTTGCCGGAGCTACAGGCTATGCAAGGGTTTGACGTGCAGTGGTTTTTGCCGGACGATGTGCTGGTCAAAGCCGATCGCATCGGCATGCACCACAATTTGGAAATCCGGGTGCCGTATTGTGATCATGACGTGGTCAACTTGGCGCTAAAAATTCCGTTGGCGTTACGTCGGCAAGGCCGGGAAGACAAGCGGGTGTTAAGGCGGGTGGCTGAACGCCATTTACCGGCCGATATCGTCTATCGCCCCAAACGGGGATTTCCGACCCCGTTGACTCGGTTGCTCACGGAACAACCTCTTTATGACTTTACCTGGCAGGTTTTGACCGACCCCGCAGCGACCCGCCGCGGCTGGTTTAATCCGGATGCCGTTACCGGTCTTTTGCAGCGGCTCGGGAGTCAACCGACATCGACCGTGGCGCGGCAAGTTTACGCGCTGTTAATGTTGGAACTGTGGATTAATCGGATGGTGGATGGGCGTCGCCAACGGATGTGGGAAAAGATTCCCCATTCGGCTCGGTAGGGTCAGGGGTGGCGGCCGGCAAAATTGCCGCCGGTTGTCCGATGCCATACGCCGCCCGGGCTTGCCTTAAGATGAGAGATATTTTTTCTTCTGCGGCCAAAAGCCGGTAGACGTGGTAGTCGAGGTATTCCGTATCAGCCCATTGAAAGGCTTCCTCCGCTTGCCGCCGCTCGTCAATGGCGGCTTTTAAGGCGTCTCCCCACGGATTTCGAGGGACATCTTGGCGTGCCATCTCATCGCCTCCTGCCTCACGGTATGCGGCAGACTGGAGGAATATTCCTTTTCCCCGATGCGCATCGTCGCCGGGTTTAGTAGCATGGAAGAAGAGAGCGAGAAAGGATGGGGTGGCGGTATGGAACCGGACTTAACATTGGTACGGCACTTAAAAGCCAAGGGGCGTTTTGAGGAGGCTCAGGCCCAACTGCAACAATGGCTCGCCGAGGATCCCGCCAATCCGCGCCTGTTATGGGAGATGGCGGTCCTGTTGGACAACCAAAATAAAGAAGCGGATGCCGTGTTGTACTATCAGCGGGCCATTGAGCTCGGGCTCGATCGGATGCACTTGGCGGACGCATATCTCGGTTGGGGGTCCAGCCTCCGGGTGGTGGGTCGGTATAGCGAATCCCGCCAAGTACTCGAACGAGGGATAGCGGAGTTTCCGCATCATGCGGGGTTAAAGGTGTTCCATGCGCTGACGTTATGGACCCTAGACAACTATGGCGACGCGTTTGGGGAATTGTTGGAGGTCATTGTCAAAACCGCCGCCGACGAGACGCTGGAACCTTACCGAGCGACCCTCGCCTATTATCGCGACCACTGGCGCGATCGGTCATAACGAACGGCGCATCAGGTCAATGACCTCGCGGCGCTTGGCTTCTTCGGTTTCATAGAGGCCCCGGGCGGCAATCGTAAGAGTTCGGCTGCCCGGCTTTTTAACGCCGCGCATGGCCATGCAGAGGTGCTCGGCTTCCACCATCACGACGACTCCTTGCGCGCCCAATTCGTCATTTAAGGCTTGGGCGATATCTTCGGTCATCCGCTCTTGCACTTGGGGCCTTTTGGCAAAAATGTCCACCAACCGCGCCAGTTTGGATAACCCGGTGACTTCTCCCGCCTCCGGCAGGTACGCGATGTGAGCTACCCCGAAAAAGGGCAACAAATGGTGCTCACACGCCGAATAAAAAGGGATGTCCTTCACGAGTACAAGATCCGCCTGCTTGACATGAAAACGGGTCGCCAACACGTCATGCGGATTTTGATAGAGCCCCTGAAAAATTTCTTGATACATCCGTGCGACGCGGGCGGGGGTTTCCACCAGTCCTTCCCGGTCGGGGTTTTCCCCTATGGCTTCCAAAATCATACGGACCGCGGTTTGAATTTTGACCGTGTCGATGGGGCCGGTGCTCTGGGGATCAACGGATTCTTCCCAGGCGTCTAAATCACTGGCGTTGATAATATTCCGCGGAGGTTCGGATGTTTGCATCAGGCTGTTCCTTCTCTCTAGGATAAAATGACTCGGTTAGCCTCCCATGCGGAACATTTCCACTTTAGGCAGGTTTCGAGTCTCTTGGGTTCGGAGTTCGGAGTACCGGTCTTGACGGACGGTCCAAATCTGCCGAATCGTGTCCGCCAATTCTTCATCGGACGCTCCCGAGCGGACCAGGGCTTTCAGATCATGCCCCGTTCCATTAAAAAGGCAGGTGTATAACTGCCCGTCGGCCGCAAGCCGAGCGCGGTTACAGTGACGGCAAAAGGGCTGGGTGACCGAGGCGATCAGACCGATTTCTCCACGACCGTCGCGATACCGAAAACGGCGGGCAACCTCGCCGGGCTGGCGTGGAGGGAGCGGTTCCAGCGGAAATTGGCGATCGATGACCGTCAGGATTTCCTCCGCCGATACCACATCGTCCAGCCGCCATCCATTTAAGGTTCCGACGTCCATGTACTCGATAAATCGCAGGACATGCCCGGTCCCTCGAAAATATTCCGCCATTGGAATGATCTGGCTCTCGTTGACCCCGCGCTTGACGACCATATTAACCTTGACCGGGTTTAACCCCGCGGCCGCCGCATGGTCAATGGCCTGGAGTACTCGAGCCGCCGGGTAACCCACATCGTTAATGGCTTGAAAAATGGTCTCATCGAGCGCATCCAAACTCACGGTGATGCGCTTTAACCCGGCCGCGCGTAATTGGGTGGCTTTTTCCAACGTCAAAAGCGACCCGTTGGTCGTCATCGCAATGTCGTCGATGCCGGGAATGGCGGCCAATTGGGCCACCAGGTGCTCAATGTCCCGCCGAATTAAGGGCTCCCCGCCGGTTAGGCGAATTTTTTTCACTCCCAGCCGAGCAAAGACCGTGGCGATGCGGGTGATTTCCTCGAATGTCAAGAGTTCGGCCCGCGGTAAAAACTGAAAGGCTTGACCATAGACTTCTTTGGGCATGCAATAGACGCAACGGAAATTGCATCGGTCAATCACCGAAATCCGTAAATCATGAAGTGGCCGCTGATAGCGATCGTTCATCGTTGCCACTCCTTTCGTTTGCCGGACATCATACGCCCTCAGGGGTATTGTAACACGCCTTTCCCATTCGTCGGCAGTCTCGAAATTACTAGGCCCCCTCACGGAAAACGTGAACGGCAGCCGAACCGGACAAGCGTGTTATACTGAGAAGGCATACATCAATAACCAAAATAAACCGGTTCATGCTGGCATAAAGTCTCCTCAGACAGGTGTGTCGCGAAGGGGGGATTTTATGCCCAAGGCGCCTGACCATGGGGTGGATATGCTGCAATCGATCTGGATTCGAACGAAATTTCGGCAAGCTTTAGTCGGTGTGTTGGGAATTTTGGAAGACGTCATTTACGTTTTATTGTCGCTGTTCTTTTTCATTGCGGCACTCTATGTCATGATAGACACCATCATTCACGCCGATTGGCATTCGGTGAGCTCATTGGTCGCCACCACCCTGGATCATTTCCTGTTGGTGCTGATGTTGGCCGAGTTGTTGCACACGCTGTTGCTGTTTGTCCGAACCCACCAATTTCGTCATCAACCCTTTTTAGTCGTCGGCATCATTGCCGCCATTCGCCGGATCTTGGTCATTACCGCCCAAGCGGCCACCGGCCACGAAATTTTGGCCTCCGGCTACCTCTGGGATTTGGGCATTACGACGCTGGTGGTACTGGTCCTAAGTGTCGCCTTAAAAATTAGTCCGAAAGAAGACGGATTTTAGGAGCGCACCGGACGGTGCTTGGCCCATTTTACGGCCCGCCAGAGGCTACCGAAGCCGACAATCAGGACGGTAAACGTCACCAACACAAACCCGATGCCCAGAGTATGGAGATTATGAATTTTGAGGGGGGTGACGATAGCCCAAGAGGTCCACGCCGGTCGAATCAAACTGACGGTACCGGCCGTCACAAACGCCCACCCTCCCCACCAGAGAGTGGTTCCGGCGGTGGACTGGGCAATGCGCCGAATCGTTCCGGCGGAAAACCCCAGCCGTGTCATCCAGTGACCGAACAGCATGCCGGCCAACGCTTGGACTAAGGTCGTGCCGAGACCGAACATGACCCCGGGTGCCCAGCCCCACCAGGCACTATGCATCGACGGGGCCAAGACCGTATAAAGGATGAGGGCGAATGATCCGAATCCCCATCCGGCCAAAAATCCGTGCACCATCGCCAGTTGGGGCGGGATTTCTCTGAGTTCGTCGTAATCATGGCGATGGGTTTCCAGTCCATGTAAGTGAATTACCGCCCCTCGGGTTCGGATATAAAATCCGGCCGCCGCCATGGCAATTCCGACAATGACATAGACGACGGCATCAATGTGCGGGTTCTCCATCCAACGGGCGAGGGCCAAATAGGCGAGTTCGGAAGCGATCCCGCGCTGCACCGTAAAGGCCAAGGAAAAGGATAATCCGGCCATTAAACCGCCTCGGCGGGAGTAGGACCCAATGGCGTAGGAAAACGTAATCGGCCAGGTATGCTCGTCGGGCGTAATACCGTGAAGCATGCCTAAAAGCCAAGCCGTGAGAAGAACCCAGGGGATGGGAAGTCCGCTGGTCGGGTTCCATAAATTAATCGGTATATGCATGCGACGAAGCCTCCAGTGATATGATGGCTCCTAGCTCTCGACACTATGCAATCGTGGGGAGGACAAAACGTGCGTCGTGGTTTTCTCTTTTTAATAAGTGCCACTCTTTTATGGAGCGGCAATTACGTTGCCGGACGCGTGTTGGCGCGTCAGATGGATCCGTTGGAACTCAATGCGATCCGCTGGACCATTTCGGCCGTCCTTTTATGGGGCATTTTGCGGGCAGGGGGGAAAACCCTGAGATGGCGGAGTCACTGGGCGGTATACTTTCTCTTAGGCCTTTTGGGGATGGTGCTCTTCTCGAGTTTGACGTACTTGGGGTTGGCTCGATTGCCGGCGGTACAGGCGGGCCTCATTTCGGGACTCAACCCGGTCATGATTGTGTTATTGAGTTTATGGCTTCTCAAAGAGACGCCCGACAGATCGACGTGGGCGGGTGTGCTATTAGCGGTTTTGGGCGTCGTGATCTTAGTCGAGACAAAACGGGCGAATTGGTCCGCTCACTTGATCACCGGCGACGTGCTGCTCGTGCTGGCCGCTTGGGCGTGGGCTTTTTACACCGTCGTCGGCAAGCGGGTGGCGGGTGATCCGTTGGAACTGACCACCGGGGCGGCGGTGATGTCGGTTATTCCCAACTGGCTATTGAGTTGGGTGGGATCGTCCCCCTCGGGCGGACATCTATCGGCGGTGGGATGGGGCGCCCTGATCTATGTCAGCACGGGCCCCTCCGTGGTTGCCTATTGGCTGTGGAACTTAGGAGTCCGCCGGGTGGGCGCTTCCCGGTCGGCACCGACCATGAATCTGTTGCCCCTTTGGACGGTGGTGCTCGGGGTCGGCCTGTTGCATGAACAACTCGCCCTGAACCAGATTATCGGCGGGGTGATTGTGCTGGCCGGGGCGTGGTTATCCGGTCGACCCCGGCCAAGCGCTATGGGTTTAGCGCATTAAGCCGGGCCGCCATCATCCACTCGTTGAGAGGGCCGTCGGTTCGAACATGGTTGAAAAACATGACCGGGACCGTTTGAATCTCTAACGTGCCGGTCAATTCCGGGACTTCATCCAGCATGACGGTATGCACGGTGACATCCGGCGCCACCCAGGCCATTTCTTGAGCCCAGCGCACGGCTTGGGCACAACGCGGTCAGCCGGGAGTGGTGAGAATGGCTAGCGTCAGGGGCGTGGTGAGACGACGGACTTGGTCGGCGATGGGTAGCGGCAATTGCCGTCGATGGCGGCCCAAGGCCAACACGGCCTCTTCAAAAGCCCCTTCTTCCTGTCCCTTCGGCACCCCCCAAAACCAAACACGATAGACGTCGGGGGCATCAGGCGACGCTAAACCGATATGCCGTAGGTGCCGGGGAAACCAGGTCCAGGGCACTTGAGGCGGGGTGGTGACCATCTTAACGTGCACCAAGGGATGTTGCCGGAGGTCCCGATCAAAATCCTCCGGCCAATCGGGGGAAACCCCGAGGATGAGCGGTTCGGTAATCCAATTGTCCCACATGGTCGGCGTATCCTTCTTTTCCTAGACGTCATGAGCCCAGCATAGCAAACCTCCAGGACCTTCGGCAATCGACCGTGGTATGCTGAAAAAGACAGACGAACAGAAAGGACGATCAAGGTGGAACTCTACGTCGAGACGGTGAGACCCCTAATCCCCGGTCAAAATCTTGTCGTTTTTTTGCATGGCATGGGGGCCGACGAAAAGGATTTGGCACCCTTAGCGGCGGACCTTCCGGACGCCGGGATATGGAGTGTGCGTGCTCCCTGGCCTTTACCCTACGGCGGTTATGCTTGGTATGGCCTACGGGCCGTCGGCGAGCCGGATATCGGCACGTTTCGGCAAAGTGTCGAGCTTTTGGACGATTGGCTCGACACCCGGCCCGCATCTGAACAGCCGGTTATTCTGTTGGGGTTTAGCCAAGGAGCGGCCATGTCGGTGGCCGTTTCCCTGCGCCGGCGATCTCGCGGAATCCGTGCGATCATTGCCTTAAGCGGTCCGCCCCTCCCCTCGGTCGAGGGGGAGACCGAGGGTGCGTTGACCGGTTTGCCGGTATTTTGGGCACATGGAACGGCGGACCCCGTGGTCCCGCTGGATCGCGGGAAAGGACTCAAAGAGGCTATCCAGCGGGCCGGGGGGCTCTTAAGCGCGCATGAATATCCGATGGGGCACACGATTATCGATGCCGAGCGCGCCGATTTTCGTCGCTGGGTTCAGGCCTGGGTGCGATAATAGGCCCGCAAAATGTCGGCGACTTCGGGACGTAAAATCGTGTCCGGCACCGCTTGATTTTGGCTTAACGCACGACGCACGCGGGTTCCGGACGGGGATTCGTGGTCGGTCGGGCCATGGGGACAGGTACGGCGGGTGGCCATTTGTCCGCACGCCCGACAATAATAGGCCGGCTCGGCTGAAATGATCCGGATCCCGATTTCTTCCGGGCTAAATTGGTCAAACACGCTTTGGCTGGCCCTCGGATCATAAAAATCACCCACGCCGGCATGATCACGGCCTACGATAAAATGGGTGAACCCGTAATTTTTCCGGGTGACGGCGTGAAAGACCGCTTCACGGGGACCCGCGTAGCGCATGGATGCCGGAAAGCCGGAGAGCAACACCCGATCTTTGGGGTAGTAGTGGGTTAGGAGCGTCTCATATACCAGCCCCCGAATGTGGGCCGGGATGTCGTCGGCCTTCGTTTCGCCCACCAAGGGATGGATGACCAGCCCGTCAACCCATTCTAGGGTAACTTTGTGAAGATATTCGTGCCCCCGATGCAGGGGATTTCGGGTTTGAAAAGCGGCCACCGTCTGCCAGTGCCGTCGACGAATTTCCTGCTGCATTTGACGAGGGGTCCAGGTCGGCGTAAAGGCGAAAGGAGGGGCCTGAAATAATACGACGGGACCGGCCGCCCGAACCGGACTGGAGGCGAGAGTCCGGAAAACCCCCGGGTGCTTTTCGTCGTAGGTACCGTAGACGGCTAGCGCCTCCTCTTCCGGATCCTGCCAAAAGACGTCCGTGACTTGCATGATACCGACGATGCGTCCTTGTACGGTCAGCCGAATCCAGGGGCTTTTTTGCACCCGGGCGGCGTCTTCCGGCTCGATGGGCAGGGTAACCGGCAGGGGCCATACGGAGCCGTCCGGTAATCGCCAGCTGTCGAGTACGGCCTGAGTTTCTTCTTTGGTCATAAATCCGTTGAGCGGGGTGTAAACCCCGGTACTTAAGCACCACGCATCGTAAAAGGCAAAGGCCGATAATTCCACGGTAGGCGCGTGGGACAGGGTAAACGCCAATTCCCGGGCAATTGCCGGAGGCAGCATCGGTTCCGACAAGGTTCGGGTGGTCTGTTCGGCTATTGATGTAACCCGCATTCGGTTTTCTCCTTTTCTGCCCATCGGCCGTCCCGCAACGCTTCGCCCGGCCGAATGGCCCGCGTGCAGGGGACACAGCCGATGCTGGGATAGCCTTGGTCATGCAACGGATTATAAGGGACCTGATGGGCCACCAGGTAACGAAAGACGTCGCGATAGGTCCAGCGGGCCAAGGGATTGATTTTCACCAGTTGGAAGCGGGTATCCCATCCCACAATCGGGCTGGCCGCCCGAACAGTCGTCTGGTCCCGGCGTATGCCCGTGATCCAGGCTTTTTTGTCCTGTAAAAAGCGTTCCAAGGGCATCACTTTACGGAGTTGGCAACAGAGATCCGGATTTTGTTGCCAGAGTGCGTCCTGAAACCGCGCTTTTTGTTCCTCGAGGGTAAGTTCCGGTACCACGCGCGTGATGGACACCCGGTACCGTTCTTCTACCGTTTTTATCAGATCATAAGTTTCCGGAAACAAGAGGCCGGTATCGAGGGTAAAGATGTGGGGATGAGGCGTTTTTTGACACATAAGGTCAATCAAGACCATGTCCTCGGCCCCGAAACTGGATGCGAGCCACAGTCCGTCGCCATAGTGATCGAGGGCCCAAAGGACAATGTCCGACGCGCTCCATGATTCCATTTGCCGACTCGTGAGTTCCAACGATTCGCCCAACCGAAGCCTCCTCCTTTGCCGCGGATTTCGGTATCTTAATCCGGGGATAAGACGTTATATCCCAGGGGCTCGCGATTGATCCGGAGCCGTGATATGATATGGACTCCTACATGAAAGGGTGCACTATGGGGCGTACGCGTCATCATCGACAAGGCAGATACCGCGGGTGGTTTGCCGGGGTCATCGGCTTGGCACTTGTCGTCGGAGGGGTGTTGGCCACCCGGACGGGCCGAGCCGGGCCGTTTGAACCGGTGTTGCCCTCCACGATGCCGTTGCCCGCCGTGACCATGCACTGGCATACGACGGCCGAAAGCGCGTTGGTCGGGGTCAACGGGGGGCCGATACTTTTTACGAAAAATAGCCAAATGGAGCGGCCGATTGCCAGTACCACTAAAATCATGACCGCCTATCTGGTGTTAACCCATCCGGCCATTTATCCATTATCCCGTATCGTGACGATCACGCCAAAAGAACAGGCTAATGATCAAAAAGGACTAATCAAGGCCGATAGCGAGGTCCCCTTACGGGCGGGAGAGTGCGTCACGGTCCGCGAACTGTTGTGGGCCCTCATGTTACCGTCGGCCGATGATGCGGCCTGGGTGTTGGCCGATCAGTGGCCCGGGGGATCAGAAGCCTTCATTCGGCAAATGAACCGGACGGCTCGACAACTCCACATGGATCAGACCCATTATGTCGATCCCGACGGGGTCAACCATCATGGGTTTTCGACCGCGCGCGATTTATGGCGACTCGAACGGGTCGTGATGACGATTCCGCGCTTTCGGCGGGTCGTGGGGACTCAAACGGTAAACACGTCGGCGTTTGGGCGGTTGACGAATTTGAACCGACTCTTGTGGACGTACCCCGGCGCCTTCGGGATTAAAACCGGCTGGACCCCTTATGCGGGCAGTTGTCTCACCTTTGCCGCGCATCGAACCATTGCCGGGCATTCGCTCACGCTATATGGCGTGGTCCTGGGCGAGCCCAGCTTTGACCCCATGTTTGGCGACGTGACCCAACTCTTGAATACGGGGTTTGCCGTTCGATGGGTGACGGTCTTGAAAGCCGGACAAATGGTGGCAGAGCGGACGTTCTATCCCTGGTTGGGATCTCCGGTCACCGATGCGGTGGTAATCCCCAAAAGTCTTTCGATTCCCGATACGGCAGGGATTGTGCATCTCGCCTATCGTTGGCGAAGCGGGCCGTGGCGCCGTCCCGGACAACTGGTGGGCTGGGTGCGCCTGGACGAACCGGGCTGGCCGGCCACGCCGTGGATTCCGCTTAAGAATGCGGGGCGGATCTCGAAACCTGTTGGTAACCCCAGTTAAGGATTTTTTCGGCATCCTGATATTCGGGGGGAAAGCCTCCGGTTCCATGCATAATGACCCCGAGCAACGTGACCGGTTTTCCGTGGACCATCCGAGTGGCGGCAAAAACTAAATTGAAGCCGGCTTCTGTGGTCCAACCGGTTTTCACGCCAATGACGGTCGGGTCTCGATAGAGCAGGCCATTTAAATTTTGCACAATGGGATTGTGGGGTAAGGATGTCTCTTTGGTGTCCACGATTTTCCGGAACAAGGGATTTTTCATGTCGGTTTGGGCAATGAGCGACAAATCCCAGGCCGTGCCGCGGGATCCGGGATTGAGGCCGTCCGGATCTTGATACGTGGTCCCCGTCATTCCCAATTGGCGAGCGGTACGGTTCATTAACGTCACAAAACGCGAGACATGCCCACTGATGGCTTGGGCGAGCGCGATGGCGGAATCGTTCGCCGACCGCAGCATGAGAGCATAGAGCAACTGCTTGACGGTATATTGCTGGCCGACCGCCATATTGATGTCCGATCCCCCGGTGCCGGCGGCCTCCGGCGAAATGGTCACCACGCGATTAAGCGGGAGGCGTTGAAGGGCCAAATAGATGGTCATTAATTTGGTGGTTGAGGCATAAGGCTCGACCAAATGCGGATGATCGGCCCATAATAATTGGCCGTTGGTCAGATTCCATAGGACGCCGGAATTTTCTCCAATCGGAAACGGTAACGTCGACGGCACCGGTTGGGGGACCGGTACCCAAGCGGGAGCCGAGAGATGGGCCGGGGTGGCGCGATACCGGGCCTCCGCCTGCAATCTGAGGTCGACCGTATGATGAATGAAAGCGGCGCCAACCAATAGCAAACTGATGACAAAGATGCCTACCGACCGGGACCGGCGCGTCGGTTGGGGTCGCATTTGGGGCAGCACGCCATTGTCCTCCTTGCCTTTATACCGTATCTTCTCAATGAGTCTTATGGTATCAAAATTCGACAATCTGTGGACAGTCGGAGTCGACCAGTTTGGGTGGAAAATAGTGGCCAAGCTTAACCGGGCAGGAAAAAGATGACGCTTGGCCATGACTTATCATATACTGTTCGAGATAGACTGTCGTAAATCATGTAGTGGGAGGAACCTCTGTGAGGATTTTAGTCTTAGGCGGCGACGGGTACCTCGGATGGCCGACGGCCCTTTATCTTTCCAACCGGGGCTACGAGGTGGCGGTAGCCGACAATTTTGTTCGTCGGCAATATGATTACGAATTGGGTGTTGAAAGTTTAGTGCCCATTTATCCATTGCAGCAGCGTATCCGCACCTGGAAAGCGGTAAGCGGTCGGGATATCGGTCTTTACGTGGGCGACCTGCAAAATGCCGAGTTTGTCTACCAGATGATTCGGGACTTTCATCCTGACAGTATTGTCCACTTCGCGGAGCAACGGTCGGCCCCCTATTCCATGATTGACCGGGAACATGCGGTATACACGCAAGTCAATAACGTGGTCGGGAACTTGAATGTGCTCTATGCCATTGCCGACATTGATCCCAAGATTCATTTAATCAAACTGGGATCAATGGGGGAATACGGGACGCCCAACATTGATATCGAAGAAGGCTTTATCGAAATCGAGCATAACGGCCGGAAAGATGTGTTGCCGTTTCCCAAAATGCCGGGATCGTTTTACCATTTATCCAAGGTCCATGACAGCCATAATATCCACTTTGCCTGCCGCAACTGGGGCCTTCGTTCGACCGACCTGAATCAAGGGGTGGTCTACGGGGTCGAAACCGAGGAAACCAAGCAGCATCCGCATCTGGCGACCCGACTCGACTATGACCATGTGTTTGGAACCGTCTTGAACCGTTTTTGCATTCAAGCGGTGTTAGGCCATCCGTTGACCGTCTATGGCCGCGGCGAGCAAATCCGTTCGTTCCTCGACATCCGGGACACCGTACGGTGTATCGAGTTAGCGGCTTTGAATCCGCCGGCCGAAGGCGAATATCGGGTCTTTAACCAGTTCACCGAGCAATTTTCCTTGCGACAATTGGCCGACTTGGTCGTCTCCACCTATCCGGGCGATGCGCGCATCGAATATGTGGACGACCCGCGGACGGAGGCCTTGGCCCATTATTACAACGCGAAGCATACAAAATTAATCGAGTTGGGCCTCGAGCCGCACTACCTGTCCGACACCCTTTTAGAATCGCTGTTTGGCGTGATTGAACAATATAAGGACCGCGTAAGCTGGGAAGCGATTCGGCCTAGCGTCAACTGGCGGCGAACCCACAATCAAGCGACCCGCGTCTAACAGGCGATGCCGTTCAAGGACTCTGGCCCGGAAGCCAGAGTCCTTATTTTTGGCATCTGCGGTTTTAGGCGTACGGGCGCATGGCCTCGAGCACCTCGTGGGGATCGGGCACTTGATTAATGTCATGGACATCGATAAAACGCACCACGCCGTTTTTGTCGATCCCAATAATGGCGCGTTCGGTGTAACCTTCGTCACGAAGTACGCCATATTGTTCGGCGACCGCGCCATGAGGCCAGAAATCGGAAAGGAGGGGGTAGTTTAGTCCTCCTAGAGATGCTTCCCAAGCGGTGTTACACGGGACGGAGTCCACACTAATGCCCAAAACTTGGGCATTGATCCGGTCAAATTCAGGCAACGCCTGATTGAAAGCCGGCATTTCGTGCGTTCAGACGGGGGTCCAGGCTAACGGATAGAAGACGAGAATCACGCTGCGGCGTCCGCGATAATCGGCTAAATCGACCGTGCGGTCGTCTTTAGTCGGCAAGCGAAACGTCGGGGCTTGATCGCCGACCCGGAGGGTCTTGGTTTCGGAAGCCATTATCTCACCTCGGTGTCAGAATATGGGTGCTGCGTTTTTAGTGTACCCATTTGCCGGTCGGTTGTCGAATTCGGTTGGGAATCCCTTGAGACTTGCAAGGATCGACTAAAGTGTTATGATGGCAAAGACAATGGCATCGGAGGGAAGACATTGTGCAAACTGTTGAGAAGCCCTGGGGTTATGAGGTGTGGTGGGCGGTTACCGAACGGTACGTCGGAAAGCTCATTCATGTCAATCAGGGCCATTCGTTAAGCCTACAATATCATGTGCAAAAGCACGAAAGTATGTATGTCATCCAAGGAGAAGCCGAACTGTTGTTAGGGGAAGAAACCCGGCGGCTCAAGCCGGGGGATGCCGTCATGATTGCTCCCCCGACTCGGCACCGACTCACGGCGATTACGGACGTGGACGTGATTGAAGTGTCGACTCCCGAGTTGGATGATGTGGTGCGGCTCGAAGATCGCTATGGCCGGGAGGGGACGTCCACCCCATAAAGCCAACCGCCTCGGCGGCCTAAAGCGAGGCCGCCGCTTGCATTTTTTGGGCGATTTGGAGGAAGGTTTCGGCCGCCAAGGATTCCGGCGCACTGAGCACGACCGGGGTCCCTTGATCGCTGCCTTCCCGCACGACCGGCTCCAAGGGAATTTGTCCCAATAGCGGTACGTCGAGCGTTTGGGCCAGCTCTTGGCCGCCGCCATGTCCGAACACTTCCAACCGTTCTCCGTGGGCCAACGGGACGAAAGACATATTTTCGATGACGCCGATAATGCGTTGATGAGCGCGCTGGGCTACGTCGGCGGCCCGGTAGGCGACTTCGGTGGCCACTTGTTGGGGTGTGGTGACCAAAACCAGCCGCGCTTTGGGAATCCGCTGAGCGACATCCAACGCGACATCGCCGGTGCCGGGCGGTAAGTCAATCAATAAATAATCCAGCTCCGGCCAAGCCACATCGGTAAAGAATTGTTGCATCATTTTGCCCAACATGGGACCGCGCCAGACCACGGCTTGATTTTTCGGAACAAACATACTCATGGTGACCAAATGCACTTGATGGGCGTGCATGGGGATCACTTTTTGTTCTTGATTGGCCCGGGCCGGCCCATCCGCGCCAAACAAGCGTCCCTGACTAAAGCCGTAGATATCCATGTCCATGACGCCCACCCGTTTCCCTAACCGCGTCAGGGCTACCGCTAAATTGGCGGTGACGGTGGATTTACCGACCCCGCCTTTGCCGCTGGCAATCCCGATGATCACGGTGGGGTGATCCTCGGACAACATGGGGGACCAGGGGATTTCCAATCCCGGGGGCTGGATTTTGGGACCGGCGTTTTGGGGCGCGGCGGCTTCGGGATGTTTGGCTTGCGCTTGCTGAAAGGCACGGGAAAACGCCGTGCGGCGCTCCTCTTCGGTCATCACGTCCAGGGTCACGGCAATGTCTTTCACATCCGGCAATTGCCCGACCTGGTTACGAATATCTTGTTCAATTTTTTGATGCAAAGGGCAACCGGCCACCGTCAAAGCCACGTCAATCGCCACCCGATCGCCTTCAATCCGGATGTTGCGGACCATGTTTAAGGTCACAATATCATAATGAAGTTCCGGATCGGTGACGTGGCGGAGTGCCTCTAATACCATCCCATGATTGATCATTGTACCGACATCCTTAATCGTCGAATTTCCCCGGCCGCCTTTTCGGTCAAAAAACGGCGGAGAGTCACTGGGTCGGGCCTAAAATCCTAAAAGCCGACGGCCTTCATCGGTTAACCGTTCCGGGGTCCACGGCGGATCCCACACCATTTCCACCTGGGCTTTTTCCACCCCGTCCAAGGTTTCGATGGCCATTTCAGCCGCGCGGGCAATGGTATCGTGCATCGGGCAACCCGGTGCGGTTAATGTCATTTTAACGTGAACTTGTCCGTCTTGGATCGCCACATCATAAATCAACCCCAGGTCAACGACATTGACACCGATTTCCGGGTCATGGACCTCTTTCAGTACCTCTAATACCTGATCAGTCGTAGGCACTTTTTCACCTCCTCTTAAATCTGACTAACTTACTCAGTATTATACCGAACTTGCGCCCGAATTTCTGCCCGCCGCCCTGGCTTATGCCTAAAATGGCCGACTGCGGGAAAACTAATAAGCGGTAAATCAATCCGACTGCTTCATGGTCTTCCAGCGCCGCGGCGTTCGGTTACATCGTGGCTGTGACAGGACAGGGGACGTCAAGAAATCCAACGGCTTTAGATTTTACACGGCGGAGGAACCGGCCATGCAAAAACCCAATAGCATCCGACTTTGGCGGCTTATGTGGTGGAGTGTGCGACTTGCCTGGGCACATAACAAGAAGACCCGTTACCGCGTGCGTATGCGAATCAGTGAATTTTTAATGAACCGCTGGCGTTTTTTAGCGCCCGAGTCGCCGCCGGGTCTCGATTGGCCGCTATGTCAGGCCATTTGGCTAGGCTCCCTTCTGGCGGCCCGTTCGTTATGGCGATCGCCCGGACGGCAGGAATCGCATATTCCCCGCCGCCTATTATGGCTTTTCCGGTTGCTGGGGACCGGTAGCGGTCGGGCGGTGGCCGGCGCTTACCTGGCCTGGATTCGGCTGGCCGAACTGGCGGAGGAGTCTCGTCGGGTAGGCGATTCTTGGCGCCATACCCCCAGCTAACGGCGGCGGTAAAATCGCTGCATCCGCCACCAGTACCATAGGGATAATCCGATAAAGAGCGCACCGACGATAATCCGCGCGGTCCGTTGAGGTTTTGGTTTGACCACCGGATAGGATTTGGTGGTGAGCACGACACCATGGGCCGCTTCGACTTCGGCCGTCATCCGACCGGGAGCCGGAGGTGCCCAGAGTGCCTCCCATTCGCCGGTGGCGGGATGACTTAACGTCAACCGAACGGTGAGCCGGTGGCCCCCGCCTTGATAGCGGATGATGAGGCTTTGCGGCGTGAGACCATGCGTCACGGGTGTCGTAATCAAAAACACGTTGCGGACCAACGCTTCGGGTGGTTGCGGTCGCACTACCAGTACCACCGCGGGCGGTTTGGCGCTGGTGGCTCCTGTTGGCTGCACGAATCCGAACAAACTTCCCAAGAGAATGCCGGTCGCGACCCCCCACGACCATCTCCGGTGTCTCATCTGGCGGCCTCCCTTTTCGACTATCCTCGCCATTATAGGGAATTTTGCCGACGGGATCACGCCGCGCGGCGGGGTGAGTTTCAGCTAAGTTTCAGCCTGAATTCCAATGGACACGGTTAAAGTGAATGCTAGAGGTTTTGTGTCGACCGCAGGGAGGGGTTTCATGAACTGGGTGTCGCGTTATGGGCTGTGGGCGTTACCGGTGATTGCCGGGGTGGGCGTATGGTTGGGCTTTTCGGGGACTCAAACGACCGTGGCGACCGCGTCAACCCATGTGGGGCCGACCAGTTTCGATAAGTATGCGATGACCGACAACAATAATCCGGTCGATGAATCGGCGTCGGTGGCGAACTGGCAAGTCCGTTGGACCTACACCGCGCCGGAACCGCTCCAGCAAGCCTCCATAGCGAATGGGGTCATATACGCTTCCGGGGACGGCGGTAATTTAACGGACCCCCAGGATGACCGCATTTATGCATTAGATGCGGCTAACGGGACCCTCTTGTGGAGTCGGCAGCTGAACAATATGTCGATGACGACGCCGGTGGTGGGGGACGGCTTGGTGTTTGTCGGGAGCGGCAATCAACTGTTTCAAGGCAACAACCTGGCCAACGAGAATAACTTGAACGCCACCAATATCGTTCGCGGGACCGGACCCAACGCGATTTATGCATTGGATGCCGCCAATGGCCATGTGGTCTGGAAGTTTTCCACCCCGGGGGAAGACATGCCGTCTTTTGTATTGAACGGCAACACCCTCTATGCCGCCAACGGCAACGGAACGGTCTATGCATTTAATGCGACGAGCGGCCAGTTGCTTTGGTCCCTAAATATCGGGTCCTATGTCAGCATGTCGTCCCCGGTGTTGGGGCCCAACGGGTATCTCTATGTGTCGGGGGCTCACCCCTATCAGGTTTACGCGATTAATACCGCGACCCGGCAAATAGCCTGGCAGTCGGCCGTGCCGCATGTATTTGGCGGCTCGGACGACAGTTCATTGGCCTATGCCGCCAACATGGTTTATGTCGAAGGCACCACCGGCAGCTGGACCGCGCCCCAATCGGTTTTGTACGCCTTTAATGCCACGAGCGGGCGGCTGGACTGGATGACGCGATTGGGATCGGGGATATTGCCGACGGACATTGAAGTGTCGGCGCCGACGGTGGTCAATGGTGCGGTGTATGTCGGCAGTCCCGTGACGGACAAAGAATACGCGGTCAATGCCCACACCGGTCAGATTAAGTGGGCGTTCAAAGCCGCCGGAGGGATTTCCGAATCGGCCGCCGTAACCTCCAGTGCCCTTTATGTCGGGGACAGTGCCGGATTTTTGTATGCCTTGAACCCGACGACCGGGCAGGAGCTGGGTAGCCGGTTTTTGTCGGGGACCTTGGCGGCGGACTTTCCGATTGTGATAGGACAAACCCTCTATCAGCCTGATGAGAACGGCCAAATGTTTGCCCTGCCGACTGCGGATTTGTTGTTGAAAAATGAAATGCATGCGCCGAATATCCCGATTCCCTCCGGGGTTTTAGGCCAAGATATCCAAAAAGGCGAGGCTCTCTTTATGGGGCATAGCCTTTCACCGACCGGCCTTTCGTGTGATTCGTGCCATGTGGGCGGCGGCACCTTGACCACATATCAAAACGGCATTATTGTGCCGTCGCTGTTAGGGGCGGCGGCCGGGTTTCCCAAAGTGGTCAATGGTCAAGTTAAAACGCTTGACGGGCAGATTAACCATTGCATTAAATCGATGGGCGGCAAACCCCTTTCGGTCAGCGATCCCCGATTGGTCGATCTGAATTTATATTTGCACTGGCTGTCCAGTGGATGGACGGATAACCTTGAAGCCAGTACCCAAAAAGGTTCCGGGGCTGGAGGAGGCTGTAAGTAAATGGCGGTCAAACACTGGATCGGCCTCGGAGTGGGGGTTGTAGCGGTATTAAGTGCCGGGGCGTTGGGGTATCATGATCATCAAACGGCGGCAACGACCAGTCAGCTCCAAGAAGCGCAGGCGGGGGCCGTGTTATTCCAGCAAATGTGTGAGACGTGTCATGGCCCTGGCGGCAATGGTGCGGGAAACGCTCCGGTCTTGAATGACGGGAGCGTGACGACAACGTACCCTACTACCACCGCTTTGGCGACCTTCATCCAAACGCATATGCCCGCGTCGGACCCGGGGATACTGACCAGCCAGCAGGCGACGGAATTGGCCCTATATATTCGTCAACTGAATCATTTGGTGCCGCAGCAGCCTTAGCCGGCTCCCTTAAAGTTGAAGTTGCTGTCCTTTGACGTTACAATGTGTCCATGTTGCAATGGGGGAGGGCCTTGGTTGTTACGGTATGTCCGAGCCGCCGCGGAGGATCAGGCGCGGATTGAGCAATTTTTGGGTCAGTTTGTGGACGACTATTTGGTGCACGAATTTCCTCGGTATCTTACATATAAAACCGGTGGAATCTATTTGGCCAATGATGACGACCAGCTGGTCGGGTTGTCCGTCATTGCCCTTCCGAAACCCCATGAGGCTTACCTAGGGGGCATGCGCATTCGCCCGGATGTCCAAGGTAAAGGGGTGGGGGAGGAATTTGCGGCCTTTCAGGTGGCCGAGGCCGAGCGGTTGGGGGCGACGGTGATTCGCGCGTTGGTACCCCGCGGCAATGATGCGTCCCGAAGTATTTGGGAAGGCTTAGGGTTTCGGGTGGTCGAAGAATGGGTCGTCGGGACCTTTGAGGGCTTCCAAGGCCCTCCCTACGGCAATGAGGTGGCCGGCCCGGCCTGGGCGATTGATCGGCAACGGATTGAGGCGTTTTACGAACAACATCCCCGAGATTTATGGGCCATGCCGGATCCCTGGATTCCCCAATCGTTAACGTTGGACGACATTTGGGGACGATTGGAGGCGGGCGGGGCGTTAGTCGCGCCGCAAGAGGTCGGCCAGGCCGTCGATACGTTGGCCCTCTATGCCATCAATGATCGCGATTTAACCGTGCACTATATGCGGTCGATGGGCACGCATCTAAAAGCCTTGTTAGAATATTTGTGGGTTGAAGCCCGTGCGTGGGGTGTCAAAACTCTGCGATTTGGGTTGCCTCGGCCCCAGGCCGATAAATTGAAGGAAGCGGCAGCTTTACCGGTCCTTAACGAATGGCGCGGCCTGATTTTAGAAAAGCAGGTTGGATTATCGCCCCAGCCGTCCATCTAGGTATGCATCGGATACGTACATGGCTTCAAGCGTGGTGGCCCGGTTCGGAAGCCGGCCGGGAAATTGTCGAAACCTTGCTTTGGACCCGGGTAGGTTTACTTCTGGCCGGCTGGGTGGCGTTGGCATTATTGCCGTGGCAATATCTCTCGCCGACGTTTAATACGAGTAGCTCCCCTTGGATTCTGATGTGGGTGCGTTGGGACGGGATTTGGTATACCCAAATCGCCCAACACGGGTATTGGACGCAGGCGTTAGCCTTTTTCCCGCTCTATCCCTTATTAATTGCGGCCGGCCATCTCGTTTTTCGGCTCGGTTATGATGCCAGCGCCGTTTTCGTGGCCAATGTGAGCCTCTTGTTATTCGTTTTTACGTTATATTATCTTGTCCGGGAAACTTTTGACGACACCTTGGCCCGGCGTGCCGTATGGCTGGCGCTGATATTTCCCAGTGCCTTTTTTTTGTCGGCGGCGTATACCGAATCCCTCTTTTTGTGGCTCAGTACCGCAACTTTTTTGGCGCTGAAACGGCGCCGGTTTGTAGCCGCCGGGATTTTTGGGATGTTGGCCACGTTAACTCGCAACGAGGGACTCTTTTTGGCCCTCGCCTTTTTCGTGGTATACTATCAACACTTCGGTTGGCGTTGGCGATGGAAAATATTGGGCGTATTGCCTATTGGACTCGGGTTGGCGGCGTTCATGACCTATCAATGGATTGACTTCGGTACGCCGTTGGCTTTTATGCAGGCGCAAGCCTATTGGGGTCGGCATATCACTTGGCCCGTGCTGGGTTTTTTTTGGGCAGTACGCACGATCTGGAATGGCAGTCCATTGCAACCGAGCGCCGTACTCAGTATGATAGATTTGTTGGCTGCCATATCGGCAGGCCTTTTGTGGGTTTATGGGCTGAAGCATCGATTACCGTGGGATTGGCTCGTTTACTGGGCGGTCTTGTGGTTGGTCGATGTGAGCGCGCCGGTGGCATCGGGAGAAAGTCCTTTGCTCAGTATGTCCCGGTTAGTGTTGGTGATTTTCCCGATGTTTGTGACGTTGGCGATGCTGGCGGAACGGGAAAGTTGGCGACGTTTTCTAGGGTTCGTATTGCCGATGTTGCAAGTCGTGTTTTTCGTCACCTTTGCCACATGGCATTGGATTGCCTGAGGTTGTCGGAGGAGGCTCTGGAATCGTGAAAGCCTTGGTGATTTTGCCAACTTACAACGAGTTGGGCAATTTGGCACCGATGGTTCACGCTATATTGGATCAGGGGGCCATGTTTGACATTTTGGTGATTGATGACGGCTCGCCGGACGGGACCGGGCTGTTGGCAGACCGACTTAAAGAAGAATTTCCTGGCCGGGTGGAGGTCATTCACCGTCAAGGCAAATTGGGTTTGGCTACAGCCTATCTGACCGGATTTCGTTATGGCTTGAGCCGGGGTTATGAATATCTTTTCGAAATGGATGCCGATTTTTCGCATAATCCCCAATACCTACCGAAATTTATTGAGACGATGCAAAAAACGGGAGCTGACGTGGTTCTCGGGTCGCGTTACGTCAACGGGGGAGGGGCCACCAATTGGCCCTGGTACCGTCGTCTGATCTCCCGGGGGGGCAGTCTATATGCGTCAATCCTCCTAGGTCTAGGCTTGAAGGATGTGACCGGGGGATTTAAGTGTTTCCGACGGACGGTCCTTGAACATTTAGATCTCGATCAAATCCAGTCGTCGGGCTATGGGTTCCAAATTGAAATGACTTATCGGGCAGTCCAAGCCGGGTTTACCGTGGTGGAAATGCCCATTATTTTTGAAGAACGGCGCGAAGGGCAAAGCAAAATGTCGGCCAGCATCTTTATGGAGGCTTTGTGGATGGTGGCCAAGATGCGTGCGGAATCGCTGGGCAAAGGCCGACAGCCGGCCGAGGAGCGGCTACGGCCGTAACCATGTTACGAAAGATCATATTTTACGGGATTGTGGGAGCGAGCGGGGTAGCTGTCAACATTGTCGTGTTGACGATAGCGCGCTGGCTCCTACCCCATTTTCCGACCCTAACGTATTTAATCGCCGTGGAAGCGTCGATTGTCACCAACTATCTTCTCAACGCCCGGCTCACCTTTCGGCAACCGCCTAGTTGGCGCGGGATGGGTGAATATAATGTGGTGACCGCTTTCGGGGCCGTTGTCCAAACCGCCATTTATCGCTATCTTTTGGGGCGAGGCTGGCACTATATTTGGGCAGATCTTCTGGCTATCCCCTTTGCAACCGCTATCGGATTCGTTTTGTCGCTGTTGTGGGTGTTTCGTCGCAGGGAGGAGGCTACCGAGCATGCCGACGTCGACCCCCCGCGAGCGCCCCGTCCTCAACGTTCTGGAAGCGATCGCTGAAGCCGGGATGGCGCTTCTGGCCAGTGGGGCGGAAGCCTTTCGGGTGGAAGATACCATGCAGCGCTTGGCGCAGAGTTATGCCATTCATCCGGTCGAGGTGATGGTTTTACCCACCGGACTTTTCTTACACGGTCCGGACGGTATTACCCTCGTGCGCCGGATCCATCGGCGGTCGGTCAATTTAGCGGTCTTGGCGGCCATAAACCAAATTTCGCGGGATGTGGCGGAGCACCCGATGCCGTTGGAAGAGCTATCCCGGCGGGTGGAAACCGCTAAAACGTTTCGCCGTTATCCGCGTTGGATGCATTTGGGATTTGCCGCTGTCGGGGCGGCGATTTTAAGCCAGTTAATGGGCGGGCAACCGGCGGATGCCCTACCGGCGCTGGTGTCCGGGGCTTTAGCGCAATGGGTGCGACAAGGGCGGTTTGGGACCCGGGTGGTAGGCGGTATCTCGGATTTATTGGCAGCGTTACTGGCGGTGCTCCCCGCGTTGGGCGCCGCCAGTTTAGGGTGGCCTCATCCCGGGGCGATCGTTGTCGGGGGCATTATGGTATTGACGCCTGGACTCCTCATGACCACGGCGGTGCGTGACGGAATTCAAGGCGACCTCTTATCGGCGGCGGCTCGGATGTTGGAGGCGATGCTGTCTGCCGGGGCCATAGCGGCCGGTGCGTCCTTGCCGTTATATCTTTATTTGGCGCTGGGGGGACGCTGGACTTCATGAAAGATTTGCTCTTAGCCGGGTTGACCGCCGTGGCTTTCGGCCTTTTATATCAGGTGTCACGTCGCGCCTTATTGTTGTCGGGTATCATTGGGGCGGTTTCTTGGGCCGTGGCGAGTTTGGTCCACCGTATTCCCGGTTCGGGCCTGTTGATGGATTTCATCGGCGCGTTGGTCGTGGGGACATTAGGCGAAATCGCGGCCACCTGGGAACGGGAACCGAGCCCGGTGTTTGTGGTGCCGGCCATTGTCGTTTACGTGCCGGGGGAACTGGCCTACCAAAGCATGGTGTCTTTTTTAAGGGGCCATTTTCCGGCGGGCCTACAATCCGGGTTAACGGCATTGTTGGCGGCCGGGGCCATTAGTTTGGGGTTAGCCTTATCGGCCGCGTTCATCCGACCCCTTTTACGCCGGGGAACTTAAGACGGCGGGCCTTCAATCAGGCCCGAGGCCACTAAAAATTGAATGACCGCGTCCGGATTTTGGGTAATCACAAACACTTCTTGGGCGGCCCCACCGGATCGGCCAATTAACTTCAAGCCGCTTGGCGTCCGATATTGAAAACTAAACCCCGTGGATCCGCCACTTTTCGGTTTAATCATGCCGGGAATAATGCCGTCGACGATATCTAAGGCGGCAATTTGGGCCAATCCGTCTTCCAGTGCCTCGAGGACATGGTGTTGGCGTTTAATTTTGCTATGACGGTATTTGGCCATGGGTCCGACGCCCTCCTTCCGGCGGATGTTAGGAGGGCGTGGCGGTAGATGAACGCCAAGCGGTCGGGGCGTGGGTGACAATGTCGGGCAAACGGACATCGGTCCAGGGACGGACGACCACCTGACCTTCCTCAACCACGGCTTGTTCGGGCTCGCCCCGGCTTTCCGAATCGCCGATAGCCAAAATCGGCCCGATGCGAATTTGAGCCGGATCGAAGCGTAAGGCAAATACCCCCCGACTGACATCGTCGGGTTGACCGGCATGGACGATTCCCCGTAGCCAACCGAATACCATCACGTCACCGCCGGCAATGACCGTGGCACCGGGATTGACATCCCCGACAATAATCACGTCTCCGGCATGGACCAGGCGCTGACCCGAGCGGAGGGTTTGTCGGACGACCTTCGGAGGGGCGCTCAACCGCTCTCCGGCCTTTTCCCGGCCATCCCAGGGAATCAAGCCGTTACTGGCGTCCCGTTGATGGACGCCTCGCAACTGGAGATTGGGAAAGTCCTGAAAAACATCGGCGATTTGCTGAAAAAGTCCCCCCGTCAAAGGCAAGCGGTCAACCTCCACCAATAGTTCGGCCCGCCCAAGAAATGCCGCCCGGTCATTTAAGGTCCGGCGCAAATCGTCAATAAGTGCGGCGTCAGACTCAAAACCTTCAGCAATCAGTCGTAATCCGCGGCGATCCCCCTTAATTTCCACCCGAAACTCCCTCCGTCTCGACACCTTCTTCCTATTATAATACGCTGGACACCACAACTTGGAAAAGAGTTCTGGGGCGTGTGTAAAAAATTGTATGCGTTTGTCGCTCGTGCCGCCGGGATTTAAAGCAGTTGAATGACGTCTTTCCGATGGTGAATTTGACGGGCTCCCCGGCGAAAGCGGCCGGACGCCAGCCCGGCCTCGGCTTCGTCGGACGAAACGGGATGGCCTTGAAATTCGTAAACCACTTCTCGTGGAGGGGGATTGGAGACAAGAGGAGGCCGCTGGGGAGTATGAAAGGGCCAAGGGGGCGGTCCCAAATCGGTCAGGGATACGAGCGTCCAGGCAATCGGACTGTCCTGCAAGAGCCAGCGATGGAGACGTTCTAGCCGCCTTTGGCCTCCCACCGCAATCACCAGTAATCGGACGGTCGTGGAAATCCCCTGGTATTGAGCCAGTTTATCGCGCCATTGGCGTACGCTTTCGCTGCCGGTGTCGATTTCTACCCAATATTGGTGGGAATCGTCGGGGACGGTTAACACCCCGTCGGGAATCGGGGCGCTCTTTTGGGCGGATTTCTGCCAGCTTTGGATGTGGGGGGATAACGTCAAAAAGGCCTCGGTGGTGGCCTCTCGATGGCGGCGGTGGCGGCCCTGACCAAACCGTTCCGGTAACCACAGGGCGTCTTGGTAGAGAATATAGGACGACGGTTCGATGTCCGACAGGGTCAGCCCAAACCATTGAGCTAATTGCGCCACACTCAGGTAGCCCAGCTCCGTCAGGGTGTCTTGCCAATCGGGCGTCATGGCGCCGGGGGGCTTTCTAGCCGCATCCAGGGCAGGCGCACGGTTTTTGGAGGCCTCATACGTCCCTGGACGGTTAAATGAGCGACGGCTCGTCCTTGCGGCCAATAACGGAAATCTTCGGGGAGCTGATGGGGCATGACTATCCGGGACAAGGTCGCATAATCGTCCACCGCGAGTCCGGATAACCAAATGCGTTGACGGGCGTTGGCCAATACGGCCGCTTGGATATCCGGCGTGAGCTGTCCGAGCGTCTGATGCGCTAACGTCATACCGACTCGATAGCCACGAGCAAGTGCCAGAAAGTGGCCGAGGTCCGGGGTGACAAATTCTTGAAATTCATCGATATAGAGAAAATAAGGGGGATGGGCGAGGCCAGGCGCCCGCCGATAGGCGGCTTGCGCCAGACTATGCCAGATGAGCGTACCCAGCACGGTCGCTGACGCGCCAAATTCGGCTAACGACACCGGACAGAGCACCACCGTGGATTGGCTGAGCACGTCGTCCCAGGTGAAATCGGCGGGAACACTGAATAATCGTCGGAGATGGGGATTGGCCCAGAGCAATTCTAACCGATGAATGAGGCCTTGGCGGTCCCGATGGGCATCGGGACTCTTGGCCCGGGTGACCTCGGCAAAAAAACTTTGGGCGGCCGGGTCCGGGGTATTGTCGGCCCAGCGTTTCTGCAACGTGTCTTGCCGTAAAAACGTCAATAACGTGCCGATATCGGCCGACTCCCCCTGCTGGTGTTTAATCACCGTGACACTGTGGGTCAGCCAAATACGGCTCGTCACCGCATAATAGGGATGGCCGGCCTGGCTGATCCGATTCAGGGCCCAGTTGAGCCCCTCAGCCGCCGCGGCGGCGGGACCCGCCAAAGGATTAAAGTGCGGGCAGTCGTTCGCTTGGGGATTCAACCAGATGACGGCTCGTCGGTGCGCCAGCGCCGCGTGATAGGCGGACCAGGCCAAATCGCCCTTGGGATCCAACAATAAAAGCCCATAACCGGCTTTGACATCTTGCGCGATTAAAGGCATCAACACCGAGGAGGATTTGCCGGACCCTGTGGGACCGACCACATGCATATGTAAGAAGCGATCGGGTAGCGGGAGCCGAAGGGGCAAAAGGGGAATCCAGCGATAGCCGACGGCGGTGCCTTGAAGAGACCGTTGGCGCAACATCCAGCCGCCGAGCCCCACGAGTCCGCACAACCCGGCCCAGGGACTGAGGGCGGCAATGCTGGCGACACCGGCGATGCGAGCCATCGGGCGGATGCGGGGATCCCTGAGCCAGAAGCCGAAGGACACCAGAAACCCCACCAGCCGCACCGGCCAAGACAGGTCGACCGGTCGGGCGGGGAAGAGCCCGCGGGCCCCGAGATAGAGGCTGACCGTCAGGGTCCAATATGCTATAAAGATCCAGCCGGCCCAGCGGGCTCCCCGCCACCACCATCGGTTCATGACGTTCCTCCTATGAACCGATTCGTGTCCGAACGACAAAACCCTCCTTTTTGGGCACGATTTATCCCGTCAGAAGGGAACAACACTTCTCATGAAAGCGGATCTGATAGCCTTTGGCCGTCGCATAGTCGATCGTCTCGGCCAAAGGATAGGCGAGACTCTGAACGCCGACATCCACGGCGTAGCGCTCCATGGCCCGTTTTTCCGGTCCCGGCGGTTTCGCGCATCCTAACGAAAGCGGCATGGTCGGCATCATAAGACGGGCGGCGGCTAACACACGGGCCACATCGTCACCCGACACGGACGGCACACGAGCCATAGGCGTACCGGGTAGTCCGGTCAGTACCACCACGACCAATTGGTTGGCTCCTTCTTCGGAAATCATGCGAAGGGCTTCGAATTCCCCCCGTAGCGCCCCATAGTGGAGGCCTACCACAATATGCGGTACCGCATAGAGACCGTGTGTCTGCAAGAGACTCAGGGCGCGCCGATAGTCGTCGACCGTTTTGTCGAGATGATAGACGTCGCGAATGGTTTGGTTATCGCCAATAATGTCCAGCAGGACCTGATCGACGCCGGCTGCCTTGAGTCCGCGGGCAATTTCCGGTCGGACGAGACCGGTATGCACTAACACGGTCAAGCCTTGGGCTTTCAAATCGGCGATTTGGTCCAAAAAACGGTCGAGCGGAACCGAGCCGTCGTCAAGGCACCCTCCACTGATCAAGACGCCTTCTGCACCGTTTTGCGGCAATTCGACGACCGCTTGTTGAAAACGGGTGCGCGAAGACGCCACCCGCATCCCCTCGAGCACTTTGGTTCCACAGTGATCACAATTCAACGCGCAATGCGATCCGGTGACGCTTAAGGTCTGAAAGGCTTGGCGCTGGTTTTGATAGTGAGCGACGTCATATTGTTTCTGACTGGGGGCCGAAACCAGCAGTTCTTGGGGAAAATGGACGCGGGAGAGGGCTTCGGCTTCCTCCAAGAGGAGGGGGAGGCTTTCCTCCCGCCAGTTACGCATCGGTGTCGCCTGCCCAATCGCTCCACAGTTGTTCCCGGATGTCCCGAATATCGTCGGCCGTCGGGGCAAAGGGAAAATTGCGGATTTTCTCGCTGGGGCGGCCGTTCCCATAGGGGCGATTACACGCCGTCTCCCCGGTTTCATCCGGGCAACCGGACGTCATGAAGGGCCTCCCCGACTCGATGATGCGGTCTAGCCAATCGGGGTCCACTTGATAGCTGGCGACTTGGCCGGCCTGGTTAAATCGGAAGTGGGCGACGTTGACCCCCAGTTCATTAATTAAATAGCGGCCGAGCTGAATCCGCCGGTAATGTCCTATGGGCGGCTGAGGGTAATCGCCGAGCAGCGTCGACGGTTCCGGATTGAAGGAGAATACATGGGTGACCACTCCCATATCTTGGGCGCGTTGACATGCGCTTAAAAATTCCTGCTCGGTTTCGCCAAGTCCGGCGACAAGATGAATCCCGACCGTACCCGGCGGGAAGACCGTGGTCGCCAGTTCGGTCACCCACCAAAAGTGTTCCCAACGATGAGGACCTTTGACCGGGCGCCCTCGATGTTGCTCAAACAGTTCGGGCGTGGCCGCGTCGATGGCAATGTCTACCCGGTCGGCTCCGGCATCGCGAATCTGCTCCAAGTCATGGCGGCTGTGGATTAAGGACGCCGTGATTAATCCGGAGATGAGGAGGGGCGTTCTTTCGCGAAATTGGCGGATGATTTCCAACGAGTGTTGGTAGGAGGGCCGATTGGCCAACATGCCGACGCATAACCGTCTCATCTGATGCGGTACCGAGTTGGTGCGCTCGATTAACTCGTCCACCGCCACAATGGGCCATTTCACTCGAATAAACGTGGTTTCCTCACGGGGGGTGCGGCGTTCGCGGGACACGCCGCAATAGGAGCAGTTGGCGACACAATTTTGGGGATAAGTGGTCAGGATGTTGAGGCCGGTCAATACGATTTCCGGCCGGGCGAACTTGCCCTTTTCAATGCCCAAGGTCATTGCCCCGGCCAACGAGGTCATGACATATTCCGGACTTTGCCGCGGATCGTCGGAAGGGGGACGGAGCTCAATATCGTCAGACGGGGAGGGTAGTGGATGGGCCATAAAACATACACCTCATTTCCTTTAAACTAGGGAATCCTGCCATAGGGGAGACAACGCGTGCAACCAATCCTGAGGGCTCACGCCTAAATATTGGACGCCCGTTCGATAATGGGCGGCGATCCGCTCTTCGATAGCTGCCGGCGAGAGCGGCGCTTCTTTTAAGAGAGATTCCAGATCAAGGACGGCTCGGTCCGGTTGCACAAAGAAGTCGCCGGTAATAAAGACATAGCGAAGCCGGCGGCGTTCCGGTTCGACGGAGGCATGAATCCGAATGAGCCCCCCGGGTGCTTTATAAGCCAGTTGGCGAAGCCCTACGTGGTGGCTGTCGGCTAATCGCCGGTCAATCCAGGTCGGCGAACGGTAACTTTCTTTTGTGGCTTGCCATTCCATTTGCTCGGCGGGGGTCAGATCGCCTATCACCAGCGATACGTCGAAGATTTCTTCGACGGCACGCATGATGGCGGTTTTTAACGCGGACAACGGCGGAGCTTCGCCTAGGAGTTCTTTCATCGTGACCAATCGTTGCCGGAAAGATTGGGCCACTTTGTCCGAGAGTTTTTCCACCGGGAGTCGCAGGACCTCTATCATGGTCTCGATGTCAAAGTCTCGTAGGAGGGTTCCCTGGTAGATGATAGCTCCTTGATATTCCGTTCCCCCTGTCCCGGAAATTTTTCGCCCCTGCACTTCCACATCGTTAACCGGGCGAAATTCGGCGGAGATATGCCATTGCCGCAAGGTATTGATGACCACCGAGGCTAACGCCGGGTAAAGGGCATCCGGGCGGATGTGAGGGTCAGGGAATTTCAGACAGAATTCCCACCCTAATTGCCGCTGGTCAATATACACGGCACCGCCGCCGGTCATCCGCCGATTAATTTCCACGCCCAACTTCAGGGCGGTATCCCGGTGAATTTCCAGATCAACCGCCTGGTGGTAACCGATAAGCGCGGTGTGCGGAGAAAACTCCATAAACCGAAGCGTATTCGGCACGCGGTCTTCGGCTCGTGCACGAATGATCACCGCATCTAAAGCCATTTGTTGCCAGGCCGGGAGGGGGCCGAAATCCAGCACCCGCCAAGCCGGGGCGCTCATCGGGATTCCTCCAATAGGGCCAATTGTTGTCGATATTCGTCGGCCGATAACCAAGGGGGCAATGGCGCTTCGGGATCGGGGCTCGCTAATATCAGCCATTGGCCATACGGATCTTGATTGAGTAAATGCGGGGATTCGATTAATGGTTCATTGGACGCGATCACAATGCCGTTAAAGGGCGCGTACAGTTGACCGACCCATTTGCCGGATTCGATGCTGCCAAAGGGGCGCCCTTCTTCTAACCTGGTGCCCGGCGCGGGCAAGGCGATATAGAGAATATCGCCGGCGGTGTCTTGGGTATAATCGGTCACACCGATTGCCCATAACGTTTCTCGGGGTTGAATCCATTGATGGTGGCGGTCAAAATGCCGATCGTCGGGGACCAGCCAATGAATACGCGGTTCGGTTGCCACATAAATCACCAACTTTCTTCAAGATTTAATGGGAAAAGAGCGTCGACGAGTGGGGAGACCGTTGGGGTAAATCCACTAACTGTCGTAACCATTCGATCCCCGGTGAGACGACGGGCCACATCTGAAGCTGTTCTCGGCTAAGGGGTAACGGCAGGGGATCGTCCGGCCATCCCCAGATGCGGGTGATGGCCCCCCGAGCCGTTTCATATTCGACGGTCAAGTGATGAAACCGGGGATCCTTCGGAGCCCTCAAGTACCGGCCTTCTTGGACTTTGACTTCATAAAAGGGACGTGGTCGCCCGGATTGGATAAGCCAGCCGGGGTCAATCAACTCACGGCCGGTTTTTTGTAAAGACACATCCCACCGGGCCCAGGGAAAGGGCTTTACCGTGGCGCGCCAGATGTCTTGGAATTGGCGCGCCAACGCCGCTTGCACGGTCTCGGGGTCGGCCAGGGCCGGTCGGAGGGCCTTTAGCGTGACGACGGAGCGGGTCAGCGTATCTTCGAATGCCTGGGCAAATTGCGGGGTGGGGGCATAACGCGCGCGAACCATGGTAGCTACCGGGAAATCGAGCAAAATGTTCCCGACGACCACTATTTTATCGTCTAGGGTGCCACCGGCATTACCCGAAATTTTCCGCGATCCGACCCAGATATCGGCCGGAGCATGATGCTCGGCCTTCAGCCCCCAGGAACGCAAGAGGGCGACGACCGGGTCTAATGCCCAGCGATACCAGTCTGTCGGATGGGAAAGGCGGGAAAGGCGCGACGGAGACACGACAATTTGGTAAAACACTTGCTGGGCGTCCAGGTAGACCAACGACCCGCCCACCCGTCGTCGCATGATGGGCAATCCGCACTCGGGATTGACATCGGCCCAGTCTTGATGACACCCCAGAGAAACATAAGGAGTCCGGGGCCAACAGAGGACAATGCCTTCTTCGTTCAACAACGGCAAGGTATGGTAAAGGGATTGGGTGGTCAGCCAATCGACCGGGCCCAAGGGATAGAGCGGCAACATGGGAACCCTCACCCCGACAAATTGTTTTTGTATTTATTGAATCGATGTTCAAATTATAAAGAATAAATTGCGAAAATACCAATCAACAGAAAAATCCTGATAAAAGAAGACGGTATAACGCATCCCGGGAAAAATAGGGTGCTACAGGGGGTATCGCGGTTTGGCATGGCGGCTATCACATCCTGTGATGGGATGGGTCAATAAAAAATCCCCGGGGGTTCCGGGGATTTTTACGGGAACTTATTCGCCGGACCAATCAACCGGCGGCACGAAGGGGAATTGCCGGAGGGCTTGATCAAAATCCTCGGTAATCATTTTTAAATGCTCTTCGGTGTCGGCTTCCGCTCGGGCCACTAAGGCCGGTTGCGTATTGGATGCCCGAATAAGGCCCCAGCCATAGGGAAAGACGACTCGCAGGCCGTCGACGTCGATAACCGAGACGTCTGAACGGGCCTGATAGGTTTTTTGAAGACTGGCGACCACGGCCATTTTTTGTTCGTCGGGACAGTCGATGCGGATTTCCGGCGTTGCCGGCAGATGCGGAACGTCGGCCAATAACCGGGATAACGGGGCATCGGTTTCGGAGAGAATACGGAATAGCCGACCCGCCGCGTAAAACGCATCGTCATATCCGTAGTATTCATCGGCAAAAAACATATGCCCGCTCATTTCCCCGGTGAATACGGCGCCCATTTCCCGCATCTTGGCCTTAATCAAGGAATGGCCGGTTTTATAAAATAACGGCTTGGCACCGAGTCGGGCCACTTCGTCATAAAGGGTCTGGGAACACTTGACTTCGATAATGGCCGGCGTGCCGGGATACTTGGGCGCGATTTCTCGCCAATAGAGCACCATTAACCGGTCACCCCAGATAATCTCGCCTGTCTCGTCCACGACTCCGATGCGATCCCCGTCACCGTCAAATGCGACTCCTAAGTCGGCCCCTTCTCGCTTCACCGCGGCAATTAAATCGGTTAAGTTTTTCGCGACCACGGGATCCGGATGATGGTGAGGAAACGTCGGGTCGGGCGTGCAATAAAGCGGAATCGCCTCGACTCCAAAGGCCTTCATAACGTCCTGGGCAAATAAACTCGGCGTTCCGTTGCCGCAATCGACTACGACCTTGGGGCGGCGCGGCCCGAGCCGGATTTTTTCTTTCAACATGGTCAGATAGGCGGGCACCGGGTTGGCCTCGGTACGGGAACCGCGGCCTTCCGCAAACTCGCCGCGTTCCATGATGCGCCGGACTTCTTGGATATCCTCACCGTAGATGGTGGCGGGTCCATAAGCCAATTTAAACCCGTTAAACTCGGCGGGATTATGGCTGGCGGTGATCATGACCCCGGCCGGTTGATCGAAATGGATGCGGGCAAAATAAAAGATGGGGGTGGTCACTTGTCCAATGTCGATCACATGGATACCGGTTTTGATGAGACCCTCCGTCATCCGGTCGCGCCATCGGGGTGAGGACGCCCGACTGTCCCAGCCTAGCACCGCACTGGTCACTTGACGGTCCCGCAGGAAGGTGCCGAAGGCCTGACCCAGAGTGGTCACTTCCTCGTCCGTTAAATCGACATCCACCACCGCACGGATATCATATTCCCGAAAAATACTGGTGTTCAATCGCTTCGCCCCTTCTCAGATTATCCGAGCTCCATTCTATTGTAATCTTCTCGCGAAAGAGCGAAAGACTATGGTCATCGGCAGTCGGGGTAGATTTTCCGAACAAAATGCGATAAATTCATGTTGAATGTTCACTAAACGGTGGGAGCAGTCTTCCGCGGTAGTGGCATAGCACAAAGGAGGCAACTATGGCCAGTGAAGTCACCCCGCATTATGGGGATGAAATTGCCCAAATCGAGCCCATTGGGATTGAGCATATTCCCGACAGCGAGCGGCATGGGAAACCTTTTTCGGTATTTACGCTGTGGTTTGGTGCCAACGTGGAACTCGCCACCCTCACGACCGGGGTTGCGGCGGTCGCCCTTTTCGGATTGAATTTTTGGCAAGCCGCCATCGGACTTTTAATCGGTAATCTTTTGGGCGCGACCGTGTTAGGCCTGGTGTCCACGTTCGGCCCGCGACTCGGCGTTCCGCAATTGGTTCATTCGCGGGCGGCGTTCGGCTTTTTCGGTAATTTTGTGCCCGGGGCGCTAAACCTGATTTCCGGGGCCATGTGGTTTGCCGTAAATACGGTATTGGGCACATTCGCCTTTACCAGTTTGTTTCATGCGCCTTTTTGGATCGGGTTGGTCGTCATGGTACTGGTTCAAGTGATTGTGGCGGTATTCGGCTATAACATGATTCATGCGGTGGAACGGGTTATGGCCGGTATTCTTACGCTGATATTTTTGGCCGTATCCGTCTTCGCGTTTGCGCATGCCCAATATCACCTGCCGTTTAACGCCAAATCGCCATTGGGACAGTACAGCGGGTTAAGTGGCAGTTTCATTGAGGCGATAGGACTGGCCTTCTCGTATTTATTGGGCTGGACAGTTTACGGGTCGGATTATACCCGGTATTTGCCGAATCAGACGAAACCCGGGGTGGTATTTTTCAATGCCTCCAGCTCCAATTTTATTGCCGCATTCTGGCTCGAGTTGGTGGGGGTGGCCTTAGCGACCATCTTTCCGCAGGCGGCGGCCGGGACCAATCCCATCAATCTTTTGACCGGGATCCAGCCGCATTGGTTGGTGGGACTGACGTTGGTGGCCGTAATTATTGGAACCATTACCGCCAATGTCCTCAATATCTATTCGAGTTCCCTATCGGCGTTGGTCATTAATGTACCCTTAAAGCGTTGGGTGGCCGCGATTCTGGTCGGGCTGGTCGGGGGCGTGGTCGCTTGGATTGGGCGGACGTCCTATTATCTGAGCTTCGAAAACTTCTTGTTTTTACTGGGTTATTGGTTGGCGCCGTGGACCGCCATCGTTCTCGTCGATTTCTTTGTGGTGCATCGGGGACGTTATACGACCGCGATTTTTTACGATCCCCGACGGATCCTCGGCCGCGGATTTTGGGCGTGGTTAATTGGGGTAATCGCTTCTATCCCGTTCTTTAACCAGTCACTCTATCAAGGACCGATTGCCCTCAAATATCCGCAGCTAGGGGATATTTCCTATTATGTCAGCTTTGTGGTGGCCGGCATCGTCTACTTGGCGATGACTCGTCGGTCGGCCTCCCGGTAAACGACCGTCGGCGTGTCGGTCGGGAAAAGCCCCTGCCTCTGGCAGGGGTTTTTTTCAGTTCGTAATATAGAGGGGAGGGGGCGATCAGGTGGATGGCGCGTTAGTGTTCGGCACGGCGGCGTCGCCGACCGAAGTCGGGCTGGTGGGCGAATTTTCCGCCGCTGTCGGCGGACAGGGTGTGATTCGAGTCGATTGGGCTTGGCCGCTGTTTTTCCCGGAAAGCTGGCAAGGGGGCGTCGGCGATCTGCCGGCCGGCAATCCGCGGACCCAATGGCGCCTCATGGCGGATTGGATACGGCAAACCCTTTCCCGTGCGGTTGCCGGGGTCCATCCTTCGCCGGTCATAGCTTGGGTACCTCCTTTGACGGCGGCGGCGGAAGAATGGTTGACCCGTCAATTTTCGTTTTATACCCGTCGTCTGGGGATTTGGCGCCTAACCGGGCAAGAGGCAGTGGAAACGTTACTGGCCGAATGGTCGGCATTTGTCCAAGGTTCGCCGTCCGGCTGGGTTGACGGTTGGACTCCACCGATGGTCCGGCCTTGGGATTCGGGGCGCCATCCGATGTTGTTAAAGTCGGTCAAAAAAACGCCGACGGCAGACTTTGTCTATTTAGGCGGCATGCTCGGGTCCGACCGATTGGCGGTGCAAACCTACCGGATAAAGCCGGGGGGTGTTGCCAATCGGAATCATGCCCATTCGGACGTGGATGAATGCTATCTCGTATGGGAGGGCTCAGGCACCTTAAGAATCGGGGAGCGGTCGATTCCCTTGGTGGCCGGGGATGTGGTGGCGAAGCCGTCCGGCAGTCGGTTGGCATTGGCCTTTGAAGCGGGACCGGACGGCCTGGTGGTCTTCGACGTGGAAGGGTGGCGACATTTTTCCCAAACGGATGTGGTGATCTATCCCGACCATGGCGAATGGTACTTGCGGGGACCGGGGCTAGAGACCGCCTGTGCCGAAGAGTCGCTTTTTGACGGGGCCGATGTGATGGCCCATTATTCCGAACGGTATTGGCGTGACCGCGGCAATTCCCGGCAGCCGCGGGATGAAAAATCGTCATAGACCGCACGGGGTTCTTTCGGGGAACGTGTACAATACAATGACAAGACGGGAAGGGGGGAGTTCCATGCTGGTGCGTCCCTATCGCCCGCATCAGGATTTTCGGGCGCTTTTGGATGCGCAGTGTGATTTATATCAAATTAATTTTCCGCGTTTTGTCTGCACTTCCTCCTTCTTGGCGGACCAAGCCCAGCGGCTCCGGGTGGCCGGTCGACGTCCGCTGGAAAACGGGATTTTTATTTTAGATGATAACGGCACCATTGCCGGGTTCGTCTGGGTCGCGGTGCGAATGGACTTGCAGGGCGCATACGGGTCGGTGGATCAAGTGTACTTGTGGCCGCCCTATCGCCGCCAGGGGTTGGGGGAACTCTTAATGGACGCGGCTCATCAGTTTATTGTTCAACACGGGCTTACTACCGCACGGTTATACGTGACGGCCGATAATCAGGATGCGGTCCGTTTATATCAGCGTAGCGGCTATCAGATTACACGCTATGAAATGGAACGGCCGATGCCGCCGGCGCCGGGACGCTAAAGCCCGGCGCCGTTAGGGCGAGGGAGACGGCATGGTGATGGGCCCGTTCGGTTCTTGGGCCAGCGTCACCGTTTTGGTGAAGATATGCCCTTGATCGTTGACCGTCAACGTGATTTGGCTTCCTACCGACTGCCGTTCAACCATCGTTTGCAGTTGGTTGGCGGAGGACACGGTTTGGCCGTTGACCGCCGTAATCACTTCGCCGGCGCTTAGACCCGCTTGAGCGGCCGGACTATTGGGCTCGACGTACGCGATAACGACGCCGGAGGCGGTCGGAAGGTTATATTGGCTTTTCATCGAGGCGTTGTCGGTCGTGATAAAGACTCCTAGCCAAGGCCGCGAAACGTGCCCGTATTTCATCAGTTGGGGCAAAATTTGATCCACGGTTGAGGTGGGAATAGCAAAACCGATACCTTGACCTTGGGTCGACACGGCCGTATTAATCCCCACGACTTGGCCGGCCAGGTTTAATAAGGGCCCGCCGCTATTGCCCGGATTGATGGCCGCCGACGTTTGCAGCAGATTCGTATAGTTACGGGATCCAATCGTCAAGGGGCGCCCTTTCGCGCTAATCACCCCGACCGTTACGGTATCGTTGAGGTCATACGGGTTCCCGATGGCAATGACCCAGGCGCCGACCGGTGTCGTGTTGGAATTGCCTAACACCAGGGACGGCATGGGTTTGGGGGCGTTAATTTTAATGACCGCCAAGTCGGTTTGATAATCGGTACCGACGACCGTGGCGGTAAACGGTTGACTATAGCCCTTGACGTATACTTGAATTTTGCTGGCTCCCTGGATGACATGGTCGTTGGTCAAAATGTAACCGGCCGGATTAAAGAAAAATCCGGTTCCGATGTCGGTTTGAATCTGTGTTTGGGGCAAAAGATTGCCACCGAACAATGATCCGAAAAACGGGTTAAAAAAGGGCGACGAGTTAATGTTTACTTGTTGCGGCACGGTCGCCACAATCTTTACGACCGCCGGACTGACCCGCTGGACCACGTTGGAAATGGTGTCCGGACCCAAGGGCAGGGTCGCGGGAGCCGATGCGACGGTAGCATATTGATGAATGTTCGGAGCGGTTTGGCCCGCAGCCGACGGATTTAGGTGGTCATACGTGTAAAAGCCGCCACCGACAGCTCCGGCTCCGACGGCAAATCCGACGACGGCTGCCGCAATCGTGCGCGAAATGGTCGGCATGGTATCACCTTCCCCAACATAGATTCCTGTGACGAGCTAGAACTAGTGTAGCCCGAAAATGTTACAAAATAATTACGGGGAAACAGGAGTTTTGTCTTTTGTGCCGAATACCTGGGATAAGATTCCAGTTGAATCTGGAGGACGCCGATGATGACGGTGTGGGTAATTGACGACGATGCCGACCTTTTGACCATGATCAAAGAGGCTCTGACCTATCAAGGATGGAGCGTCGAGACGTTTTCCAGTTTGGAGGCGGCTCATCTCGCGTATGAAATGAGGCGTCGTCGACCCGATGTCGTCTTGGCCGACTGGTCCATCCCGGGCGGCCCCCCGCTTTCCTTAGTCCATTTAATGTCCGATGTTCCAATGATTGTGATGTCCGGAGACCCGGCCGTGGAGCAGCAGTTGCCGGACCATGTGCGGTGGTTGTCCAAGCCGTTTCGTTTGGCCCATATTTATGACGTGATTGCGGGGACTGTGTTTAAGCCGGGATAATTGCGTGAAATCGCGGTATGTGGTAGCATTATGGCAGAATTCCTTACACACCTTAGCTCGATTGAACCATATCGGAGGCGGGCCCCAAACGTAGTCGTACAGCACATGAGTGGTGACGCGCTGCCAGTCGCCTAGCACCCTCATTAGTTATTCCCCCACATTGCCGAAAATCCAAATCAATTGTATGGAGGAAACATATGGAGCGCGAACTTGCGCTAGAATTTGTGCGAGTCACGGAAGCCGCCGCGATTGAAGCGGGGCGGCTCATGGGCCGTGGCGACAAAAATGGTGCCGACAAGTTGGCGGTGGATGCTATGCGTGCCATGTTGGATACGGTAGACATCCGGGGAACCGTGGTTATTGGTGAGGGCGAAATGGATGAAGCGCCGATGCTGTATATTGGTGAAGAAATCGGCGACGGCCAAGGGGAACCGGTTGATATTGCCGTCGATCCGTTAGAAGGCACCAATCTGGTTGCCAAAGGGTTACCCGGCGCCATATCGGTGATGGCGGTTGCGCCGCGCGGTCATTTATTGCATGCGCCCGATATGTACATGGAAAAAATCGTGACCGGCCCGGCCGGGCGCGGGGTGATTTCATTAGATGCGCCGATCGAGGACAACCTACGGATGTTGGCCAAGTCCTCGGGTAAATCGGTGGACGAGCTAACCGCCGTGATTTTGGACCGCGAGCGGCACGAAGAGATTATCCAGCGGATTCGTCGTTTGGGCTGTCGGATCAAGCTGATTTCCGACGGGGATGTCTCTCCTGCAGTCGCGGCGTGTGTTGAGGGTTCTGGAATTGATATGATGATTGGTATCGGCGGGGCACCCGAAGGGGTCATTGCCGCCGCTGCAGTCAAGTGTCTCGGCGGCGAAATGCAAGGACGCCTCGTGCCTGAGGACGATGCCCAGGCCGAACGGGCGCGCGGCATGGGATTAAAAGATCCCCGGCAATTATTAACCTTGGAGGATTTAGTCCGTGGGGACGATGTCTTATACGTCGCGACAGCGATTACCGATACCGATTTAATGCCGGGCGTGCAATATGGTCGGCATATCGTAACCACCCACTCGGTGGTTATGCGTTCAAAGAGCGGCACCATCCGCTATGTCAATGCGGAGCACCGGTTGGATCGCAAATGGCCAAAACGGACATCCTAGCACTCTTCCTAAGGAGGAAACACGAGATTCATGGCCGATGAACAAAAAGTGGGCGAAGCGACTGAACCGCCGCGCAAGCGCACGCGACGCACACGAAAAGCGGCAACTGCCGAGACCCAGGAGGTGCCCGCCGCGGATGCGGCGGGGACCGACGGGATCATAGTCGAGAACCATCCGGAAGAAAAACCCAAACGTCGGGGAGGTCGACGGAAAAAAACCGACGACATCGCTATAACCACCCCCCCGGCTACCACGGCTGACGAGACGGTTGTCAGCGAACCCGTCCTACCCGTGTCTCCCGTATCCTCGGAGGAACCTGAAAAACCGAAACGCCGACGCCGACGGACAAAGGCCGAAGCCCCGGAAACCCCGGCTGGAGAGGAACCGCAAGCCGTTAGCGCGGCGCAACCCGAAACGGCTAAGGCCGAACCTGAACCTCTCCCCGAACCTCCGGCTGTTATGGTCGACGTCGCGTCGCCGATGCCCTACCCGGTGACGGAGACGGCCGGTTTGCCGGCCAAAACCGCTGAAGCGTCGGCGGCCCAAACGTCGGTAGCGGTGTTGGCGAAAGAATCGGAAACCCCACTTGAACCGAAAGAGTCGGAGACGGCCAAGGAACTCTCCCAAGCGACACCGGCCACGGTTGAGGCGACGTCGGAGGCTCCGGCCGAACCCGAGGCCCCGGCGCAACCGGAAATATCAGGCGTACCGGCTCCGATTGACGTGACAGAAGCGCGCGAATCACGCGGTGCCGGCCCCACGAATAACGGCAACTGGCGCCGTCAGCCGGACCGTCGTCCGCCGCAAGAAAACGGGTATCGGGGAAATAATCCGAATCCGCGACGCGACATTCGGTCGCGTGAACCCCAGCTGACCATGGCCCAGCTGGAAGCCATGACCCTTTTAGATCTCTATAAGTTAGCCCGCCAGCTTAACGTGGAAAATTTCCGCCAATATCGTAAAGGTGAACTGATTTGGGAGATTCTGCGGGCCAGAACCCAAAAAGACGGGTTTATCTTTGTTCAGGGATTATTAGATGTCGTGGGCGATTATGGTTTTCTTCGCCCCATGGATTTCCAACGGAGTCGGGAAGACGTTTATGTATCGGCGTCTCAAATTCGACGATTTGATTTGCGACCGGGCGATCTGGTTTCGGGTCAAGCGCGGCCACCTAAGGATGGCGAACGCTATTTCGCCCTTTTGCGGGTGGAAGCGGTCAACAGCCTCTCGCCGGAAAAGTCTGCCGAGCGCCCCGATTTTGATGCCCTCACGCCCATCTTTCCCGATTCGCGTTTTCGCCTTGAAACGACCCGTGAAGACTTAGCGTGCCGGCTGGTGGATATTGTGGCCCCGATTGGCCGAGGTCAGCGGGGATTGATTGTGGCCCCTCCTAAGGCCGGGAAAACCGTCTTATTAAAGAAATTAGCCAACGCAATCGCGCAAAACAGTCCGGAAACCCATTTGATGGTCCTCTTGATCGACGAACGGCCGGAAGAAGTGACCGACATGGAGCGGTCAGTACGGGCTGAAGTCGCCAGCTCCACGTTTGACGAGCCGCCGGAAGATCATATCCGGGTGGCGGAGATGGTGTTGGAACGCGCCAAACGGCTGGTGGAAATGGGGAAAGATGTGGTCATCTTTTTGGATTCCATCACCCGGCTGGCCCGGGCTTACAATTTAACCATTCCGCCCTCGGGACGAACTTTATCCGGTGGGATGGATCCCGCTGCTCTGCACAAGCCGAAGCGCTTTTTCGGAGCCGCCCGTAAAGTGGAAAACGGTGGCAGCTTGACGATTTTAGCCACGGCGCTGGTGGATACGGGATCACGAATGGACGACGTGATTTACGAAGAGTTTAAAGGTACCGGTAACATGGAACTCCACTTGGATCGAAAGTTGGCCGAGCGGCGGACATTTCCGGCGGTGGATATTAAGCGATCGGGAACCCGACGGGAAGAGTTATTGCTTACGCCCGAAGAATTGGACGTCATTTGGGCAGTGCGAAAAGCCATTCACAATTTGCAAAATCCCGAAGCCACGGAGCTTTTACTGCAAAATCTCAAACGAACCAAATCCAATGCGGAGTTTTTTCAGCGGTTTTTGGCTAGCCAAAGCAACGGGTAGTTTGACAGGATAATCGAGGGTAAAGGTCCTTTCCTCCCAAAAGGAGGGGGGCCTTTGCCGCCTCTTGGGCTTTTTTCCCGATCGGACATACGGTAAGATGGCGTAAAACAAGAGAGGGGGACTCCATCGGCCCGATAGGCCGGTGGGGGATCAAATCGTGGCAGATCCCGTGCGGTCGGGGCGTGTGTTACTGGTCGATGATGATGCGCATATCCGGGAACTTTGTCGCATGTATCTTGAACATGCCGGGTTTGATGTTTTGGAAGCGGGAGATGGGCCGACGGCCTTGACGCAGTTGGAGCAGCATCCTGTGGACGTCATGGTGCTGGATTTGATGTTGCCGGAAATGGACGGGTTTCAGGTGTTGGCCGAGGTGCGGCGACGGGAAACCTGGCTTCCGGTCATTATGTTAACGGCGCTAGGGGATGAAGAGGACCGGATTATGGGCCTTGATCAAGGGGCCGATGATTATTTAATTAAGCCTTTTAGTCCTCGGGAGTTGGTTTCTCGCGTGCGGGCGGTCCTGCGCCGAGCCTTTTTGGCTCCGGCCGACGAGGGAAAACTTTTGCGCCATCCGGGTCTTATTGTGGACGTCGCCCAACGCCGGGTGCAGGCGGGGGACGACGTGCTGAATCTGACGCCAAGGGAATTTGATTTGCTCTATTTTTTGGCCAGCCATCCGAAACAGGTTTTTTCCCGCGAACATTTATTGGATCGGGTTTGGGGCCTCGATTTTGACGGGGATAGCCGGACAGTGGATGTGCATGTCACGCGTCTTAGGCAAAAGCTTTTGGCTAGCAATACGCCGTATGAATATCTAGAAACCGTATGGGGACAAGGCTATCGATTTGTCGTGAAAGCGCGGTCGGCATGAGTTGGCGCGAGCGGTTCGGTCATTGGTATCAACAGCTCTCGACGCGCTTGGTGCTGAGTCACGTCTTTGTGGCGGTATTAGTGCTGGCGTTTGCACTGGGGGTATCTCAGGTGACCTTTCGGCAATATCTGGTGCGAAGCCAAATGGCGCGCTTGGTCAGTCAAGCCGATGCCATTGCGCCGGTCATGCATGGATATTTTACGGGCGCTATCTACCCGGAAATGGGCGTATACTTGGTCAATCTTTTGCAAGGGACGTTAAATGATCGGGTTTTTGTGGTCGATGATACCGGTCAAGTGCTATTGGAAACCGGGTCGCCTCGTATCCCGGTGACTCCGTTGCCCGAGCCGGTACTGGCGCGGGTCTTGGAGAGCGGATTGCCTTACCGTGGGATTTTGAATCAGCATGTGGCGGCGGTCGGCGTGCCGATTGTCGTGGGCAATCAAGTGGCGGGCGGGGTGTTTTTGGAGTCGCCGCTTTCGCTGGCCAATCGGACGGCCGGGTCGTTGACGCGTCTTTTAGTGCTGGGAGAAATGGTGGCGGTCGTCGTGGTGGGGGCATTAGCCTATGAAATCAGTCAACGATTGGCCCAACCCATCGACCGGCTGCGCCGAACCGTGGCGACGATGGGCCAAGGGCCCGAATCGGTGCGGGCCGAGGTGCAAGGGCCGACCGAAGTGCAGGCGTTGGCGGTGGAATTTAATCGCTTACAAGATCGCATTGAAAGGCAAATGGAGCAATTACGTCGTGAAGCGGAGGCCCGGGATGCGCTCTTGGCTCATGTCGCCCATGATTTACGCACGCCTCTGACCTCGATTCGGGGATTTTTGGAAGCCATAGAAGACGGCGTGGCAACCGGCGAACAACAAAAGCGGGCGATTCATGTGGCGTGGGAGGAAACGCTACGGTTGCAGCGACTGGTGGATCGCCTGTTAAAAGCCACCCGCATCTGGAGTCAGACGGGTTCGCGGGAACGGCTGGCTCTCCAAGCGTGGGTCGGCAAGACGATCGAACGGGTACGTCCGGTAGCCGACCGTGCACAAGTGGGGGTAGTTTGGCAGAACCGCCAGGACGGGGTGATGTGGGGCAATGAAGATTATCTTATGGAAGCTTTGATGAATGTACTGGATAATGCGATTAAATGGTCACCGCCAGGAAGTACGGTGGAGGTGATAAGCGACGTGGTTGACGGGCAGGCCGTGATTGAGGTGGACGATCAAGGACCGGGGATTCCGGACGAGTTGCTTCCGCGGGTTTTTGAACGGTTTGTCACCGGCGATTTGTCGCGACAAGGATCGAGCGGGCTCGGATTGGCGATAGTGGAAGACGTGGTGCGCCAACATCAGGGCTCGGTTGTCATCGAGCGGCGACCCGAAGGCGGGACCCGTGTCACCTTAAGGTTTCCGGTTGAGGAGGCGTCTTTGGCATGACCGCTGCACCGGTAACCATTCGACCCGCCGTCATCCGCGATTGGCCGGCCGTGTCTGAGTTGTGGCGAGCGTTAGATGAGTGGCATGCGAGTTTTCGGCCGGATCTGTTTCCGATGTCGGATGTGGTTGAGCCGCGATCGGTATATCGTAGCGCGCTAGAAGATCCCGATGCCTGGATCGGCGTAGCCGAACAAACCGGGACAATCGTGGGAAGCGTTGAAATCATGATTCATGAACTCGGGTGGCCAGGGACCAGATGGCGTCAGCAGTGGGCGTTATTGGTCCGCCTTTATGTTCGACCGGAGGTGCGGGGCCAAGGCATTGGCCGGCGTCTCTTTGAAGCGGCCCGGAATTGGGCTTCGGATCGTGGGGTACGACAAATGCTGTGGTTGGTGTGGAATCAGGAAGCCTCCCGGTTTTATCGCGGGTTGGGCGCGGAGACGATGGGGGAGGTTCAGCACCTCCGTTGGGATTAATGCCCGCCCCGGGTGCCGGAGTAATCCCCCGACACCCGGACCGGCATTGTGTCGTTTATACTCGATCCAGATCGAGACTGGCGACCAACGATTCGGCGATTGCCACGATATTTTCCGGGGTAAACCCAAACTGACGGTAGAGTTCGGGACCGGGGGCGGAGGCACCAAATCGGCGCATGGCCAAAATCTGGCCTTGGGGGCCTACATAGCGGTCCCAGCCCAGCGGAGAAGCCGCTTCAATCGCGATGCGCGCCGGCACGTCCGGAGGAATGACCCTCTGACGATATTCATCCGATTGTTCTTCAAAGAGTGCCCAAGACGGCATACTGACCACGCGGGTGGGAATCCCTTTGGCTTCTAAGGTTTGTCGTGCGGCAAGAGCCAAGTGCACTTCCGAGCCGCTAGCCAACAGAATGCATCGGGGTCGACCTGTCGAGGCGTCCTCGAGAATATAGGCCCCTTGGGCAACGCCGGTCGTTCGATCGGCGTCCAGCACCGGAACTTTTTGGCGGGTCAGGGCCAATGCCACCGGGCGGGATTGACTGGTGAACGCTAGGCGCCAGGCTTCTCGCGTTTCGTTGGCGTCTGCGGGCCGAATCAAGACTAAATTGGGGATTGCCCGCAAATGGGTCACTTGCTCAATGGGTTGGTGGGTCGGTCCGTCTTCCCCGACGCCAATCGAGTCGTGAGTCAAAACATAGGTGACCGGTTGATGCATGAGGGCGGCGAGCCGCATGGCGGGCAACATGTAATCCGAAAAAATGAGAAAGGTGCCGCCGAAGACCCGGAACTCCCCATGTAAGGAAATCCCGTTCAAGAGGGCTCCCATCGCATGTTCCCGCACCCCGAAGTGAAGATTTCTGCCGTCGGGAGTGTCCGGGGTAAAATCGCCCCCGTTTTTGATGCGGGTTTCGTTGGATGGGCCCAAATCGGCCGACCCGCCGATAAAATGGGGGCGTTGGTCGGCAATGAGGTTAATCACGCGGCCGGACGCGGTACGCGTGGCCATTTCTTGTCCGGACGGAAAGGGGGGCACATCGGGCCAGCTCGGACTATCGGCTTCCCATATCGATCGCAAAGACCGGGCCAGTTCCGGAAACTTCTGTTGATACTCTCGCCATAGCGTTTGCCATTGCCGCTCCCATAACGGTCCTAGAGATTCCTGGGTACGGTATTGACTCAGTACTTCCGTGGGAACCCAAAACGGCTGATCTTCCGGCCAGCCATAAGCTTGTTTGGCTAAACGGGCTTCTTCTTTACCGAGAGGGGCTCCATGCGCATCCGGGGTGTCTTGTTTGTTAGGACTACCATAGCCGATATGGGTTCGGACCATTATCAAGCTGGGCTGGTCAGGGGTCGAGCGTGCACTGACGATCGCTTCGTGGATGGCTTGAATGTCGTTCCCGTCATCTACCGTGAGTACATGCCAGCCATAAGCTTTAAAGCGGGCTCCCACATTTTCGGTGAACGCCACGTCGGTAGTGCCTTCAATGGAAATATGGTTGTTATCGTAGAGATAAATCAGTTTGCCCAGTTTGAGATGGCCGGCCAAGGACGCGGCTTCTGAGGCGATGCCTTCCATTAAGTCGCCGTCACTGACGATGGCGTACGTATAGTGATCAATGAGGGGAAAGCCCGGCTGGTTATAGCGGGCAGCCAAATGGCGTTCGGCAATGGCCATCCCCACGCCGGTGGCAAATCCCTGGCCTAACGGGCCGGTGGTGGTTTCCACTCCCGGGGTCCAGCCGTATTCCGGATGGCCGGCGGCCTTCGACCCCCATTGGCGAAACCGTTTTAAGTCATCCAGGCTAATGTCATAGCCCGTGAGATATAAAAGGGCATAGAGCAACATCGAACCGTGACCGGCGGACAGGATAAAGCGGTCACGATTGACCCAGCGAGGATTTTTGGGGTTATGTCGAAGAAACCGGGTCCACAACACATGCGCCATTGGGGCGGCTCCCATGGGCATTCCGGGATGTCCCGAATTGGCTTGTTCCACCGCATCGATGGCCAGCGTGCGCAGCGTATTAATCATACGTTGGTCGAGTTCGGCAGACGGATTGTTGATTGCCATCATGAAAGCCTCCCTGATAAATTCCGGATTTATCCTTCTTGCTGTCCTACATAGGCCGCGAGCTCGACGAGTCGATTGGCATAGCCCCATTCGTTGTCGTACCACGCGAGCACTTTCACCATGTTGTCGCCAATTTGCATGGTTTCGCGAGCGTCCACAATACTGGAGTGGGGATTGCCCCGGAAATCACTGGATACCAGAGGTTCATCGGTAACCTGCAGAACGCCTTTCAAAGAGCCGTTTGCCGCTTCCGCCAGAGCCTGATTGACGGCGTCCACCGAGACCGGCTTAGCGGTCGTCACGGTCAGGTCGACGATGGAGACGACGGACGTCGGGACCCTTAACGCCATGCCGTTCATGCGGCCTTTGAGCGCCGGGATGACTTTGTGTAGCGCGCGGGCTGCGCCGGTGCTGCTGGGGATGATGTTTTGACCGGCGGCTCGGGCTCGCCGCAAATCGCTATGCGGCAAATCCAAGAGTCGCTGGTCGTTCGTATACGAATGGACCGTGGTCATTAACCCGGCTTCAATGTGAAATTGGTCATGCAGGACTTTAGCGACCGGCGCAAGACAGTTGGTGGTGCAAGAGGCGTTCGAAATCACATAGTGATGACCCGGGTCATATTCATGATGATTGACGCCAATGACTAAAGTGGCATCTTCGCCGTCGGCCGGGGCCGAAATGATCACACGACGAGCCCCACCTTCGTCAATGTGAGCACGGGCTTTTTCGGCTTTGGTAAAGAGCCCGGTGGATTCGATGACCAGATCAACCCCAAAATTTTTCCAGGGAATGTTGCCCGGATTCCGCTCCGAAAGGACTTGAATGGTGCGGGAGCCGACGCGAATCGTCGATTCCGGACCGGCACTCACCTCAACCGGCAAGGGCCCATAATTGCTATCGTACTTCAATAGATGGGCTAATGTTTTTGCGTCGGTCAAATCATTGATGGCCACGATTTCCATATCATCACGGGTGAGCGCGATGCGAAGAAACCGGCGACCGATACTTCCGAATCCGTTAATGCCTACACGAATCACACGAAACCCTCCTCGTAATCATCAAAAGACAAAGAATATTGTGATAAAAAAGAGTGCGGGGCACGAGCCCCGCACAGGTCAACCGGCATCCGGTTCGTTTTCGACAAAGACGCGGCTTTGGAGGATGTCTTCCGCTTCCAACGTCATGAGGGCTTCTTTGCTGACCCGCCCCCCTTTGGCAAATAGACGGTTTGCATGACGTAGGCGTGCCCGATCAATGGCGTTTCGAATACTCCGGGCGTTTGCAAAGTGTGGCATGGTGAGGCGACGCCGAATGTATTCCTGCATAGCCGCACCGCCCTCGTCGCTAAACCGGTATTGCATTTGAGCGGCCATCAACTGCGCAATGGCCCACAATTCTTCCGGCGTGTAATCCGGAAAGTCGATGTGGTGGGCAATCCGGGAACTCATCCCGGGGTTGGACTTGAAAAAGGTTTCCATCCGGTCTTTATAGCCGGCCAGAATGACGACCAAGTCGTCTCGTTGGTTTTCCATCACTTGCAAGAGAATTTCGATGGTCTCCTGGCCGTAATCCCGTTCGTTTTCTTGCCGATAGAGATAATAGGCTTCGTCGATGAACAATACGCCGCCCATCGCTCGCTTTAAAACCTCTTTGGTTTTGGGGGCCGTGTGGCCAATGTACTGGCCAACCAGGTCGTCGCGGGTCACCGCGACCAAATGGCCTTTTCGGACATAACCCAAACGATGGAGGACTTCCGCCATGCGCATGGCCACCGTTGTCTTGCCGGTGCCGGGGTTGCCGGTAAAGGACATATGGAGCGACGGTGGGCTGGAATTGAGTTCCATAGTCCGTCGCATCCGGTCGACCAACAGCAAGGCCGCGATTTCGCGAATTCGCGTTTTCACCGGGATTAAGCCGACCAAGTCTTGGTCTAACCGTTCCAAGACTTCTAGCACCTGGGATTCTTTCAGCACTTGTTCGAAATCAACCCAAGTAGGCTGGACATCCGTCGTCGCGTCGTAGGTGCTCATCGTCGGTCATCTCCTTTACCAGAGGGGCCGGGGGGCCGCTTAAAGGCGGCTTCCCGGCGGGTTGTCGGTGGCGTAGCTGTGAATGGTGTACCGAATCTGCCGATCGGGACCTTCTTGCCGGATGACGTTCATGCCCGGGTCGGACGGCGGGCGATTGACAATAAAGGACAAGGCGGTGGTTTGACGGCCTAGGCTGCTGTCATAGGCGTTAATCCGGATGTAATGATGCGGATACGCCTCTTTGCACTGGTTTAACTCGTACATGACCGCGGCCGGGTCTTGCAGGTCAAACATCGGCAAGCCCCACATGTCCCATAGAAAGTTGCGAGGATGCGGATCATCGGTAAATTCGATGTTGATCGCCCAGCCGTTGTTGATGGCATATTGGATTTGGGCGCGAATCTGATCGTCGTTGAGAGGCGGGAGGAAGGAAAACGTCCCTTGGGTTAAATGAAATGGCATACTCTACACTCCTTTAATTTGGCGGTGTGGACTAAAAGCTCGGGGTGGGCAACACGTCGGGGGTGTCGGTCGATTCAAAGTTGAAGGTGACATCTTTCCACGTGTCTAACGCCGCCCGCAACGCAGGTGACCACTTGGCGGCTTCGGCCAAAATTTCCGGCCCTTCATTCACGTAATCGCGGCCTTCGTTACGGGCTTGGATGATGGCTTCACAGGCAATCCGGTTGGCGGCGGCGCCGGCTGCGATGCCGTGCGGGTGACCGAATGTACCGCCTCCGAATTGGAGCACCACGTCTTCGCCCAATAAGTCAATGAGTTGATGCATTTGCCCGGCATGAATACCGCCGCTGGCCACCGGCATGACCCCAGGTAACGAGGCCCAATCTTGCTCGAAGTAAAGGCCTATGGTGGGATCGGCATCATATTTCATCCCACGCAGCGTCTGGTAGTAGCCTGCAGTGGTTCGCGGGTCGCCTTCGAGTTTACCCAAGACGGTTCCGGCATGAATGTGGTCAACGCCCGCCAACCGCATCCATTTGGCGATGACCCGGAAGGATACGCCATGCGTTTTTTGCCGCGTGTAGGTCGAGTGCCCGGCCCGGTGTAAGTGGAGAAGTACTCCGTTTTTACGGGCCCATTTGGCAATCGATTGAATTGCCGTGTAACCCACAATGAGGTCAATCATGATAATCGGGCTACCGATTTGCTTGGCGAAATCGGCCCGTTCATAAATGTCCTCCATGGTGGCGGCGGTGACATTCAAGTAGTGGCCTTTGATTTCGCCGGTGTCCGCCGTCGCTTTGTTGACCGCTTCCATCACGAACAGATACCGGTCGCGCCAGCGCATAAACGGCTGGGAGTTAATGTTTTCGTCGTCTTTGGTGAAGTCTAATCCGCCGCGCAAGGCTTCATAGACGACCCGTGCGTAGTTACGGGCGGATAACCCCAATTTGGGCTTGACCGTCGCGCCCAATAAGGGCCGTCCGTATTTGTTCAAGTACTCCCGCTCCATGACGATCCCGTGAGCCGGTCCTTGGAAGGTCTTGACATAGTGCGGAGGAATTCGCATGTCTTCCAGCCGGAGGCTCTTCAACGCTTTGAACCCGAAGACGTTTCCAATGATGGAGGCCGTCAAGTTAGCGATTGATCCTTCTTCGAAAAGGTCCAGGTCGTACGCGATATAGGCGATATATTGATCGGTGCCGGGAACCGGAACCACGCGATACGCTTTCGCTTGGTAATGCTCGTGAGCCGTCAGTCGGTCAGTCCACACAACCGTCCAGGTAGCTGTTGAGGATTCTCCGGCAACGGCTGCCGCCGCTTCTTCCGGGTCCACCCCTTCTTGCGGGACAAATCGGAATGCACAGAGGATATCGGTGTCTTTGGGTTGATAATCAGGCTGCCAGTACCCCATTTTGGAGTAAGGCGTGACACCAGCGGCCCAACGGTTTTTATTTTCTTCGGTCGTCATGAAATCAAATCTCCTTTCGGGTTATCGGCTGATGGGTACAGACGGATGCGAAGCCGCCTGCCGAATTTGTTGAATCATAAGGGTCCGATCCGGGGCGCGGAAGATCGCGGATCCTGCCACCATCACCGTGGCGCCACTTTCGATGGCCCACTTGGCCGTTTCCGGGTTAATCCCGCCGTCGACTTCAATCGGAACGTGTGTGAGGCCCTGCCGGTCGAGCCAATCCCGCGTCTCCCGGATTTTCGTCAGCATTGGGCGTATGAAGGATTGCCCCCCAAATCCGGGGTTGACGGTCATCAGCAGAACCAGGTCCAGATTTTCCGCCACATGATAAATGGCGCTGACCGGGGTCGACGGGTTTAATGCGACGCCAGCCAATTTGCCCAGGCCGTGAATCATTTCTAGGGCCCGGTGCAGATGGGGCGTGGCTTCCGCGTGGACGCTGATGCGCTCGGCGCCGGCACGGGCAAAGTCCTCCAAGTAACGCTCCGGCTCGACAATCATCAGATGAACATCCAACGGGCGGTCGGTCACCGGGCGAATCCCTTCGACAACCACCGGACCCATGGTAATGTTGGGCACAAAGCGCCCGTCCATGACATCCACGTGAATCCAATCGGCTCCCCGATTAACCACATCCCGCACGTCGTCGGCCAAATGGCCGAAATCTGCGCTGAGAATAGACGGGGCGATCAGAACCGGTAATGGGGTATGCGACATGAAGCCCCCTCCTCTCGGGAGTAAAAATCCCTTGTTCCGTTAGCCGGTTACCGCAATTCTGCCGAGACGTCTTGGCGACTTTGATGACCGAGATGAGCAATCATGCTGGCAACCAAGATGCGGGAGACAATCACCGGATCGTGGTGGCGCGCTTCGAGTTGTTGGCGCACCCTTTCGGTGACGAGTTGCCGTTCACTGACCATTTCGATCAGGGAGTTTAGGGTTTTACTGTCGGTGATACCCGATACCGAGGCGATTTCCATTTCTTCCCCGATGATATGGTCATGGAAGTGGTCGGTTTGGATCAGTCCCAATTGGCCGGCCAAAGCCAACCATTTTACCAGGCGCCGTTTGGATCCGCGTAACCGTTCGGCAAAACGGACTCGTACAGGATCCGGATAATCCGGATGGGGAGGCGTTTCGTTGTCCGGCAGGTAGTGAATCACAATATCGGCGAGGGCCTTTTGGGGTTCAATGTAGCGTTCTACATCGGGCCGCCGCCGCTCGATCTCCGCCATCACTTCCTCCGGGGTATAACCCCGTTGGCTGGAGTCGCGCGCAATTTTCCACTGCACCCGCAACTGAATGTCGGTGTCGAAGTAGATTTTCAGGTCTAAGGCTTCCCGAAGCCGCTCGAGATAAAACGTGTGGAGTCCCTCCAAAATCACAATGTCGCGAGGGACGATCTCTTCGGGGGCCCCAAACTCTCCCGTCGCATGATCATAGGTCGGTTTGACAATGGACTGACCACGCCGAAGAGCCCACACATGTTCGGTTAGAAGGCCGAGGTTATTCGCTTTCCAAGGATGGAGCGCAGTGATGCCGATAGCGTTCCGTTCGTGTCGGTTGAGCGAATGATAGTCGTCTAAGGTGATGACGGTGACTCGCTCGGGATCCAAAAGCTCACGCAAAGCGTGGGCATACGTGGATTTACCCGCACCACTGTCGCCGCAAATCCCTACCATGACAACCCGGCGGGACGGATTCATCGTATTCACCTCCTTCACCTCACTCATGTTTGTTAAACCGATGTTAGGACACGATGCGAGGAACCCAAAAGCCGTAGCTTGGCCCGTACGGTTTCCTTAATCGCATCCCGAGCAGGCGCCAGATATTTCCGCGGATCATAGACATCCGGGTTCTTTTGCAAGAGGGCTCGAACGGTGGCGGTGAAGGCCTCTTGGTTTTCGGTATTAATATTGACTTTCGCAATTCCCAACGAAATCGCCCGGACCACGTCTTCATCGGGAATTCCCGATCCCCCGTGGAGTACCAATGGGGTGTTGGTGGCTCGGCGGATCGCGACGAGACGATCGAAGTCGAGTTGGGGACGCCCTTTGTATCGTCCATGGGCGGACCCAATGGCGGCGGCCAGCGCGTCGACGCCGGTACTCGAGACGAATTTTTCGGCATCTTCCGGTCGTGCCAACGTGGCGAGCCGTTCATCCACCGTGAGGTCATCATCGGTTCCGCCAATACGGCCTAATTCGCCCTCCACATCAATCCCGAGGGGATGACACAGCTCTACGACTCGTTGGGTCAGCCGAATGTTTTCTTCCAGCGGCAAATGAGACCCATCAATCATGACGGAAGAAAATCCGGCGCGGACTGCCCGGACAACCCATTCAAAGCTGGAACCGTGGTCGAGATGAAGCATGACAGGGACTTTAGCCCGCTCCGCCGCCGTACGTGCCAGAGCAACGGTATAGTCGAGCCCCATATATTTGATCGCGCCTTCGCTGACCCCTAAAATTACAGGGGCTTCCTCCGCCTCGGCGGCGTCCACGATCGCTTGGACAAATTCCAGGTTATTAATGTTGATATGCCCGACGGCATATCCATGTTCGAAGGCATCGCGCACAATAGTGCGAAAGGACGCAAAACCCACGGTTCTCTCTCCCTTCCGTCAATTTAAAAAAATCATCACCCACCGCCGCTGCCGAGCACAAAAATTGTCTTTTGGTGCTCTCGGCCGGTCATGTCTCGAATTATTCTGGACTTTCCGTATGCCTGATGCTGTCCGAGTGCTACGCAAGTAAATGGGCGCGTTGGGTGCAGCGGATCACCTTACAAGGTATTCTGAAAATTAGAACCGTTTTACCTTGGGGAATGGGGATCGCAGCCTTGCTGATATGTTATATGTGCATGTGAACACGTTCACTAAATTATCCGCCAATCGTCGGTTTTGGCAGGTGAATTGTAAAAATTGACGGGTGAAATGTAAAAATACACAAGGTCAACGGTAATTTCGGGGAAAACCTACTACCCAATCCGTCTGGGGAACGGTATGCTTAAACATAATATTTTGGCGACAGCGGAAGGAGGGAGCCTGCGGAAAGTTGCAGGCGCAACCATTGGCAAATCGAACGGGGACTATTTCGTCCACTGGGCATGTTGATTTATGGCGGCCAATGGTGAACTTGCTGTGGTCGCTATTGGATGATGTGGTTCGGGGAGAAGATAATCCTCACTTGGTGGATGACGCGCACGGATATTTCGATGAGGTGCTGCAGCATCGGGAATCCGGCGGGTTCCAGCCCAAGCCGGATGTACGGGAAGCGGAAGCATTGGCTCGGTATTTTACGGAGCGGCTTCGATTGCAAAACCTGGCCGAGGATTTGGCGCGGGCTAAAGTCGTCGAAATGCGCCGGAAAGATGGCAGTGAGCCACCCCGTGGATCGTTGAATCAATTGGCCAAGCTCTTGGATCAGCGGCAGGCCGAGCCGTTTGGCCGCCCCCTTGTAGGTCGTATGGTGCTTACGTTTCATCCGACGGAAAGTACGCGACGGACGATCTTGCAGCACATTCGCAAATTAGGCCAGCTCTTGGATCCCGCATCGGGTGTCTCGGTAGCCCATGCTCAACATGACACGCAAATCTTCCGGTTGCGGGAAGAGATTCGGGCGCTTTGGCGAACCCCCAGTCGGCGTCAGGATCGCCCGACGGTGCTTGACGAAGTGGAGCTTGGCATTTTTTATTTAGAACACAGTTTATTTTCCATGTTACCGGATCTCTTGCTGGAACTCGATCAGGTCTTGGCTCGGCATCGGTTGGGGCGGATTGACTGGGCGGTGGACTCCTGGATTGGGGGCGACCGCGACGGGCATCCCCAGGTGACCGCTCAGGTGACCGAGCACACGCTTCGGCGGCATCAAGAGACGATTTTGCGACTTTATCAGCCGCTGTTGGATGATTTGGAGCGGACCTTAACGGCAAGCGATCGGTATCTGGAGAAGAGCGAACAATGCCGGCGGTGGATTGCGCTTTTGGCCGAAGAGTTTCCTGACGTGGCGGATGTCTTGGCGCGGCGGTACCCGATGGAGCCTCTGCGGCAGATGGTCGGCCTGATGCGCGAGCGGCTGGCGGCAACGCTGAACCACGATCCTCGCGGATATCGGCAAGCGCATCAATTTCGGCAGGATGTGGAGCAGTTAGGTCGTTTTTGGGATGCCGATCCCGACCGTTGGCCCTATGAACTAAAGCGCCTTTTGCGTCAGATCGATATCTTCGGATTTCACTTGGCCAGTTTGGATATTCGCCAGCATAGCCGCGTGCACATTGAAGGCGTGGTCGATCTGGCCGGTGAGGAATATCGGACATTATCCGAGCGCGACAAGATGAAGGTGTTAGCGCAATTGATTGAGCATCCACCGGCGTGGATTCCTTCGTCGTCCGTTACCGCCGAGCTGAAAGAGACATTTCAGGTCATTTCTCAAGCGCGCCGTCAATACGGCCCGCGTGCGGTGTCTCGTTACTTGGTCAGTATGGCTCATCACGCCAGTGATTTATTAGCCGTTTTAGCGCTCGGTCGAGCCGTAGATCCGGAGTTGAGTCTCGACATCATCCCCTTGGTGGAAACTCTGGATGACCTGGAAAATGCGGTGGTGATTTTAGATCAGGCTTTTCAGGAGCCTGTCTGGCGCCAGCATCTGCAGAGTCGGCAATTCTATCAAGAGGTGATGCTCGGCTATTCGGACAGCACGAAGGATGCCGGAACATTTACGGCCAGTTGGAAAATTTATCAGGCTCAAAACCAATTGATGCTCTGGGCGGAGCAACATGGCGTCACGTTAGGATTTTTCCATGGCCGGGGCGGGGCCTTGGGACGCGGGGGCGGTCCCACGTCGTACGCCATTTTAGGGCAACCCCCGAAGACGCGATTAAGCCCGCTTCGGATGACGCAGCAAGGTGAGGTGTTGTCCCAAAAATTCTTGTTACCCTCGTTAGCCTGGCGAAGCTTGGAACTGATGACGGTGGCTCATGTTCAGCATGCGGCGGATCCGGGATGGGAACCGGATGCGGACACCGTCGGCTGGATGGACCATTTAGGTGACCTGGCGGTTAAAACCTATCGCGAATTAGTCCATGCCCCGGGATTTTGGGAATACTTCTTGGCGGTTACGCCCATTCGGGAAATGTCGGCCTTAAATTGGGGCTCTCGGCCGTCTTGGCGGGAACAATTTTGCTGGGATGACCTGCGTGCCATTCCCTGGGTCTTCGCATGGACCCAAAATCGGATGGGGATACCTGCCTGGTATGGGGCCGGGACGGCCCTCGACCAAGCCCTAAGTCAACCGGAGGGGTTATCGCGCATTCAAATGCTTCGCCGACAGTGGCCGTTTTTGAACACCATGCTGCATAATTTGGAGTTGGCACTCGTCAAGTCGGATGACATGGTGGCCGAGGCCTATCAATCGTTGGCCACGCCCGAGCTCAAAGACCGGTTTTGGCCGCTGATCCAAGAAGAACGGCGACGTCTGACCAATGCTCTGCAGGCGATCTCCGGGGGGCCGCCTTTGTCTGGTCAACCGCGCCTAAAAACCGCGGTGACCTGGCGTAATCCGCAAGTGGATGCGTTAAACTATTTGCAAATCGAATTGCTGAAGACCTACCGGGCGACAGAGGATCCGAAGTTGTTGCCGATTTTGTCGCAGACCATGGAAGGAATTGCATTGGGCCTGCGGAATACCGGGTAACGAAAAGGGGCCTTGAGACGGCCTCTTTGCAGCGGGGGTTCATGGTACCTAACGATGACGAATTGTTAAGCCGATTGGCTCACCATCCGGATTTGATGGAAGAGTTGTATGTCCGATGGGGCCCGCGTTGGGCCCAATTAATCCGGGCGACCGGGGTTCCGGCGCATGATGTGGCCGATGTGGTTCAGCATATTTTATTGGACGTCTGGCGGGGGGCGTCACGATTCGATCCCCGGCGGGGGTCCGCTTCCGGTTGGCTGTGGCAAGTTGCTCGCCGTAAGGCGATGGACTATTGGCGTCAACGGCGCCCGGCCACAATCTCCTGGGAGGAGTTTGATTCGCCTGTCGTAGACGATGACGGGGAAGAGGATCATGATTGGCTTCAAGATGCCCTAGGCCAATTGTCGGACCGGGAACGCCGGGTACTACAGTTAGCCTATTATTACGGCTTTACGCAAAAAGAAATCGCGGCATTGTGGGGGGTTCCCGTAGGAACGGTTAAGAGCCTCGCATCGCGGGCGATTCATAAGTTGCGTCGACAAACCACCCGCGTCGGTCCGGGAGGTGTCTCATGACACGGCATTTAGATGATGTGGATCTTTTGGCGTTGGCTTCCGGGCACCGGGATGAAAGAGATCGACTGTATCGTCATTGGGCCAATTGCCCGGTTTGCCAATCGCGGCAAGCCTACCTGACGTCGTTGATGCCGCCGATGGCGGTTGTGTCCGCAAAAACGGCACCGGCGTGGGATTTTTCCCGTGTGGACCCCAGGCCCGTTGTCCGTAATACCCTGCCTCGGAGACGCCGTGGGCTGGTTTACCTGGCGACTTTAGCGGCAGCGGCATTCTTTTATATTTGGCCGCATTTGATATGGGCAGAGGCTCCTTCCGGTCCGGTCGCCTTGTGGGCTTATATGACGGGGACACGGGTGGAGATGGTACCCGATGTCCCGCGCGTAGGATCCGTGTCCCTCGTGATCTCATCCGCCGGATGGACCTGGGTGCAGGCGCAGGTTTCTCCCCCGCGTCCTCGTACGGTATATGAAGCCTGGTGGATTATCGGGCATCGTCATCTACGGGCGAGCGTGTTTCGGCCTACTCGTTCCCATGGGGTTTCTTTTTGGATTCCCGGGCCTCGACGACCGGTCAATGCGGTGGGCGTGACGTTGGAACCGGCTCCCGGCACGATGGTGCCGACCGGGCCGCGTCTCTTTTTTGCTCGCCTCCCGCGATAGCCTGCGGTTCATGCCAACATTTGTAGCATTGATCCCCTATTTCGACCAAATTATTTTGCAACCATTGCACCGCTCAGGGGTTGTCCTTTACAATTCAGCTGATAAGACATCAGATGTCAATCAATTGCACCGCATCGGCACCGATGTTGGTGGGGGATTATTCGAAATAGGGAGGCAATGGGATGAAAGCCCGTGCATTAGCATTAGCGGCAACCCTGTTGGTGGGCGGCGGATTACTGGCCGGTTGTGGATCAACATCGTCGAGTACCGGGGCGTCCAGCACGTCGGGATCAAAGGCAGCCCAATATAAAGTCGGGCTGGTTACCGACACCGGGGGTCTTAATGACCATGGTTTTAACCATTTAGCGTATGAAGGTTTGTTGCAGGCGAAAAACCAGTTAGGCGTGACGGTGTCGGTTGTGCAATCGCAAACCGAATCGGATTACGTGCCGTTTTTGACCAACTACGCCAAACAAGGCTATAATTTGGTGATTGCCGTCGGCTTTTTAATGGCACAAGCGGTACAGCAGGTGTCTCATGAATTTCCGCACACGCATTTTATGATTATCGATGACGAAGTGAATGGACCCAACGTGACCTCCTCCTTGTTTGAGACCCAACAATGTGGGTATCTGGTGGGAGAACTCGCCGGATTAATCCAAAAAGACCATGCCTTACCCAACATTAACAACGACAATACGCTGGGTGTGGTCGGCGGCATGTCCATTCCGCCCGTTAATACCTATATTGCCGGTTTTTATGCCGGGGTACACGCGGTGGATCCCAGTGCCAAGATTCTTCTCAAGTACACCAACGACTTTAACAATCCCAACAACGGACAGGTCTTTGCCCAATCGGAAATTGCCCAGCATGCCGATATTATTTTCCAAGTGGCGGGAGGATCCGGCTTGGGCGTGATTACCGCGGCCCAGCAAGCCCATGTCTACGCCATCGGGGTCGATGCCGACCAAAATTATCTAGCCCCGAATACCGTGATTACCAGTGCCGAAAAAGGGGTCAATGTGGCAACATTCGACACCATTAAAGAAGGGCTGGACGGAACCTTGAAAGCGGGACCGCAGTATTTCAGCTTGGCGAATAACGGTGTCGGCATGGCCCCACCCATTTCCGCGATTCCTCGCAGCATTGTGAATCAGGTTTTGCAATCCGAGAAGGAGATTATCTCCGGTAAGATTGTTCCGCCGACCAATATTCCCAATAGCTAACAGGTTAGGCTCGCACGGTAGCGTGCGAGCCTCTTCCGGTAAGGACGAAGGGGCGAGTGAATGTGGCCCAACTAGAGGTCAGCAATATCACCAAACGATTTGGCTCTTTGGTGGCGAATGACCGGATTTCGTTATCGGTGTCCGGGGGCGAAGTGTTGGCGATTCTCGGAGAGAACGGCGCCGGCAAATCGACCTTGATGAAAGTGGTCTCAGGATTTTTGCGCCCCGATGCGGGAGAGATTCGAGTCAACGGGACGCTACTGCCTTCCGGTAACCCGGAAGCTGCCATTCGCGCCGGCATCGGCATGATTCATCAACATTTCATGCTCATTCCCCGTATGACGGTGATGGAGAATCTGATTCTCGGATTTGAGCCGCGAACCCGTTGGGGGCAAATTGATTACGGGCGGGCGCGTTCGACCGTTCGCCAACTGGCGGACCGTTTCGGCATGCCCATTGATCCCGATAAGCCGGTCGAACGACTCACGGTCGGCGAACAGCAGCGGGTAGAAATTTTGAAGGCTTTTTACCGCGGAGCCGAGATTCTTATTTTGGATGAGCCGACGGCGCTTTTAACCCCGCAAGAATCGGAACATCTCTTCGAATCGATTCGGGAATTTTCGCGTCAGGGGCTCGCGGTTATTTTTATTAGTCACAAATTGGATGAAGTATTGGCCATTTCCCAACGTGTCCTGGTGATTCGGAGTGGGCGTGTCGTCGATACGGTGCCGACGTCGTCCACGGACGCTCCGACGTTGGCCCGTCTCATGGTGGGGCGCGACGTGAATTTGGGGATGGGCCGCCGGGGGAACGGCACGGCATCGATTGGTGAGCCGATTCTCACCCTGGATCAACTGGAAATTGCCCGAACCCGCGAGCATCAAGGCCTCGGTCCGTTGTCGTTGGAGTTGCGGGCAGGAGAGATCATGGGTATCGCCGGCGTTGACGGCAATGGCCAACAGGAGTTGGCGGAAACCGTGGCCGGTCTTCTACCGCACACGCGAGGCTCTTTGCGGTTCGCGGGTGAGTCCCTGGATAATTTGGGGGTGCGCGACCGGCTTGCCCGCGGACTCGCCTACGTGCCGGCTGATCGCCAGGGGGAAGGGCTGGTTCTGGACTTCAAGATTTGGGAGAATTTTATTTTACGGGATTATTACCGTCCCCCTTATCGGCGGGGAGCCGGTATGGATGTGCGCCTGGCTCGCCAACAAGCGGAAGCCGCCGTGAAGGCGTTTGATATTCGGCCCCAAAACATTGAGTTGCCGGCCCGTGCGTTGTCGGGCGGCAATCAACAGAAATTACTTTTGGCCCGTGAGATGAGTCGCAAGCCGCGGGTGATGGTGGTGGCGCAGCCGACACGCGGTCTCGATGTCGGAGCGATTGAGTATGTCCATCAACAACTGATGGCCCTGGCCGACGGTGGTACCGCGATTTTGCTGATTTCGTTAGAGCTCGACGAGTTAATGAAGTTGTCGGATCGGATTGCGGTGTTGTTTCGAGGAAAAATTCAAGGGGTGCGGACGCGGGAACAGTTTAACCGTGAAGAGATTGGCCTTTTGATGACGGGACAAACGCGGCCGGAGGTGGTCAACCAATGAAAATATCCTGGCAATGGCTTAAACCGCTCTTGACCGTCGTGTTGGGTCTCGTCATTAGTGGCCTGATTGGCCAAGTGACCGGATATCCGGCACTTCAGGTCATGAGTGCCCTTTGGCAAGGTTCGGTCGGTAATTTTTACAATTTGGCCAATACCTTGGTCATTTTTATTCCTTTGGTACTCACCGGACTGGGGATTGCGTTGGCGTTTCGAGCCGGACTCTTTAATATCGGGGCCCAAGGCCAATATTGGATGGGCGCTATTGCGGCCGCTTGGATCGGCGCTTTGCCGGGGCACTGGCCCTGGGGCACCCATCTTTTGGCCACCCTTTTGGCCAGTATCCTGGCCGGTGGGCTTTACGGCCTGATTCCGGGCGTGCTGAAAGCCTATCGGGGGGCTCACGAAGTCATTACCACCATGATGCTAAGTTATGCCGCGATTGAATTTGGTCATTACTTGATTGAGAAGGGGCCTCTCATGTTGCCGGGGCCGGTGCCCCAGTCGCCTCCGCTGCAAACGGATGCGACCCTGCCGATTTTGGTTCCGACTACCGAGCTTTCGGCCGGGCTTTGGTTAGCTTTGGCGGCCGTGGTGCTGGCGGCTTGGTTATTTTATCGCACCCGCCTCGGGTTTGAAGTCACCTTGCTGGGGAAAAATGCCAAAGCCGCTCGTCTGGCCGGAGTGTCGGTGGCCCGCCTGACGATTATCAGTTTGGCGGTGGGGGGGATGTTTGCCGGGTTAGCCGGCGGCATTCAAATCATGGGAGTGACGCATCAGCTTTTTGACTCGTTTGCCGACCAATATGGGTATACCGCCATTGTGGTCGCGTTATTGGCCCGGAATAATCCCTGGGGCGTCGTGCCGGCCGCCTTTTTGTTTGCCGCGCTGCAAAGCGGGGCGGGCTATATGCAGATGAATGCCAACATCCCGGCCCAAATGGCGTATGTCATCCAAGGGGTCATTGTGTTCATGGTGGCGGCCGACCGGATTTTTGACTGGGTTTTAGCCAATAAAAAAGCGAAAACGCGGCCTCCGGCGGTCGGAGTCGGGAAGGAGGCGCTCTAACATGCATTTGTTGCTCAATCCGGAACTCTGGACCTTGACAATCTCCATTGCCGTTCCGTTAATTTATGCCGCCCTGGGCGGGATGTTTTCCGAACGGGGCGGTGTGGTGAATATCGCCATGGAAGGGATGATGTTGACGTCGGCCTTCGTCTCGGTGGCGTTTGCCGCGATGACCCACAACGCGTGGATCGGGCTTGGGATGGGGGTTCTGAGCGGGGCGGCGATGGCGCTCTTGTTCTCTTGGGCCGCATTAGTTTTGAAAGCCGATCAAGTGGTCGTGGGGATGGCGGTCAACCTCTTGGCGTTAGGCCTGACGGGTTATTTGCTGGATGCGTTTTATGGCTATAATGGAACGCCGATTAGTACCCCGTCGTTGCCGACGTGGCATTTGGCGTTCTTGTCCGGCATTCCCGTCATCGGACCCGCCTTGTCCCAAGAAAACGTGTTGACCTATCTGTTGATCCCGGTCTTGTTGGCGGCGCAATATGCCTTGTTTCGGACTCCATGGGGATTACGGTTGCGGTCGATGGGGGAAAAACCGCAGGCCGGACGTAGTGCCGGATTAAAGGTCCGCCGTTATCAATTGTCCGGTGTGCTCTTATCCGGAGTTTTATCGGGGATTGCCGGGGCCTATTTGTCCATCGGCGTCTTAAACGGCTTTACGGTCGATATGACGGCGGGCCGCGGATATATTGCGCTGGCCGCCATGATTTTAGGCAACTGGCGACCGTCCGGGGTGGTGTGGGCCGGGTTGATGTTCGGCTTTTTATCGGCCCTTTCGATTCAGCTACAAGGTTCGGTTATCCCTCCCGATATCGTATTAATGGTACCCTATCTTTTGACGGTGGTAGCCGTAGCAGGAATCGTGGGACGCACCACGCCGCCGGCGGCCGACGGGATTCCATATCAAGAGGAGTCATTATAAATGGATTCGCTATGGAGGATTGGAGACGAGGTCAAAGCAGCCCTCGAGGATGGTCGGGGTGTCGTGGCATTGGAGACGGCAGTTTTGACACATGGCCTGCCTTATCCGGATAACCTGGAGACGATGCACCGGATGGCCCAAGCCGTTCGTCAAGCGGGTGCGGTGCCGGCCGTGATGGGAATCCTCCGGGGACGCCCCGTAGTGGGCTTAACGCCGGGAGATTGGGAGGCCTTGCTGGATCGGCCAGAAAAATGCTCCATCCGGGATATCGGGTTGGCGGTCGCGCGGGGGGTTAATGGGGGAACCACCGTGGCCTTGACTGCGTATATGGCCCATCAGGTGGGCATCACGGTATTTGCAACCGGCGGTATTGGCGGGGTGCATCGGGGAGCGGAAAAAACCTGGGATGTCTCAACAGATTTATATCTGCTAGCTCAGGTACCGATTACCGTGGTGTCCGCCGGGGCCAAAAGTATCCTCGACCTCCCCAAGACGGCTGAATTTCTCGAGTCTCTGGGGATACCGGTACTCGGCTTCCAAACGGATGAATTGCCCGGTTTTTATGTGCGGACGACCGGGTTACCGGTTACCGGCCGTGTCGATCAGGTATCGGAAGTTATCGCGGTCCGTCACGCGATGAACCGGGCGCATTTGTCTCAAGCCCTGCTGGTGGTACAGCCGGGACCCGAAAGTGTGTCGCCGGCCTTAGTTGACCGGCTCATTGACGAGGCGCTACACGAAGCCGCTATGCACGGCGTTCGAGGCAAAGCGACAACGCCTTATCTGTTAGGCTATTTAAACGAGCGAGCCGGGGACCAATTAAAGGCGGCCAACATCGCGCTTCTCGTCGCCAATGCCGGGCTTGCGGGGGCCATTGCAGCGTATCATGCATGATGTCATAGTGGTCGGGGATACGGCTTGGGATATTATCGTGCAGACGGCCGACATGCCGCAATTCAACCGGGACATTCCGGCTCACATTCATCAAGGCCCAGGCGGCCAAGGCCTCAACATGGCGTTGGCGGCGCGAGGCGAATCAGCCGAGGTATGCTTGGTAACCCAAATCGGGACCGATCCAATAAGCCGGCAATTGGCTCGGCAAATTGAACAATGGGGGATTACCGGGGTGTTCACCCATAGTGACCCTCTCACCCAGGTGGTCTCCTTCGTTCGGCCGGATGGTGAGCGGGCGCTCATAACCCAGTCCGGACGAGGGCCCGACGTTAATCCGAGAAATGTCCCACCGGCACGACTTCTCCTGTTGTCCGGCTATTTATGGGGTCGACCGGGTGGGCCCGAACGCGTTTTACGGTGGCTGGACTGGGCGCATCAGCACCAGATGACCATTTTGCTGGATCCGGCGCATGCCGATTTGGCGCGAGATGTTCGCGGATTATTGGATCGGGTTGACTGGGTGCTACCCAATCACGACGAATGGGAAGCATTAGGGCGGCCGCTAGCCCCTAATGTCTTATTAAAGCTCGGACCGAAGGGCGCACGCTTATGGGACCGGCATCATTGGGTCGACATCGAGGTAACCCCGGCCTCTCGGGTTGTGGATACCACGGGTGCCGGGGATGCCGTGGCGGGGAGTTTTGCCGCAGGATTGGCCCGCGGCCTCGCGCCGCAGGCGGCGGCCCGGCGAGCGATTGAACGCGGGCGGCAGGCCGTATCGCGGCTGGGCGCCATTTGAAGGGCTTTTCGTGGTGGACGCGAAAACGAGATCGCGTGCTTGCAACCGGTTTAGGGATTTGTTAAGATAGTCGCTGATGCTTTGGGCGAACGGAAGAAGGTGAACATGGTGAAATCGGATATTCATCCGCCATATTACCGCACCACGGTAACCTGCTCGTGTGGCGCGGTCTATCATGTGGGGTCGACACGGGAAAACTTACACATTGAAATTTGTGGCCAATGCCACCCGCTGTACACCGGTCAGCAGCGCATTGTGGACTCCGGGGGCCGGGTCGAGCGGTTTAAGAAGCGGTACGGCATTAAATAGCGCCCTGAAACAGAGCCGGTGGCTCTGTTTTTTTATTTTGCCGAAAAAATTAAAGGAGACAGGGGTCCGATGGACGAGATTCAGCGTGCCCGATGCGAGTCGGCAAAGGCACGATATCTAGAGTTGCAAGAAGAGATGGCCAATCCGACCGTGGCGTCCAATCCCGAGCTCGCCCGAAAGTACGGGCAAGAGCTGGCGGAGGCCGAACAATTAGTGCATACCTATGAGGCGTATGTGGCGGCCGAAGCGGATTTGGAAGTGGCGAAAGATATGGCGCGAGATGACGATCCCGAGGCTCGCCAGTGGGCGGAAAGCGAAGTTGAGCGGTTACGTCAGGCATTAGACCGATGGGAACGGGAGATTCAACAACTCTTGGCACCGCGGGATCCCAATGACAGTAAAAATGTCATTATGGAAATTCGCGGCGGGGCCGGGGGGGACGAAGCGGCCTTATTTGCGGCCGAGTTGTACCGGATGTATGTGCGGTTCGCGGAGCGTCACGGCTGGCGGACGGAAGTGCTTTCGTCAAGCCCGACCGATATTGGAGGCTTTAAAGAAATTATCTTCATGATTGAAGGCCGGGGAGCCTATAGCCTGTTGAAGTATGAAAGTGGCGTGCATCGGGTGCAACGGGTACCGGTGACCGAAGCCCAAGGCCGTATTCATACGTCGACGGTGACGGTCGCCGTGCTCCCGGAAGCCGAAGAGACCGACGTGGTCATCAATCCCGACGAACTCCGGATTGACACCCAACGAGCCAGCGGGGCCGGCGGTCAGCACGTGAACAAAACCGAGTCGGCCGTGCGCATTACTCACTTGCCCACAGGCATCGTGGTGTATTGTCAAGACGAGAAATCCCAATTGAAAAACCGGGAAAAAGCCATGCGGATTTTACGATCGCGATTGCAAGATCTTTATGAGACAGAGGCGGCCAACGCCATCCGGGACGAACGGCGCTCACAAGTGGGTACGGGCGACCGTTCCGAGCGAATCCGAACGTATAATTTTCCCCAGGGGCGCGTAACCGATCATCGCATTGGGCTAACCCTTCATCGCATTGAAGCCATCTTGGACGGCGATTTAGACGAGTTGATTGAGGCACTGCACGCCGCAGCCGAAGAAGAGCGCATGCGTCGGGAAGCCTAATGATGGAGACGTGGCAAGACGTTTGGCGGGCGGGAGTGGCCCGCTTAAAGAGTGCAGGTCTCGACGACCCGGTATCGGAAGCCCGTCTGTTATGGGAGTTCATCACCAAAAAGCCGTACGAATGGTGGGTTTTACGGGGCGGAGCGGTGGACGAGGCGCTCTGTCGGCAATTTTCCCAAGTGGTGGAACAGCGCCGGCAACGTTGGCCGTACGCATATATTACCGGGGAAAAAGAATTTTATGGACTGCGTTTTTCTGTGACGCCGGCGGTACTGATTCCTCGTCCGGATACCGAGGTGTTAGTCGAGGCGGCATTGGAGCACTATGCGGGGCAGCATTGGACCGTTGTGGATGTGGGCACCGGATCGGGGGCAATTGGGTTAGCCGTCAAACAACATGCGCCCCTTTGGCATGTGATCGGCACCGATATCAGTGCCGAGGCCCTCGAGGTGGCCCGCACGAACGGGGAACGTTTGGCACTGGCGGTGGATTGGCGGCAGGGAGATCTCTTAGACCCGGTTTATGAACCGATTGAAATGGTTATCGCCAATTTACCGTATATCGCGCCGGACGAATGGGGTGACGTGGACCCTGAGTGTGCCTATGAACCCCGGTCGGCACTGGTTTGTGAACCCGATGGCCTCCGGTTGATACGGCGACTGATCAGGGAATCCCGACGACATCTGGTCTCCGGCGGGTGGCTTCTCTTGGAATGCGGGTACCGCCAGGCCGACCACATCGCCCGCGACATGCGTGACGAAGGATTTCAAGCGGTCGCGGTGCGCCAAGATTTAGCCGGATGGGATCGCGTGGTCATGGGTCGATGGGAGGGTTTTCATGGCTGAGTGGGTTACCGCGAAAGAGTTATTTGAATGGGTCAAGGAACAAAAACCGCTCACCTTGCTGGATGTCCGGATGGGCCAAGTCGGCGGATTCATTCCCGGGTCGCGGCACATTCCGGTGTTGGATCTGGAAGATGAGCCGCAGGGGTGGGACCCGGAGACGTCGGTCGTGGTCTACTGCCAATTCGGGAAAGGGGCCAGTGACTATGCGGCTGAAGTCTTGGAACAACAAGGCGTCGCCGGCGTTTATAAGTTACAAGGCGGGTTTGATGCCTGGCTAAAGTTCTTGGCGAGTCGTGAACAGGACGAGTCCGGCGTATAATCCCCCAGACCCGGGTAGGCGAAGGGGGATATGCCGATGAGTTTGGCCGAATGGGTGGCATTAGCGGCTTTAGTGGCACTTTACGTCTTGTTGCTCGGGGATTGGTTTCATCGGGCTTGGGTGGCTCTGGGGCTCGCAGGCGCTCTCGTGGTGGCCGGAGTTGTGCCTTTAACCCAGGCGATGAGCCTCATCGATTGGAATACGATAGGGCTTCTGGCCGGCATGATGATTATGGTCGCGCTTTTGGGTGAAGCAGGGCTGTTTGCCATTCTTAGCCGATGGCTGAAAGCGCATGTTCACGAGAATCCTTGGCGGTTGGCGGGCATTTTTTTTATTGCCACAGCGGTTGTTTCGGCGTTTTTAGATAATGTGACAACGGTGTTGCTGCTTTCTCCGGCATTAATCCAAGCCGCCGAAGATCTCGACCAAGAACCGGTTCCTTATCTGATGCTGGAAGTGGTGGCCAGTAATTTGGGCGGGATGGCGACCTTAATCGGGGATCCCCCGAACATGATGATTGGAACGGCCGCTCATATCCCCTTTGATCGCTTTCTCGTTTTACTCGGTCCGTCGTCTTTGGTTATCCTTCTCCTCGTCGGCATCAATATACCCTGGCTTGTACAACTTAAACCGCTAAAACCGGGACATTCTTCGGCGGCGGGGAGGTCGCAGGGGATTTTGTCCGTTCGGCACCCGGAAAAATTATCCGGGTTACTGGTGATTTTGGCCGCCATGTTTGTCGGGTTTATCTTTCAGTCCGCCTGGCATATTCCCGTCGGGGCCATAGCGGCCGGAGGCGCGGTTTTGGGCATGCTCTATCTCGGAGAGACGCCGGATCGTTGGCGTCACGCGATAGACTATGGCACGTTGGGGTTTTTCATCGGGGTATTTATTATTGTCGGTGCTTTGGAAAGTACTGGTTTGGTCGGTCGGCTGGCCAGTTGGCTAGGTCACTGGGGAACCGGTAGTACCCTGCCGCTCGCGCTATTTTTAGGATCGGCGGGGCTTTCGGCACTCTTGGATAATGTGCCGTTGGTGGCGGCACTGATTCCGGTATTGTTGCGGGTGGTCGCCACCCAGCCGGATCAAGCCGCCGCTTTATGGACCGCGTTGGCGATGGGGGCGGCACTGGGAGGAAATGCAACCCTCATCGGGGCGTCGGCCAATGTCGTCGTGCAAGGACTGGCCCTTGAACGGGGATATCCTCTTAATTTTCGACGTTACTTGGGTTTTGGTCTTAAAGTGGCGACGCTGTCGGTGTTGGCGGGGGCCCTCTTTTTGCTTATACGATTTTAAATAGAAAATGGGAGGCATCTGATGAATACCCGTATCATCGGGCCGGAGGACTTGAATATGGCGGTCGCGGCTTTGGCCAGAGGCGAACTGGTGGCGTTTCCAACAGAAACGGTCTATGGCCTCGGGGCCGACGGATTAAATGCGGAAGCCTGCCGCCTGATATTTGCCGCGAAGGGGCGACCGGCCGATAACCCGTTGATTTTACATGTGGCGGACCCGGTCGACCTGGCTTTCTTAGTGGCGGAGAAGATTCCCCCGGTGGCCGAAAAATTGATTGAACATTTTTGGCCGGGTCCCTTAACGGTGGTGGTGCCGGCCCATCCTCGGATTCCGGAGGTTGTGCGGGCGGGCCTTTCGACCGTTGCGGTGCGGGCTCCGGCCCATCCGGTAGCGCAAGCGTTAATTCGCGGGTTGGGGCGTCCGATTGCGGCGCCGAGCGCCAACCGCTCGGGCCGGCCTAGCCCGACGACCGCCGATGCGGTTCGGGTGGACATGGATGGACGCATCGGGTGGATTATTGACGGGGGCCCTACGCGGGTGGGGGTGGAATCGACGGTGGTCGATTGTACGACGAATCCGCCTACCCTCCTCCGGCCGGGCGGCGTTCCGGCCGAGGCGCTGGAAGCGGTGATCGGTACCCTATCGCGAGGGACACAGGCCGGGCCGGCCCGCTCCCCCGGCATGAAATATCGGCATTATGCGCCGGATACTCCGGCGATATGGGTCAAGTCGGCCGATCCGGATCAGACTATGCGGCTATTCGAGGATTTTTTACCCTCGTGGGGGTCGGTGGCGGTGGTGGCGCTCGAACCGATTTTGCGGCACTTGCCGGCCGATCCGCGCATCATTGCCCGGGAGAGCTTAGGGACCGATGACCAGAGTGCGGCTTCACGGCTTTTTTCTGCCTTGCGCGCCGCAGACCGTCGTCAACCGGACCGAATTGTGGTAGTCTGGGACATGATGGCGGGTCTAGGCCTAGCTGTGACCAATCGTGTGGAAAAGGCCTGTACGGATAAGGTGGAGCCATGAAGAAGCCCAATGCCTTATTATTTGTCTGTACGGGAAACACCTGCCGGAGTCCCATGGCGGAAGCTTTATGGAACGCCTGGGATGATGTGCCCCGAGCTCAATCGGCAGGCGTTTCCGCCTGGTCGGGGCAACCGGCGGCGCCCTATGCCCAAGAGGCAGTGGCCGCCTTCGGCGGTGATCTCAGCCGTCACCGTTCTCGGGATTTGTCCGAGATTACGGAAGAACCCGACCTGATTCTTACGATGACCCGGGCGCAAGCGGAACGGGTTCAGCAGCTGAAGCCCCAATGGCAGCATAAAACCTTTGTCTTATCGGAATTTGTGGGCTCTCAGGGGGACATTCCGGACCCGATTGGCGGTGACCGGGATATGTATCGCGCAGTTGCCGAAAATATTCGGGCACACTTATTTGCATTGAAAGCCCGGTTACAAACACATGATAGGCATCAGATTCAGCCAGAGGAGTAACTAACGATTTGGGGAGGTAGCCATGCGGATTGCGGTAGGGGCGGACCACGCAGGATGGCCGTTAAAAGAACCGTTGGTTAATTTTTTGATTGACCAAGGGTGGGATGTGGAAGACTTTGGGACATTTAGCGACGAGTCAGTGGACTACCCCGATTACGCAGCCAAGGTGGCCGAGGCCGTTGCTCGAGGCGATGTGGAGCGAGGACTCCTCGTCTGTGGCAGTGGGCAAGGGATGTGCATGGTGGCCAACAAAATCCCCGGCGTGCGGGCTGCATTGGCGCATGATGTGGTATCGGCCCGATTGGCCCGAGAACACAATGACGCCAACGTGTTAACCATGGGGGCGCGCTTTGTTGCGCTACCGCTGGCGCAAGAGATTCTCCAAGTGTTTCTCTCGACGCCGTTTTCCGGTGGTCGGCACATGCGTCGGGTTGAAAAAATTCTTCAGATTGAAAAAGAAGGCCAAGCCTTATAAGGACCGCAGGAGGTTCTCGTCTTGGCGGGAAAGGTCGCATTGAGACAATCTATGATAGTGGTGGATCACCCGCTTTTGCGGGTTCATCTGACGAGATTGAGGGATCGGAACACGCCGGCTGATCAGTTTCGGCTGCATCTGACGGCGATTGCCCGCCTCATGGCGTATCCGGTACTGGAGTTTTTAGAGACGGTGCCGGTTTCGGTAGTGACGCCGATGGCTCCGGCCGTTGGCGCCGAATTGGCCCAAGTACCCATTTTGGTTCCGGTTTTGCGGGCCGGATTGGGTCTGGTCGAGGGCTTTCGGGACGTCATTCCGGGGGCCATCGTGTCACATTTGGGGTTATACCGGGATCATCACACCCTAAAGCCCGTTCGGTACTATACCAATTTTCCCAGCGCCTACCGGGATCACCCGTTTTTATTGCTTGATCCCATGTTGGCGACCGGCGGGTCGGCGGTGGATGCGTTAGATTACTTGAAGGATGAAGGCGCCCGGCACATCCGGCTGATTAGCGTCATTGCGGCTCCGGAAGGTGTTGACCGTGTGGGAGCCAGCCATCCCGACGTGCCGATTTTTACGGCGGCTGTCGATGAACGGCTCAACGAATCGGGATACATTCTTCCCGGGTTAGGTGATGCGGGAGACCGGCAATTTGGCACGCTATGAGATTTTGTGGTCGGAGCCAGGGGGATTTGCGGGAGATTGGTCATATTGACTTGGTTTAGGTCGATCGGTATACTTATGCCTCGGTGAAGGTGGGGTAGGTATATGTCTCCCGCACCGAAACCCGACGGGGTATCCGAATCTCTTCCGAGGCCGCGACTTAAGCCAATCATTTCACCGGAAAGGTGAGGGAGATGTCGGAGGACCCTAAGGGATCCGAAGGATCAAGCCTTCGGGGTGTGGGTATCGCAGCTGCACTGTCCTTCCAATTAATCGTCGCCACGTTGCTCGGGTTTGTTCTCGGGCACTGGCTGGATGGAGTATTCCACTCGGGCCCGTGGCTCACGGTTAGTGGAGTGATCCTCGGGATCGGAGCGGGATTTTGGGGGATCTATCATTTGTCGCGGATATTACTCCGGTGAAGGAATTTACTACCCAGTGGAAACGTGCTGCGGCTCTGACGGCGCTGATCGGGATCGGTTTGGCGCTGGCAGGGTGGGTGACAGGGTCTCGCATCCTGTGGGGATTAGCAATGGGCATTTTACCCGGCCTGGTTGACCTGATAGGATTGGGTCTCAGGTTGCCGCTCTGGGCTCGATTAAATCCCCGCGCAGCCATCGTTGGATTGAACCTGCGTCTGGTGTCCCGATTGGTGCTGTTAGGGGGGTATTTTTATGTCCTCTCCCATTACACTCACGTCGCACTTGGTTGGGCCCTCGCCGGCATTTTCTTGCCCCACGTGGTCTTTTTGGTGTGGGCGGCGTTTAATCGCACAGGCAAGGGGGTGAACGGATGAATTTTTCCCTGACCGCCTTTCAATGGCCTCCGTTTTTTACTGGGCTCATTTCCATGGCGGTTGTGCTGGCCTTCGGTTTGGCGGCTTCGCGTCGTGCGACGGCGGGTGTTCCCGCGGGAGCCCAAAATTTCATGGAAACCGCGATGGAAACCTTTCAAGACTTGGTTAATCAAATGGCGCCGCCAGAACTGGCTCCCAATCTTTCGTTGTTGGCGCTGACCTTGTTCTTACTTCTTGTCGTTGCCAACTTGCTCGGTCTCTTGCCCCTTCCGGGATTCGGCGGAGACTGGTTACATTCCCCCACGGCGTCGCTCAGTATTCCGGCTGGGTTAGCGGCGGCGATGTTTTTGTTGATTCAATGGGCAGGAATTAAATATAAGGGCTTTGGGGGCTGGGTCTACGGCTGGGTGTGGAAACCGTTTCCCGTCGTGGGACTCGTAATCAATGCTCTAGAACAGCTCGTCATGCCGGTCAGTTTGGCGTTCCGACTTTTCGGAAACATCTTGGCCGGCGAATTGGTTTTGCGCATGACCACGCATTTGCCGCATGGTATTGGTGGGATTTTGACCACCTTTGGCGTGGGAACCCTCTGGTTGGTTTTTAGTGTAGTGATTTCACTGATTCAGGCGTTGATTTTTACCATCCTGACAGTGGCGTATATGAGCATACAAGCCAGCAACGAGCATTAGCTGGCGAGATGATTTCAAGGAGGAGACGAAAGACGTGTTTACCCACAAAGAGATCTTGCTGCTCATCGGTGCCCTAGCGGCCGCAGGTGGAGCGATTGGGGCCGGTATCGGAAACGGGTTGGTTATGGGGCGGATGGTCGAAGGGGTCGGTCGGCAACCGGAAGCGATTGGCCGTCTATTGACCTGGGCCCTTGTCGGTGTCGCGTTAGTCGAGGCGTGGCCGGTTATTACCTTTGTGTTGTTCGTGTTCACCAAGATTGGATAGTCGGAGGATTCTGGCTAATTCAGGAAGGAGTTAAGACGTGTCCAGCACTTCACTCACCGCAGGCAATATGCTGGCAGCTGTGCTGCAATGGGTGATTTTGCTTATCTTGCTCAGGGCGTACGTATATAAGCCTATATTGCAAGCGATGCAAAAACGTCGCGAGACGATCGCCAAGCAAATTTCCGATGCGGATAGTCTGAGGAATGAAGCCGAACAATTACGTCAGGAAGCCCAACAGCTGATTAACCAGGCGCGGGACGAGGCCAAAGCGATTTTAGCCAATGCCCGCCGCGAGGGCGATGAGCAAGCCAAGAAGATTATTGACGCGGCTCAACGGGAAGCGAGTTACCGGCAGCGGGCGGCCATTGAAGAAATTGAACATGAAAAAGAAGTGGCATTGGCCCAAATTCGCCATCAAGTGGCCGACTTAGTGGTGGCGGCGACGGAACGGCTGTTGGAGCGTAATGTCAACCGCGATGACCAACATCTCTATTTGGAAGAAATTCTCCAAGACGCAGGGCAGTTACAATGATACATCAGCAGGTGGCAAGACCCTATGCCCGCGCGCTGTTTACCTTAGCCCAGTCGGCCGGCCGGGAGGCGCGCGTTTGGGAGGATTTAGAGCGGGTATTGGCGGTGTGGGACGGAAATCCCGCGTTTCGCGCATTTATTCGGCGCCCCGAAGTATCCAAACGCGTCAAACGGGACGTGGTTCACCGTGTTTTCGCCTCGGATTTGGACGAGTTGACCCGGCATTTCTTAGAAGTCTTATTGGATAAAAATCGGGAAACGGTCTTGGGTGAAATTGCGAGTGAGTATCGTCGGCTATGGGATGACGCTCGAGGGATTCGGCATGCCGATGTCACCAGTGCCGAAGAATTGGGTGCCGATGAAAAAGACGCACTGACCCAGGCGTTAGCCCGTGCCACCGGACATCAGGTTCACCTGTCGCTGCACGTAGATCCGAAGCTTTTGGGGGGCGTGGTGATTCGCATGGGGGACCGCGTGTTGGACGGCAGTTTGGCTCGGCGGTTAGCGCTGTTGGGCGAACGCTTGCGCAGTGGAGACGGGGGAGGTAGTGTCCTTGAGCATTAGACCTGACGAAATTAGTGCCATTCTCAAAGAGGAAATCGAAAAATACGGGGTAACCACCGAACTGTCCGAATCCGGCGTGGTGTTGAGCGTCGGAGACGGTATCTCCCGCATTTACGGGTTAGAGGATTGTATGGCCGGCGAGTTGCTGGAGTTCGACAATGGTGTCTATGGTATGGCGTTGAACCTGGAAAAAGACAACGTCGGCTGTGTCATCTTGGGTGACGACGAGGGGATTAAAGAAGGAGACCGCGTCCGCCGGACCGGCCGTGTGGTCGAGGTGCCGGTCGGGGAAGCCCTGATCGGACGGGTGGTTTCCGCCTTAGGACAGCCGTTAGACGGCAAAGGCCCGATTGCCAGTGATCGACGACGTCCGGTCGAGTATCCGGCTCCCGGTATTATTGACCGACAGCCGGTGAATACCCCGTTACAAACGGGCTTAAAGGCTATCGATGCCATGATTCCGATTGGTCGGGGGCAGCGCGAGCTCATTATCGGTGACCGCCAGACCGGTAAAACGGCATTGGCCATTGACACCATTCTGAACCAGAAGGATCAGAATGTGATTTGCGTTTATGTGGGGATCGGCCAAAAGGAATCGACGATTGCCGGCATCGTGAAGACATTGGAAGAACATGGCGCCATGGACTACACCATCGTGGTTTCGGCTGCCGCTTCCGAGCCCGCTCCTCTCCAGTATTTGGCCCCCTATGCGGGTTGTGCCATGGGGGAAGAATTTCGGGACAACGGGAAAGACGTCTTGGTAGTCTATGATGACCTGTCCAAACATGCGGTGGCTTACCGTGCCATGTCGTTATTGCTCCGACGGCCTCCGGGTCGCGAGGCGTATCCCGGTGACGTCTTTTACCTTCACAGTCGCCTATTGGAGCGTGCAGCCCGGCTTTCCGACGAAAAAGGCGGTGGCAGCCTGACGGCCTTGCCGATTATCGAAACTCTTGCGGGCGACATTAGCGCGTACATCCCGACCAACGTGATTTCAATTACCGACGGTCAAATCTTTTTGGAAAGCGACCTCTTCTTTTCCGGGGTACGTCCTGCGGTTAACGTCGGGTTATCGGTGTCCCGAGTCGGAGGCGCCGCCCAAATTAAGGCCATGCGACAAGTGGCGGGCGGAATGCGTCTGGACTTGGCACAATACCGGGAACTGGCAGCCTTTGCGCAATTCGGTTCCGACCTGGATAAGGCGACCCAAGCCCGGCTGGCCCGGGGAGCCCGGACGGTGGAGATTCTCAAACAACCGCAATATCAGCCCCTCAAGGTCGAAGAGCAGGTGGCGATTATTTTTGCGGTGACCAAGGGCTTTTTGGATGATGTGCCGTTAGAACGCATCCGGGACTTTGAGCGAGGCTTTCTCCGGTATCTGCACGAGCAACAGGCGGGGTTGCTGGAGACGATTCGGACAGAGAAAGCGTTGAGTGACGAAACGACCAAAAAACTGTCGGACGCTATTGAGCAATTCAAGAAAACGGCGGTGTTTTAAATGGCAGGCGGATTGCAGGAGTTACGGCGCCGCATCCGAAGCGTTCAAAATACGCAGCAAATCACCCGAGCGATGAAATTGGTCGCGGGAGCGAAATTGCGGCGGGCGGAAGAACGGGCTCGCGCCTCCCGGGACTACTTCGACCAAATTCGCGCCATTACGGCACGCGCAGTCGAACGCTCCCATGGACTCGGGCATCCGCTGCTGGAAGTCCGGCCGGTGGAAACCGCGTCGATGGTGGTAGTGACCTCGGATCGGGGGTTGGCGGGCCCCTTTAATACGAATGTGCTGCGACGGGCGATGTTGGAGTTAAATCATGTCGAGGCGAAGCGGAAGGTCGTGTTCGCCGTCGGGCGCAAGGGCCGTGACTTTTTCCGGTACCGCAATGTGTCCATGATTGAGGAGTTCATTGGTCTGGGCGACGATCCGAGCTACCGGCAGGCCCGCGCGATCGCGGACACCGTGATGGCTCGGTACCTCGAGCGGGAAGTGGATGCGGTGTATTTGACCTTTACCCGTTACCACAACGCCATGTCTCAAGAACCGGTGACTTTGCAACTGTTGCCGGTGGTGCTGGACGAGGCGGTTAAGGGTCAGGATGACGCCGGCGCTCATATGGGATACGTTTTCGAGCCTGATCCGCAAGAGGTATTCCAGGATCTTTTGCCCCGTTACGTGGAAATGTTGATTTTTGGAGCCCTGTTGGAATCCAAAGCATCAGAACAAGGGGCACGGATGACGGCCATGGATAACGCGAGCAAAAACGCCGAGGAGCTCATTCGCCGTTTGATCTTGTTACGCAATCGACTGCGCCAGGCCGCAATTACGCGGGAAATCGCGGAGCTTGTGGGCGGTGCGGAGGCGCTGAAATAGGAGGGTGTTTGGTGGCAGTGACGGAAGGTCGCGTGGTACAAGTTCTCGGGCCGGTCGTGGAGGTCGAGTTTCCGGAAGGACACTTACCGGCTATCTACAACGCCTTGAGAATTGTTGGAGAGGGAAAAGGCACGCTGCCGGTTGATGTGGCCCTCGAGGTGATGCACCACTTGGGGGATAACCGGGTCAGTTGTATTGCCATGGCCTCGACGGACGGTGTGGTGCGGGGAATGCGGGTGATTGACGAAGGGGCTCCTATCCGGGTTCCGGTGGGGGAGAAAACCTTAGGCCGCATGTTTAACGTGCTGGGTCGGCCGATTGACGGCAAACCACCGGTGGAGGGAGCCGAGGAACATCCCATTCATCGAAAGCCCCCGGCATTTACCGAGTTGGCGGTGGCCACGGAAATTTTCGAAACCGGGCTTAAGGTGGTCGACCTATTGGCCCCGTACCCGAAGGGCGGTAAGGTCGGACTGTTCGGTGGTGCCGGCGTCGGTAAAACGGTGTTGATTATGGAGTTGATCCATAACATTGCGACCGAGCACGGTGGATACTCCGTATTTGCGGGGGTAGGAGAACGGACTCGGGAAGGCAATGACCTTTATCGGGAAATGATGGAATCCGGCGTTATCGACAAGACGGCGCTGGTATACGGCCAGATGAACGAACCGCCCGGTGTGCGGATGCGGGTGGCGCTATCGGGTCTCACGATGGCGGAGTATTTCCGCGATCAAGAAGGCCGGGATGTGCTGTTCTTTATCGACAACATCTTTCGGTTTGTGCAAGCAGGATCCGAGGTGTCGGCGCTTTTGGGCCGCATGCCTTCGGCCGTGGGGTACCAGCCGGTGTTGGCAACGGACGTGGGACAATTGCAAGAGCGGATTACCTCAACCAAAAAGGGATCCATTACCTCTATTCAAGCGGTCTACGTGCCGGCCGACGACTATACCGACCCGGCTCCGGCGACCACGTTTGCCCACCTGGATGCGACGACGAACTTGGAGCGGCGCATTGCCGACAAAGGGATTTTCCCGGCCGTTGATCCCTTGACATCCACCAGTCGGATTTTGGATCCGCAGATCGTGGGGGAAGAACACTATCAGGTCGCCCGGGGCGTCCAGCAGGTGTTGCAGCGGTATAAAGACCTCCAAGACATCATCGCCATTTTGGGGATGGACGAGTTGTCCGACGAAGACAAATTAACCGTTGCGCGTGCCCGGAAAATTGAGCGCTTCCTCTCCCAACCGATGTTCGTGGCCGAACAATTCACAGGCTTGGCAGGCAAATATGTGCCCATTCAAGAGACCGTGCGGGGATTTAAGGAAATTCTCGAAGGCAAGCACGACGACCTGCCGGAAATGGCATTTTACATGGTCGGGTCGATTGACGAGGCGGTTGCCAAAGCCAAGACCCTGTAGCGGGACGGGGGGACGACAATGGCCACAACGTATCGGCTGCGGGTAGTGACCCCGGAACGGACCATTTATGACCGTCCGGTTGTCATGATAGTGGTCCGCAGTACGGAAGGGGAAATCGGCATCTTAGCGCATCATATGCAGATTATTACCCCTTTGCTGCCCCACATTATGACGATTTACCTGGAAGACGGGAAGACCGAGCAGATGACGATCGGCGGTGGATTTCTAGAAGTGCAAGCGGACGAGACCACCGTGCTGGCCGACTCGGCCGAGACTGCCGACATGGTCGACGGAGAATGCCCCATTTTTCGTGGAAATTGAAACTAGCGATCCCGATGGCTCTCTGGTTTACTAGAGAGGTCTAACCCATCATGAAGGAGGAATCGCTAGTGGCTTCCAGTATAACGAAAAAGTCCCGCTCGGAACAGACGCTGACCGTGCCGTGGGTAGACATTCTCCAGGATGCGGAAGACGGCTTATTGGCGCTGTCGATCCGGGTCGGATTGCAGGTCTTGCAACAGATGATGGCGGCCGAGGTGGAGCAGTTAGCGGGGCCTAAAGGACGTCATGATCCGCAACGCCAAGCGGTCCGACACGGGACCGAAGTCGGGAGCGTCTTTTTGGGGGATCGCAAAATCTCCGTTTCGCACCCACGGGTGCGGGCAGCCGATGGCTCGGAGGAAATTCCGTTAGACACCTACCATCAGTTTCAGGACCCGACGCTGGCGACCCAAGCCGTACTGGAACGGATGCTGTATGGCTTAGCGAGCCGCCAGCAGCGCCATGCCGATGCCGCCTTTGAATCCGCGATGGAGCAGCCGGGCCCCAGCAAAAGCACGGTGAGCCGGCGCTTTATCCAAGCCACCCAACAGGCCCTCGACCGCTTCCTCCAACGCCGGTTGGATGACCGGACGTGGGTTGTGGTGATGATCGATGGTTTGCGCGTGGCCGACCACATGGTGGTCGGGGCCTTAGGGATTGATGCGGAAGGCCACAAACGCGTACTGGGATTGGTGGAAGGGGCCACCGAAAATCATACCGTGGTCACGGCCTTATTACAGGATCTGATCACCCGCGGCCTGACGGCCGCGCACGGATTACTCGTGGTCATCGATGGCGCCAAGGCCTTAGCCAAAGCGGTGCGCGAGGTCTGGGGGGATCGCGTCCTCATCCAACGCTGCCAAATTCACAAGCAACGGAATGTGCTGGACCACCTGCCGAAATCGGCCGAAAATCGTGTCCGCCAGCGCTTACGGAAAGCGTATCAAGAACCGGATGCGGACAAGGCCGCCCAGGCATTAGAAGCGCTCGCGAAAGAGCTTGAACGGGACCATCCCGGCGCCGCCGGGAGCCTCCGAGAAGGGTTGGAAGAGACCCTCACCGTGCAGCGTTTGGGTCTTCCGGGCCTCTTGCGCCAAACGTTGGCCAACACCAATGCCATGGAATCTCTTAACAGTCAATTTCGGACCCATGCGCAGAACGTCAAACATTGGACCAATGGGCAACAAGTCTTACGCTGGTTGGCGTCGGCGAGCTTTTTCATCGAAGACACGTTGACGCGGATCCCGGGCTATCGCGAGATTCCCGTGTTGCAAACGGCCTTAAAATCAGCAGTGGCGCATAAACCCGAACAAAAAACCGAGCAAATCGGTTAAATCATGAGAAAGGATACGCTAGCGAAATTCCACGAAACCTGGGACAACCTCTGGTCGACATTGCCCGTGCCGAACGGGCGCGGCAGCGAGCTTTGGAACGCCTCAATACCGGAGGCGGCCAAACGGCGGTCGATCTGGCGCGGGCGGAACGCGCACTAAAACGGGCTGAAAATCGCTTAAAACTCGCAGGCCGGCTCATGACGCATTAAAGGCCCGACACCGGTCCGATTGGAGAAGCCTCCCCTCACATGGGGAGGCTTTTTTCGACAGGGATTGCCGTGGAGTATGAATTGGCCAGGGATGTGGAAAACTTTCACAAGACGGGAGTGATTTTGAAAAAGAAGGGATTCGGATGAAATACATTGGATGGCTATTGCCCATCGGCTTTCTCGTGTGGTTGGGCGCCAGCGCCAACGCGGCCATGGTGGCGCCCTTGACATCCGCCTTCAAGGCCACGGGAGCGCATGCCACGGGATATAGTTTAAATGGATGGGTTGAAGTCACCGGGAATCCGGGACTGGATCATTTGGTGAAAGACGTCGCCGACGTCGGCCACATTTCAGGAGCGCCTGTCAGCCAATCCGGCACGACGTATGACAAAGTCACCGTGAGCCAGCAAACGGCCGGTGTCACGACCCGCATTATTGCGGAGTCGCTCACCGCCGGCGGCACCTATATCGTGATTGATCGCACATCGACGGACGGCTTGGCGGGCCTTTATGATTCACAGAATTGGCTGACCCATCTATTAGCACCGTACGGAACCGTGCATCTCTCGGTCAATCTGGTCGGCTGGGTCTCGCAGTCCTATTCTCCGGCAATGGCAAAAGGTCTCATCAATCAAGCCTTCGCTGCCGTCGGAGCCAACCCGGTCAATGCGATGACTACGGCCGAATATGTATCGGTGGCCGGCGAGACCCCCGCCATCGGAACGTCCGATACGCTGGCCGGGCGCCCGGTGAATATCCAAGTCGCGGTAACCCCCAATACCTATTGGGGACATCCGGAAGTATTGGTCGGCTCCCCGCTGATTACCATGACGTATTAAACTGGTAAAACCTGGACACACTGAGCATAGCCCAGTTTGGGCAATCTCAACCGAGGAAGCGGGAATTGCATGGCCAATCGTCAACAAACCATTATGGGCGTCATTGCGGGGATCATTGTGGTCGCTGGAGGCGGCTGGCTGGTGTTTAGCCATCGCCACGCGGCACCCGCCACCGGCCCCATATCGAAGGTGCATACGGTGTCGACACCAAAATCGTCGACCGGAGGCCCGACCTCAGCCCCGCTGATGATGCCGGTATCGGGTAAGCTCATGTCGAGTTTCGGGTGGCAATATTCGGGGGCGCTCAACGAATGGTACTACAATCCGGGCATTACCATTGCCGCTCAAGCCAATCAACCGGTTCGGGCCGCTTGGTCGGGCACCGTGACCCAAGTCACCCAAGAACCTCATATGGGTCTCACGGTGACAGTGGCCGACGGGGATGGGTTTGAAACAGTTTACGGGCATCTGGGGAAAGCGACGGTGAAGGCTGGAGACCAGGTGCAGCAAGGGCAAGTGATTGGAACCGTGGGCGGATCCAGTTTATATAGCCGTCAAGCAGGTCCGCACCTGGACTTTCAGGTCTACCATGGGGCCACCGCGACCAATCCGATGAACTATCTGCACCCTTCCTCCTAACCAGACGTCCCGATGCCAGGGCTTGGGCCCTGGCATTATTTTTTTTGCGGACCATATACTCTAGCAAATGACGGGGGGAGAAAGGGGCCGGAGCGGTGAAAGACCATATCTGGCAACGCGTAATGGATATTGGCAACTATATTTTAAAGAGTGGCGCGACCGTACGGGATACGGCCAAAGTGTTTGGGGTTTCCAAAAGCACAGTCCATAAGGATGTGACCGAGCGTCTCCCCAAAGTCAATGCTCACCTCGCTCAGGAGGTGAAAAAAATCTTGGAGGTGAATAAGGCCGAGCGTCATTTGCGGGGTGGAGAGGCCACCCGCCAAAAGTTTCGGACCCAAAATCCCGTGTAATGGGTCCATCAAGGCCGGGGGTATTTGCCAAACCCCCGGCGCGACCCCACCGCCCGGTTGCCGATTTTCCCCCAAACCGGTGGTTCTATGGCGGTTGACAGACGTTCAGCCGTTGGGTATACTCACGACGACAATTTATGGACATGCTCTTATCACGAGTGGTGGAGGGGACGGCCCGATGAAGCCCGGCAACCAGGCGATGCCCAGGTGCCAAACCCGACCGGGATGACCGGGAGGATGAGAGAAACAGGGACTCCCTCTTCTCTCCGGAAGAGGGTTTTTCGCGTAAAATACAGCGCGGTCCTGCGTGCATGTCGTTTGTGGAGGAGGTTTGAATTGGGGCGCGATATTTTATTTACCTCGGAGTCGGTGACCGAAGGGCACCCGGATAAGGTGGCAGACCAGATTTCTGACGCGATTTTGGACAACATTTTGACTCATGACCCCGATGCCCGGGTCGCAGCGGAAACGGTCGTGACGACGGGACTAGCGTTGGTGGTGGGCGAAATCTCGACCGATTGCTACGTCGATATTCCTAAAGTGGTGCGGGAAACGATCCGCAACATCGGGTATACACGGGCTAAAATGGGATTTGACGCCGATACCCTAGCGGTGCTGACGTCGATCGACGAGCAGTCTCCCGACATCGCTCAGGGAGTGGACCAAGCGCTGGAATCGCGTCAAGGCCTGTCGGATCCGAAAGAGACCATTGGAGCCGGCGATCAAGGGATGGTATTCGGTTTTGCCTGCCGGGAAACCCCGGAATTGATGCCTTTGCCCATTTCACTGGCCCACCGGTTGTCGCGCCGCTTGGCAGAGGTGCGTAAAGAGGGGGTGTTACCATTTTTATGGCCGGACGGGAAAACCCAAGTGACGATTCGGTACCAGAATGGAGAACCGGTTGCCGTCGATACGGTTCTGGTGTCGACTCAACACACACCCGACGCGTCATCCGATGACGTGCGGGAAGGGGTCATCCATCATGTCATCCGTCCGGTTTTAGGGGATCGCTGGCTCACGTCGGACACCCGTATTTTGGTAAACCCGACGGGCCGTTTTGTTATCGGGGGTCCTCATGGAGATTCCGGACTGACCGGACGGAAAATTATTGTCGATACCTATGGAGGTTACGCCCGGCACGGTGGAGGCGCCTTTTCCGGTAAGGACCCGACTAAGGTCGACCGATCGGCTTCCTATGCCGCGCGGTGGGTGGCTAAAAACCTCGTGGCGGCGGGCTTGGCCGACCGGGCGGAAATTCAAATTGCCTACGCCATCGGGGTCGCGCGACCGATTTCCATTATGGTGGACACGTTTGGTACCGGTCGGCTTCCGGACGATCGACTAGCCGAATTGGTCCGAGAGGTATTCGATTTAAGGCCCTTAGCCATTATCGAGGCCTTAGATTTGCAGCGCCCCATTTATCTAAAGACCGCGGCATACGGCCATTTCGGGCGGACCGATATTGAACTACCGTGGGAACGGACGAACCGGGTCGACCAATTGTTAGCCGAGGCAGGGGTTTCCCGCGCATAATTTCCGGTTATGAGGCTCCGCCTTCCTCCGTATATATCGGACAGGGAGGCGGAGCATTGTGACATGGTGGGGAGCATTAGGGTTAGCCTTGGCGCTATATGGGTTAGTGGTCCTTTTGGAGTGGATTTACGGCAAGTTATTGGCGACTCCGGATGTTCACATTCCCCATGTCAGCGTGGTCTTATCCCTGACAAATCAAGAAGCGCAGATTGAGCGGGCGATTCGGCAATTGCAAGGGTTATGGCAAGATACCGCTCAGACCGCGCCGCGTTTGGAATTTATCTTGGTCGAGCATGAGTCTCACGATCAGACGCCGGCTATTCTGGACCGCTTGGCGCGCCAGTACCCGGCGATTCATGTGGTGTCCGCCGCCTTAGGCAAGGACGCCATATTGTCTCGCTGCCGCTATCCCATTATTCTCTGGGTCGAACTCACCGATTCCGACAATGTATCGGGACTTTTGGCGACGGTTCAACGCATGTTATTTTTCCATCCCCCGATGAACAAAATTTCCGATTAACATGCCGTCCGGCAGGAAACTCGTAACATTTCGCGAATGACTATAACGTTTTGACAAAATTTTACTTGATATAACGACCCACCGGGGATGAACCCGTTTTATGAATGCTAGGACGCGCATAGCAAACTTCTATTTCGGGCTGTTAGTTTTTTTGACCGGCGTCATGTGGTTCACGATGCCCGTGGCCTCCGGGCGCCCTCTATCGGGGTTAAGCTTCGGGTTAACCGCCGGTATGGTGGCGTTGGACGGCCTCGGCCCGTTACCCATGGAGCGGGGTGCCGTCACCCTTTCGACGGCGGGATATATTTCGGCCTATTTCCTCGGGGGGCTTCCGGCTGCGGTGGCGGTACTGTTAGTGGGAACTCTCGTCAGTTGGGTGGGGCACTACCGCGGCATCAAATCATGGGGCAATTTGGCCGTCGACATCCTATCCTTATGGGCGGCCTCACTCGTCGGGCCCTCAGGTCCCTTCGCCCTGGGGCGGTTATTGCTCTTTGCCGTGGTCTTTCTTATGGTGAACCATCTCTTGATTGATGTGTATTATTGGATCCGTGACGGCCAAATGCGGCGAGCGGCGATCATGCAGGGTCTTTTGTGGGATGCTATCAGTTGGTTTATCAGTCTGCCGTTGGTCAGTATTTTTGTGCTGTTGGTTCACGCCTATCCCCACCGCCCGGGATTGGAACTCTTGGCGATCTTACCGTATCTGACGTCCGCATTCTTAATGCGGTTTTATTTTTTCACTCGCCGTGACCGACGAGAAAACCGCTGGCTGGCGGAGGGGGCGGTTAAGTTGGCGGAAGCGACCACGGATACGGATATTTGGAATGCGGCCCTGGATATTTTTTCGGAAGCGATTCCGCATCACATTTTTGGGCTGTATTTAATCGACCGCTCACAAAACGGGTTTCGGCGTATTAACGTGATTCATCCGACCGGCGACGAGCTACCATATCCATTGTACTTGAGCCCCCCTTATCCCTTCGGGAGCTGGGCCTTGGCTACACGCCGGCTCGAATGGATTCAACAGCCTCAATCTCCTGATAGGGCGCTCCGTTCCGGATTTCTCATACCGTTGGCAACCGGACGGGACGTATGGGGGTTACTCATCGTGGGCAGTACCGCCGCCCAAGCCTATTCGGCCCATCAACGGGAATTGGCGCAGGCTTTGGGCAGCAGTTTAGCGTTGGCGGTTCGGAAATGGGTCTTTCATCAGGATTCTCTTCGGTTAGCGCACGCCGACCCGGTGATTAGCGAACTCTACAACTTTCGTCACTTGCGCCATGTGCTGGAGGAGCTGGTCATGCGCGAAGAAGCACCCTTTACGCTGGCCTTCTTGGACATGGACCGGTTTAAAGAGATTAATGACCAATATGGCCACCTCATGGGAGACCGCGTGTTGGAACAATTTGTCCGCCTCATCCGATTAGAAATCCGACCGGATGACGTGTTGGCCCGTTATGGCGGGGACGAATTTATTCTCCTTTTACGGCGCGCCGATGGCCCGGCCGCTACACGGGTTCTGGAGCGGATTCGGACGCGGATTCGGGAGCACGATTTTTCACCGGTAACACTGCCGATTCAGGCCAGCGTCGGTATCGCCACCTGGCCCGACGACGGAACGACGGCGGAAGAGCTTTTACGAACGGCCGACCAGCGGATGTATCTCATGAAGCAACAACGGCGCGACAGGGTCTCCTCCGATTCTCGATAATTTGACATTTATCCCCATCGCAAATGCTTCATTTTATTGTTATCAACAGACTTATCCCCACTATCCCCAGGTGAGAACGTCTGTCAAACGCTGGCAGACCTGGCCGTCGATCCCAGTCACCCGATATCGTTTGACTTTTATGGCAGCGAATGCTATATTGAGCGCGGTCGCTCTGCTTGCGGGGCGTCTTTAAGAAAGGGGATAAGTTTTGAATATGACCGGACGCGTCAAATGGTTTAGCGCGGAAAAAGGCTACGGGTTTCTTGAGCGGGAAGACGGCGGCGACGTTTTTGTACACTACAGTGCCATTAATGGCGAAGGTTTCCGAACGCTCAACGAAGGCGAGCGTGTCGAATTTGAGGTTGTAGAGGGTGACCGCGGTCCACAAGCCGCCAATGTTGTCCGCCTCTAAAAGTTTCTAGTTCGACGGTGGCTGAAGGCCGGGACTCCCGGCCTTCTCGTTATATCGGGGCTGTCCGGCTGTGGTATAATGTGGCTACCAAACCGGCTTGATTGCCGGCACGGTAAACTGGCAACGTACGAGGGGTGTCAAAAGATGGACGTCATCGTGCGCGGTAAAAACGTTGAAGTCACGGACGCGTTGAAAGACCACGTAACACGAAAACTCTCAAAGATGTCAAAATATTTCGACCATCAAGAGGTTACGGCACAGGCCCGATTGAGTGTGGAAAAAGACCGGCACATTGTTGAGGTGACGGTTCCCGTGGGAGGGTATCTTTTGCGGGGTGAGGAGGCCCATCCCGATATGTATGTGGCCGTGGACCGGGTGGTAGACAAATTAGAGCGGCAACTCGATAAATACAAGACGCGATTAAAGCCCCGTCATCTGAATGACACTAAAGGGGTGTTGGAGGATTCCGGAGAGGAAGGGGATTCGGCGTTAGTCCGGCGCAAAACGTTTCCGCGTAAGCCGATGACGGTGGACGAAGCGATGATGCAGATGGAACTCCTCGGACATGATTTCTTTGCGTTCACCAATGCCGAAACGGACACCATTAATGTGCTTTACCGACGGCAGGACGGGAACTACGGACTCTTAGAGCCGCGTTAAGGCGTAAATCGACAAAGCACCGGAGGCCTTTTTTCTAAAAAGGCCTCCTTTTTTCGGGCTTCAAGCAGGAATTGGCATATGGAAGTCGAAATAGATCGACGTGTTCCGTAGAGGAGGCGGCTATGGAGGACCGGTACCGGGAATTTGAAGCGGTGTTACGGCGGGTTCCGCACATTGACCACGCCGAGATTATCTCGCAAGACAACGGCGACGTCGAAGTGCGCGTGGTAAGTCACAGCGAAAGTGCCCCACGCCAAGTCCTGCGGGAAATCGTCGCATTGCTTCGCAGTTATGGGTGGACCGAGCTGAACCCGGAGCAAATCGTGATGGTTAAAACCCAAAGTCCCGAGTTGTCCCGGCCGTCGATGGGGAGGTTGAAAATCGGAGGCTATGCGGTCGGCTTTCATCAAAGCGGTTATCGAGCGGAAAGTCGGCTGTATTACGGGGAACGGCAATATCATGGAGAGGCTGTTTCAGCTACTGTGGTTTTGGCGATGGCAGGCGCCACCTTGAACGCGGTCAATCAGGCGTTGGGCCCCGCCGCGGGATTACATGTCGTGGAAGCCAAGGAACTACCTGCTGCCGGTCGGACCATAGCGCTGATTGTGGTCGGGGATGCCGATGGGGAGGTGATGGCAGGCAACGCCGTAGTCTATGACACCCTGGAGGATGCGGTCATCCGGGCTGTACTTGACGCAATCAATCGCCGCTTTATCCTCTACAGCGGACAAAAAGTTTAAAGGTTTCGACCAACGGTGCGTGAACGAGCGAACTTCAGAGGCAGGGTAACATAGCGGGTGCCCTGTCGTGGCCGTTACGATAGGAGTAGCTGGCCAAATGATGAAGGGGATTGTTCGCAACCTCGTTTCCGGATTAATGAACGTTTTAGTATCCGGGGGTTTTGGAGTTCACATGGACCTTTAAAAACACCGCTTTGGCCGAATAATTTTCACATCATGATCAGTTGTTATAGTTAGAGCTGAAGGGCGGTTAACGCCATGTATTCTTTTAACTTTAAAGCGTACGTTGGGTCGGTCATTTTGATTGGAGCAATAATTTATATTGCTACGTTTCGGTTTTGGTATCATATAACAACAGCCGATGGCGTTTTTGCAATTGCCGTGCTTTTGAGTTCGGTTGTTGCTATTGAGATGATACGTGGAAAAGGATTGGTATCGGTAACGCTTCCAGTTATGGTAGCCACGAGCATTGCGCTCGGCCCTGCAGCGGGATGTTGGATTTCAGGAGGTTTTTCATGGACATAGAAAGAACTACATGGTAAAGTCCGTTGGTTTTCTGTGGCCTTTAATCGAGCGCAATTTGCAATTGTTGGATGGTCGTCTGCCAAATTGTTTAGCTATTTTGGCGGCGATGTAAACCATTTAAATTTGGCTCATGCTAGCGTTCCGCTGTTGATTTCCTCGATCGCCGCTTTCCTTGAGAACCTCCTGTTATTGGCAATTGCTATTGCGATAAAAGAGGAACGCAGTCTTTGGGAAGTTATTCGAGTTTACTTCAAATGGATGCTCCCCAGTTTTTGGCTCATGCTACCGATCGGATACCTGATGGCTGAAGTTTACCACCTTTCCGGTCCATGGCCGGAGTTAATTTTCTTATTGCCGTTGGCGGCTACCCGCTGGTGGATGGTCTTTATCAAGCGGGTCCGTGATATGTACAACCAAAGTATTCGGGCTTTGTTGATTGGCCTCGATGCCAAGGATCCCTACACTTTTGGCCACTCGATGCGGGTGGGGCACTATGCAGCGGTGCTGGCCCGATTTATGAAGTTGCCTGAAGACGTGGTGGAACAAATCCGGTATGCCGGGATGCTCCACGATATCGGGAAAATGGCCACTCCGGACAACATCTTAAATAAACGGGGGGCCCTCGATCCCTGGGAGCGGGAAATCATTCAACGGCATCCCCTTTTGGGTAGTGCAATGCTCAGCCACGTTCAATTGGTGGGCTGTGCCCGTGACTGGGTGTTGCACCATCACGAAAGGTGGGACGGCACCGGATATCCCGATAACCTTCGGGCGGAAGAAATCCCTTTGGAAACGCGGATCGTTTCAATTGTGGATGCCTATGACGCGATGACGTCCGACCGCCCCTACCGGCGTGCCATGAATCACGAGGAAGCGGTGCAGGAAATTGGTGCGGAAGCGGGAACCCAGTTTGATCCGATTGTAGTCCAGAAGTTTATCGAGCTTTGTGAAACCGTCAATCTCGCGTTGGATGAAGGTTCCGGGCACGGATGGGACCGAACGCCTGCCATGTCGGGAGAAGAGATTCAACAACTGCGTGAGGACGAGATTCGTGCGTTTCAGGCGGAAAATCCGCCGGATTCCTCAACTTGATGCGTCGACAGGCCCATGCTACACTAAATCGATAGGTGTTACACGTGCGGGAACCTGGGTCAGGTTCCTTTTGGTTGTTTGAATGGAGGACCATGCCGTCATGTTGAAGATGTTGTCCAATTGGGTGAATCGGTTTAGTGAGCGGGAAGTGCGCCGTTATCGGGCCGTTGTTGCAAAGATCAATCAGCTGGAACCGGCAGTGGAGAAACTGACCGACCACGCCCTCAAGGCGAAAACGGACGAATTCCGTGATCGGCTGAGCCAGGGAGAAACATTGGACCAGATCTTGCCGGAGGCGTTTGCGGTCGTACGAGAAGCCTCCAAGCGAGTGTTGGGGATGCGCCATTTCGACGTCCAGCTCATCGGTGGGATGGTGCTCAACGACGGGCGGATTGCCGAAATGAAAACCGGTGAAGGAAAGACGCTGGTGGCGACGTTAGCCGCCTATTTAAATGCCCTGCCGGGCCAGGGAGTCCATGTGGTGACGGTAAACGACTACCTGGCACGCCGTGATGCGAAATGGATGGGCCAACTCTATGAATTTTTGGGCCTCAAGGTGGGGCTGATTCAACACGACATGGAGGCTCCGGAACGGAAAGCCGCCTACGCCGCGGATATAACCTATGGAACCAATAATGAATTTGGATTTGATTATCTCCGTGACAATATGGTACTGACGCTCGACGACATGGTGCAGCGCGGCCTCCATTACGCCATCGTGGACGAGGTCGACAGTATTTTGATTGACGAGGCGCGGACTCCTTTGATTATTTCCGGCCAAGGGGAGCGCTCGACGGAACTTTATTATACGTTTGCCCGCATCGTCCGGAACCTGAAGGAAGGCCGGGATTATACGGTTGACGAGAAAATGAAGGCGGTGGCACCGACCGAGGCCGGGGTGGCCAAAGTCGAGCGGATGTTGGGGGTGTCTAACCTATACGACGACGCCCATCTCGATTATGCCCACTACTTAAACCAGGCCCTCCGAGCGCAAGCGCTCATGAAGCGTGATCGGGATTATGTGGTCAAAGACGGCGAAGTCATTATCGTAGACGAATTCACCGGCCGTCTGATGTTTGGTCGGCGATATTCCGACGGCCTCCACCAAGCAATTGAAGCTAAGGAAGGCGTCAAGATCCAAGAAGAAACCCAAACGTTGGCGACGATTACATTCCAAAACTACTTCCGCATGTATCAAAAACTGGCCGGTATGACCGGAACGGCGATAACCGAAGAAGAGGAATTTCGGAAGATTTATGGACTCGACGTCATTGTCGTCCCGACCAATAAGCCCATGATTCGGAAAGACTATCCCGATGTGGTGTATAAGACGGAGGCGGCTAAATTCCGGGCGGTCGTACGGGAAATCGAGGAACTCTATCGTCAACGCCGACCGGTACTCGTAGGGACGGTGTCGATTGAGAAATCCGAGCATTTAAGTCAGATGTTGAAAGAGCGGGGCATACCGCACAACGTGTTGAATGCCAAGTACCACGAGCAGGAGGCCGAAATTATCGCGCAAGCCGGCCAACCCGGCGCCGTGACGATCGCCACCAACATGGCAGGCCGCGGGACCGACATTGTATTGGGACCGGGAGTGGCCGAAATGGGGGGGCTTCACATTATTGGCACGGAACGGCATGAATCCCGCCGTATCGACAACCAGTTACGAGGACGGGCAGGGCGTCAAGGTGATCCCGGCTCCTCGCGCTTCTATTTATCGTTGGAAGACGACTTTTTACGGTTGTTTGCCGCTCCGACGCTATCCGTGTTGATGGACCGGCTAGGGGTCGATGAAGATGACCCGATAGAAAGTCCGGCTTTGACCCGCGCGATAGAATCGGCCCAGAAAAAGGTGGAAGCCCGCAACTTCGATGCCCGTAAGCATGTGTTGCAATATGACGATGTGATGAACCTACAACGGGAAGTTGTCTATAAACAGCGGCGTGACATTCTAACCCAACCCAGTCTGCGGGATGATGTGCTGCACATGTTAAAAGGTGTCATCGAAGATGCCGTGGACGCCCATTGTCCGCCAAACCTTCACCGCGAGGAGTGGGACCTTGAGGCCTTGGTCAAGAGTTTAGCGGAGGTGTTCCTGCCGTTAGATACCGTGCCGCTGGACGAAATTCAGGGGATGAGTCGAGACGAATTGGTCGAGACGCTCCTCCGGTATGGCGAAGAGCTCTATGCCAAAAAGGAAGAAGAAATTGGCCCAGACAATATGCGGGAACTGGAGCGCGTGATCATGCTGCGAGTGGTCGACGCCAAGTGGGTTGAGCATTTGGATGCCATGGAGGCGCTGCGGGAAGGTGTCGGCCTCCGGGCTTACGGACAACGGGACCCGCTGGTGGAATATAAGACCGAGGCCTATGACATGTTCCAAAACATGGTCGGGGCGATTCGCGAAGAGGTTATTCGCATGTTGTTCCATGTGCAAATGGCGCCGGCTATAAATTTACCGGTGCCGGAGGCGATCGCCGCTCCCGATCCCGGATCCCGGGGACCTTTTCAGGTCATTGCCGGCGGCAAGGCGCCTAAAGAGCCCGGGACCATTGGCCGAAACGATCCGTGTTGGTGTGGCAGCGGAAAGAAATATAAGCGTTGTCACGGAGCGGAAGCGGAAGGGGGAGACGCATGATTCAGGACGATTTGGCGCAATATCGGGATGTGTTTGAAGGATTTATCGATCGCATAAGGGGGTCTCTTTGACCCCGAGGGCCGCTTAACCGAAAAACATCACTTGGAGTCGGTGATGGCCGAGCCTGATTTTTGGAACGATCCGAAACGGGCTGAACGGATTACTCGACAACTCCACATTGTGACCGGCCCCTTAACCGAATATGAAACGTTGGTGCGCCGGTTTCAAGAATGGCAAGAATTCGTCGAACTCGCCAATGCCGAAGGGGATCAGGACCTCTTACGGCAGCAATTGAAAGAAGCGGAACAGCTGGCGGCCGCCCTACGTCATCTGGAATTAGAACTCATATTGCGGGGTCCCTATGATCACGAAGACGCCATTTTAACCTTGCACTCGGGCGCCGGTGGTACCGAGGCGCAAGACTGGGTGCAAATGTTACTCCGCATGTACTTGCGTTGGGCCGAGCGCCGGGGATTTCGGACGCAAATCATAGACCAACTGCCCGGTGAAGAAGCCGGGTTGAAAAGTGTGACGGTAGAGGTCCACGGGGAAAACGCGTTCGGGTTTTTACGACCGGAACGGGGAGTCCATCGGTTAGTGCGGATTTCCCCCTTTGACGCGTCCGGACGCCGTCATACGTCGTTTGCCTCGGTTGAAGTCGTGCCGGATATTGAGTCCGACGAGGCCGTGGAAATCCGGCCCGAAGAACTTCGAATCGACACCTTTCGAGCATCGGGGGCCGGAGGCCAGCATATCAACAAAACCGAGTCGGCGGTGCGGATTACGCATCTACCGACCGGAATTGTCGTCACCTGCCAATCCGAACGTTCTCAACACGCCAACCGTGAAACGGCTATGCGGCTTTTACGGGGAAAATTGGCTGAACTGAAGGAACGTGAGTGGGAGCAGAAAATGGCGGAAATGCGGGGTGCCCAAGCAGAAATCGGTTGGGGTTCGCAAATTCGTTCCTACGTGTTTCAACCGTATACGGTGGTTCGCGATCATCGGACGCGGTTTGAAATGGGCAATGTGGATGCCGTCATGGACGGAGAAATTGACGGGTTTATCGAAGCGTATTTGCAAGCGGAAGCACGCGGCTCGTTATCGCCGGAGGATACGGGTGCATGAGCCGGGTGCTGCAAGCCTTATTGGTCTTGGCGCTCCTCATGGCGGGTTTACAATGGGGGATACCCCGTTGGGTCGGTCAGCAGGTGGCCCGCCAATTGGCCCAGGTGGACGGAGGAGTCACTCCCACGGTTGAAGTCACCGCCATTCCTTTTTGGACGCTGGCCTCCGGCCGATTTCAAGACCTCTATATTCAAGCCCGTCAACTCACGTTGGCCGGGGTGGCGGTGCAAGGGGTTACGATGAATTGGGCCGACGGTCAGGTGTCGATTGCGGGACTACTCCATCATCAACTCGACATTAAACGGCCAGGCCATGTCTCTTTGCAAGTGGCCTTGTCCGGTACGGCCCTGTCGCATGTCCTAGCCCAAGGCAATACGTTAGCGTCTCCGTCGGTCACCATCCGTCCTACCGGCATTACGGTATCAGGGCGTATTCTCGTAGGCGGGGTATATTTTCCTTTGACCGCCACCGGCAATTTATTCGTGTCACCCAATCAGGAGCAGCTGATCTTTCGAGCAACCCAGATTGATGGCATTCATCTACCCGTTTTAACGGAAATGCAATTAGTGAATCTGGCGAATCTCAAGCTGCCCCTGCCCTTAGCGATTGATCAAGTCACCGAAACCTCATCCAATACCATCGTAATTAAAGCGGGGAGCCCATGACGATTAAGCGAAAAGCCATTATGCCTTATGTCCAAATCATCATTGGTACGGCCATTACGGCGACCGGTATTAACGGATTTTACGCACCGAACCATATTTCGGACGGTGGCGTGTCCGGGATTGGAATTATTCTGCAATACCTGTTGCATGTGCCGATTTGGGTCACCCTTACCATCATTAACCTCCCCTTGTTGTGGTTAAGCCATCGATTGTGGGGCGGGCGGGTCGGTGTGCGGACGCTGGCCGGCACTATTTTACTCTCGGTCATGGTCGGGGTGATTCGGGTCCATCCCCTAACCCATAATCCCTTGCTGGCCACGATTTATGGCGGGATCTTGTCGGGAACCGGGTTGGGCTTGGTGTTTCGGGCCAAAGGCACCACGGGCGGTACCGATGTGATTGCCCGATTTCTCTCGCATATTTTGCCGGTCAGTATGGGCCAGGCCATGATGACGATCGATTTTTTCATTATCGCCGGGTTTGGGGTCGTCTTTAATCCGACGCAAGCCATGTATTCCCTGATTGCCTTGTTTATTTCCTCGCAGGCGATTGACGTGGTGCAAGAAGGCACGGCGTTTGCTCGCGCCTTTACCATCGTGAGCGGGCATGCGGACGTGATTGCCGACCGGATCATGGCGGAAATCGGCCGCGGTGTTACGCGAATTGCGGCCGAGGGAGCCTATACGGGAGAAAAACGCCCCATTTTGTACGTGGTGGTGTTACGTTCGGAGGTTACCCGGTTAAAAGAGCTCATCTATGACGTCGATCCCTTAGCCTTTGTTGTCGTGGCGAATGTCCATGAAGTGGTGGGCGAAGGATTTCGTAGCCCGCCGCTGGAGGAATAGCGGTTACCGGGATGCCGGTAGTTGGAGCGGCTGCCGGCGAGCGTGGCCAAACCGCCGATAGCCCCACGCCAAGAATCCGCCTTCCAGACCCGTTAACAATAACCAAGGAACAGCCCCCAGCGTCAATAACCAGCCGCCCCAGCTAGGTCCCAGCGCCGCACCGAGTCGATTGGCGAGCCCGAATACCCCCATATAGCGGCCGCGCAGGGCTTCCGGGGCGCGTTCGGCGACCCACGTGGAGGCGGCCGGATTAATGATGTTTTCCCCTATGGTAATGACCATCACCGCTCCCGCAAATACCAGGAGGCGATGACCGAGCAACATGAGTAAAAAGCCGCCGGCATACGCGAGGACCCCTAACGCCATTTGGCTACTCGAGCCCAAGGGGCGAGTCAGGCGGGTAAGCGGCCACTGCAACAAGACGACACCGAGGGCATTTTCGGCAGCCAGGTAACCAAAGGTGCTGGGGGGATAATGCAGGTCCACATGCAAATAGGCGGGGACGACTTGATAAAGCTGGGAATACACCATGCCGGTAAGGCCCCAAAGGGCTGAAAAATGCAGAAAGGACCGGTCCCGCAAGACGTCCCGAATGCCTCCCGGATTACGCGGGCGCGGGCCCGACGGGCGAGTTTCGGGGATGAAGCGCACAATGATGACGAAAAAAATGACGAGTGAGAGGGCATCTAACAGAAAAATGCTTTCGAACGAGCGATCCGCCAAAAATCCACCGATCATCGGTCCAATGACAATGCCGGCATTCGACGCCATGCGCATCAGGCTATAGGCATGGCTGAGTTTAGACTCGGGCACCAAGTCCCCGACCATGGCCATCGACGCCGGTTGGAAGAGCGGGACGGTCAGTCCCATGAGAATCAGCATGGTAATCAGGAACCCCGCGTGATGAGCGAGGCCCACTTCAACGGTCGTAAGTGCTCCCAGCACCGTCGCGGTTATCATGACGCGTTTTCGTCCCCAGGTATCGCTTAAAACGCCGCCGAGCAATTGGGCGGCGACTTGGCTCGCTCCGTAGAGCGTCATAATCAGTCCCACGATGCCCAAGCTCGCATGCAATCGGGTCGCGAGATAAATGGTCATAAAGGGGAACACCAATGAATTCCCGACTAAATTCATAAACCGGCCCGCCATCAGAACGTAAAACGGGCGGGGAATCTCCGGGTCCCACACGCGACTCATGTTGCCTCCCTATGCGTTGCGGAAATGCCGCACACAGTGTAGCAGAAATGCAGTACACTGAAAACGGGAAGGCGTTTTTGGCGAAAGGAGCCGATAGCCATGATCGCACGGGATCTCATGACCACGCGGGTTATTCAAATCCAGTCAACCGCCACCATAGCCGAGGCCGTCACCCTACTGAAGCGGCATACCATCAGCGGATTACCGGTTGTCGATGCGAAAGGTCGATTAGTCGGCGCCATTACCGGCGGTGATGTGCTGCGGCTATTTCAACAACGGGCCCAAAAAGTCTATTACAGTCTCATCGGACAGACGCATGTCATTATCGACGAATCGGTCTACCAGGATCGCGATCAACTGTTGTCTTTACCGGTGCAAAAAATGATGAGCCGGGGAGCGGTCACCGTCTCTCCCGATACGCCGGTGGGGGAAATTGCCGATTTGATGCTGAGTCAAAACGTTCGGCGGGTTTTTGTCCTGGAAGGCTCGCGTCTCGTCGGGGTCATTACCCGTAACGACATTGTTCGCTGGTTGGTTTCTCATGTGGACGATCCCCGTCCGACACCTGCGGAATCCGGTCCCGGCGGCGATGCTTGACGTCGTCAAAAAACAGGAAAAATTCGAGGCGATGGCGAATGATCTGGCCCAGGCGAACCGCAGAGGAAAGGCGGTGACCGACAGGATTGGCGGTCGTGGTATTAGGCAGTATTAATCTGGATTTAATTGCAAAAGTCGCCCAAGTGCCGCGGCCCGGCGAAACGGCGCTGGCCGAGAGCCTATCGATGAGCCCAGGCGGCAAAGGCGCTAATCAGGCTCTTGCCGCCCGCAGGATGGGTGCGGAAACCGTCATGTTGGGGATGGTGGGGGAAGACGCGTTTGCCATGCAGGCGTTGAAGTTTCTCCGGCAAGATGGGGTCGATTTATCGCATATCGGGGTAACGCGCGAGGCTTCCACCGGATTAGCCTTAATTTCCGTCGAAGCGTCCGGGCAAAATGCCATTACGGTGGCTCCCGGTGCCAATGCGGCGATTGGGGCGGATGTGTTGGAGGCATTGGCGCATCTGTTAAAACCCAAGGATTGGCTATTGCTCCAGTGTGAAATCCCCTTGGATGTGGTGGAACGCGCGATTCGCATTGCGAAGGGCGTCAAGGCTCGTGTGATGCTGGATCCGGCTCCGGCCGAAGCTCGGTTGCCACGCTCATTCTTTCAGGTGGACGTCATGACGCCCAATCAGATTGAAGCCGAAACCTTGATAGGCCATCCGGTGACCGATGTCCGCAGTGCCAAAGCAGCCGCTCGACAACTGCGTAGCCGCGGCGTGGAGGTTGCCGTGGTGAAATTAGGCGACCAAGGGGTGGTGTGGGCCACCGGTCATGGCCTTTTTTACTTGCCGGGTGAGCCGGTTGCGGCTATTGACGCGGTCGGTGCCGGAGATGCCTTTCAAGGGGCGTTGGCCGCTCGCCTGGCAGCGGGGGACGGACTGGCCGAAGCGATAAGATGGGCCAATCACGCCGCAGCCTTATCGACGACTCGGCATGGCGCGCAACCTTCATATCCTTATTGGGAAGAGGTTTGGAATACTTTTTCGCCGGCATAGCCCGAAAAGCAGCAATGGAGCAAAGGAAGTGTGTGTATGGCAAGTGTGTCGCTCAAACATGTGAGCAAGCGGTTTGGGTCGGTGACCGCGGTGCAGGACGTCAATTTAGATATCCAGGATCAGGAGTTTTTGGTCCTGTTGGGCCCCTCCGGATGCGGGAAAACCACGACCTTACGCATGGTAGCGGGTTTGGAAGAAATTTCGGATGGGGCCGTGTATATCGGTGACCGTGACGTGACCCAGTTGCCCCCTAAAGATCGGGACATTGCCATGGTGTTTCAAAACTATGCGCTATATCCCCATATGACGGTTTATGAAAACATGGCTTTCGGCCTTAAATTGCATAAAGTGCCGAAGCCGGAGATCGATCGCCGGGTAAAAGAAGCGGCTGCCATTTTAGGGCTCGAAAATTTATTAACCCGGCGGCCGAAAGAACTGTCGGGAGGGCAGCGGCAGCGCGTCGCCTTAGGACGGGCTATTGTGCGAGAACCCAAAGCCTTTTTGATGGACGAACCGTTATCCAATTTAGATGCCAAACTTCGTACCCAAACCCGAGTGGAATTAAAACGGCTGCATCAGCGATTGGGGGCGACGATTCTCTATGTCACGCACGACCAAACGGAGGCCATGACCATGGGCACTCGGATTGTGGTCATGCGGGACGGGGTGGTACAACAGGTTGACACGCCGGAAGGGATTTACCAGCGCCCGGCCAATACCTTTGTGGCGACTTTTGTCGGGACACCGGCCATGAATTTGGTTCGCGGTTCGGTCCGTCGGGAGCCGGCCCATTGGCAGGTGTCGGTGGAAGACCAGATCCTGAGATTGCCGGTGGCGTGGTCGTCGCGCCTAGAGAGGCTTTCGGCCCCCGAAGTGATTCTAGGCGTGCGGCCGGAAGACGTCTCGTTGGTTGCCGAAACGGAAAGCGGCGATCTTACGCTGCGGGGGGCGATTCGGCTTATTGAGCCCATGGGTCATGAACACATTGTCTATGTGGATGTTGGGCGGACCTCCGTCGTGGTCCGTACACCCCATCATTGGCGTGGACAGGTAGGGGATCGAGTTGGTCTCAAGTGGGATCCGGACCATATTCACGCATTTGATCCGACCAGCGAAAAATCGCTGAATAATTCCTAAAATCCTGGGCAAGCTGTAACCTTGAACCCACCCGATTCGTTTGTCGGGTAAAAGGGGTGAGAGGATGAAAGCCAAGCACTCGGATCAGAAACGTGCCGATTATTATCTCTACACCTGGCAAATTCGCGAGGTGCAGCGGATTGCGCGTGAAACCAAGACCCCACCGTCGGAAGTGGTCCGTCAACTGTTAGCGCAGGCATTGAGCCGACGGGATCCTCCTAGCCCCAGCCCGGAATGGACGGGACATACGGAACCTTAAGCGAGCGGGAAGCGTCTCCCGCTCGCTTTTCCCGTCATGAGGACCTTACCCGAGATTCCTCTGATGACGGCATAACCGTCAGGTGTACAATATCCTGGGAATCCAATTTGAAGGTGATTTGAGCCGAGGGAGGACAGCATACATATCATGGACCAATTTCGGGTGAGTCGGGACTCGTTAGGAGAAGTACGGGTTCCCCAAACGGCCTTATGGGGACCTCAGACGCAGCGTGCGATTGAAAACTTTCCGATTAGCGGACTTAAGCTGCCGCGTCGCTTTATTCGGGCACAGGGGATTATTAAGTGGGCCGCGGCGCGGGCCAATAAGGAAACCGGGTCTTTAGACGCGGCGAAAGCCGATGCGATTATGGCGGCCGCAGACGAGGTGATTCAGGGTCAATGGGACGATCATTTTGTGGTGGATGTCTATCAAGCCGGGGCCGGCACGTCCCAAAACATGAACGCCAATGAAGTTATTGCCAATCGGGCCGCGGAAATATTAGGCGGTCAGAGGGGTGACGTCACGTTGGTACATCCCAACGACCATGTCAATATGGCGCAATCCACCAACGATACGATTCATGTCGCCATTCATATTGCCGGTGCCGAGGCGATTATTCATGATTTACTACCGGCGGTAGAGACGGTGGAAGCCACCCTCAAGCAAAAAGCCCAGGAGTGGATGGGCATTGTCAAGTCGGGCCGGACGCATCTGCAAGATGCAGTGCCGATGCGATTGGGACAGGAGGTTGGCGGCTGGGCTGGCGCGCTGACTTATTGGCGGGAAAGTTTGGAAACCCAAGTGACGAAATTGTATGCCATTGGGCTGGGCGGAAACGCGGTCGGGACCGGTATTAACGCGCATCCGGAATATAAGACGCGCGCGGTTCGGGCCGTGGCGGATAAAACGGGATTGCCCTTTCATTTGCCGGCCAACATGTTTACGTTTATTCAAAATCTTGATGCCGTCTTAGAGGTCTCCGGCGTGGTTCGGGGATTGGCCACGGCCGTGGCGAAAATCGCTAACGATATCCGCCTTTTAAGCTCGGGGCCGCGCACAGGATTGGCCGAATTAAAACTGCCTGCCGTGCAACCGGGATCGTCGATAATGCCCGGTAAAGTAAACCCGGTGATGGCGGAAATGATGAACATGATTTGCTATCAAGTGTATGGGTGTGATACGACCGTGCAACACGCGGTCAGTGGAGCCCAACTGGAACTCAACGTTATGATGCCGGTGGTAGCGTTTAACTTTTTGCACGAAATTCACATTTTGGCCACCGGATTAATGGCGTTCAATCAGCGTGCTTTAGCCGGACTGGAAGCCGATCGGGATCGCATCGTCGGGTATGTCGAGTTGAGCACCGCCATTGCTACAGCGCTTAATCCCTACATTGGCTATGACAAGGCGGCGGTGGTCGCCAAAACTGCCTATGCGGAGGGTAAAACGGTGCGGCAAGTTGTGCGTGAACAAAAGCTATTGGATGAAAAAACCCTGGCGGAAGCGCTGGATTTGGAAAAAATGACGCATCCCGAAAGTTAAGGGGCTGGCCTTTTGGGCCGGTCCTTTTTTGGTGGCGGGTGTTTAACGGTAATTTATCCAAATGGTGGGGATGGCCTTCTCGACGTTCGCCATGACAAGAATGTCATCCGCCTCGGCCTGATGCACCGGCGGAAGCGGAGGATCTCTGCTCGAAAGGGCGCAACCAGGCAACGACGACAACGGCGGCCACAATAGCCATCCCTCCTACCATTTGCATTGACGTGAAGCGGACATGAAGCCAGAGGGTCGCGGCTAATACGGCGGATATGGGTTCGGCACTGCCGGCAATGCTGGCCTCGGTGGGTGAAAGGCGGGTTAAGCTGGCTAGATAGAGAAAAAAGGCTAATAAAGTGCCGATGAGGACGACAAACAATACTAATCCCAATATGCTCGGTGTCCAACGAGAGGGGCCGCCATCGGGAAATCGGGTGAGTCCGGCTGCGACAAGGCCGCCGATGACCATACCCCAGCCGACTACCGGCAACGAGCCCCATTGCCGGATGAGTGGCACCGGATAGATGGTATAAAAGGCCAAGAACAGTGCGGATAATAACCCCCAGACGATCGCAGTGGCCGGGACGGCGAGATGGGCCAGGTGACCGCCTGTGACTAACAGCAAAGTACCCCCTAACGCTAATAGTAGCGCACCAAAGCCTACCGGTGACGGCCAACGTCGGGTTGTCAGCGCGCCGTAAACGGCAATGAATGATGGGCCCATATACTGGAGGAGTGTCGCCATGGCCGCATTGCCCGTATGGATCGCTTCGAAATAGGTGTATTGCACGCCAAGTAAACCGACTATCGCAAAGGCCAAGAGAGGACCCCAGGCCGCCCGTTTTAGCAGTCGAAGGCTTGTGGACGCTTGTCGCATGACGCTTCCCAGTAGAAGGAGCGCCCCCGATCCCAGCATACGAATGCTAACGAGCCAGCCGGGATGGACATGGCCCACGACAAAAAGTTTTTGGGCAGCGGTTCCGGAAACGCCCCAAAACGTCGCACTCAAAAGGACCATAAGATAGCCTTGGAGTCGGCGTGGAATCCTTAATTGACAGTACTTCAAGATGTGGCCAACTCCCTATCGGGTGATTTTGCTGGGCTCATTATAACGTGAAAATCGGCGAAAGGTGATGGCAATCTGGAGATTATCCGCGATTGGTTGCGGTATTTGCGAAAAAATCGGGGTTTAAGGCGGTTTGTGGAGTTTGAAGTGATTCATGATGGGTGATACTATCCTTGTTGCTGTCGCGAGACAGTCCCGGTCCTTGAAAACTATATCATCATGCCACACGCAAGAATGTGTTTGAAGTATGACGGTGTTTTACCGAGCTATGGAGAGTTTGATCCTGGCTCAGGACGAACGCTGGCGGCGTGCGTAATACATGCAAGTCGAGCGGTCGACGGCTCTTTGGAGGCGTCGGCAGCGGCGGACGGGTGAGGAACACGTGAGTAACCGGGCGTCCGGTGGGGGATATCGGGCCGAAAGGCGCGGCAATCCCGCATGCGCCCCGGGCGGCGCCAGCCGCCGGGGGGAAAGGCCTTCGGGTCGCCGGACGGGGGGCTCGCGGCCCATTAGCTAGTTGGGGGGGTAACGGCCTCCCAAGGCGACGATGGGTAGCCGGCCTGAGAGGGTGATCGGCCACACTGGGACTGAGACACGGCCCAGACTCCTACGGGAGGCAGCAGTAGGGAATCTTCCACAATGGGCGCAAGCCTGATGGAGCAACGCCGCGTGAGTGAAGACGGCCTTCGGGTTGTAAAGCTCTGTCTGTCGGGACGAGGACCGCGCCGTCCGGCGCGGGGGGACGGTACCGGCGGAGGAAGCCCCTGCAAACTACGTGCCAGCAGCCGCGGTAAGACGTAGGGGGCAAGCGTTGTCCGGAATTACTGGGCGTAAAGGGCGTGTAGGCGGTTGCGCACGTAGCGGTTTTCAGCCGTCGGCTCACCCGACGGAGGGCGGCTAAACGGCGCAGCTCGAGGGCAGGAGAGGTGCATGGAATTCCTGGTGGAGCGGTGAAATGCGTAGAGATCAGGAAGAACACCGGTGGCGAAGGCGGTGCACTGGCCTGGCCCTGACGCTGAGGCGCGACAGCGTGGGGAGCGAACGGGATTAGATACCCCGGTAGTCCACGCCGTAAACGATGGATACGAGGTGTCGCGGGGGTCCACCTCGCGGTGCCGGAGCTAACGCACTCAGTATCCCGCCTGGGGAGTACGGCCGCAAGGTTGAAACTCAAAGGAATTGACGGGGGCCCGCACAAGCAGTGGAGCATGTGGTTTAATTCGACGCAACGCGCAGAACCTTACCAGGGCTAGACGGGACCGTGAGCCGCGCGAAAGCGCGGGGCTGCTTCGGCAGAGCGGTCGTCAGGTGCTGCATGGTTGTCGTCAGCTCGTGTCGTGAGATGTTGGGTTAAGTCCCGCAACGAGCGCAACCCTCGTCGGCTGTTGCCAGCGATTCGGTCGGGCACTCAGCCGAGACAGCCGGGGACGACCCGGAGGAAGGTGGGGATGACGTCAAATCCGCATGGCCTTCATGTCCTGGGCTACACACGTGCTACAATGGCGCCGACAACGGGCCGCGACCTCGCGAGGGGGAGCGAATCCTTCAAACGGCGTCTCAGTTCGGATTGCAGGCTGCAACTCGCCTGCATGAAGCCGGAATTGCTAGTAATCGCGGATCAGCATGCCGCGGTGAATCCGTTCCCGGGCCTTGTACACACCGCCCGTCACACCACGAGAGTCGGCCACACCCGAAGCCGGTCGGTCGAACCCCGTCAGGGGACGACCCCGTCGACGGTGGGGCGGATGATTGGGGTGAAGTCGTAACAAGGTAGCCGTATCGGAAGGTGCGGCTGGATCACCTCCTTTCTAGGGAGCCGTGGCGGCATGATGATATGGTTTGGAAGGACCGGGTCCTTCCGGACGTTGACAACTTCAGAGGAGAAAGACACACACAGCACACGGGGGATGCCTCGGGTGCGGAAGGGCGAAGAAGGTCGTGGCACGCCACGAAAGGCCTCGGGGAGCCGCGTCGCAGGCAACGATCCGAGGGTGACCGAATGGGGAAACCCCGCGGCCGACCGGCCGCGATGGCCGTCCACCGGGACGGACCAGGCATAACCGGGGAACTGAAACATCTCAGTACCCGGATCGGAAAAGCAAACGCGAACTCCGCAGTAGCGGCGAGCGACCCGGAGTGAGTCCAAACGTCGCAGGTCATCCCACGGCTGGAGGCCGGACCTGCGGCGGGTTGTGGCGGCGTTGCGGGAGTCCTCCAGACGATCCCGCGTACGCCGGGAGACGAGGGTGAAGCGGTTGGAATGCCGCGCCCTAGAGGGTGAAAGCCCCGTCGCTTTGGTCTCCCGGCGGCGTGCAACGCCGCCCGAGTACCACGCGGCACGAGAACCCGCGTGGGAAGCAGGGTGGCCCACCATCCAAGACTGCCGACCTTCCGTCACCGATAGCGCACAGTACCGTGAGGGAACGGTGAAAAGCCCCCCGGAAGGGGAGTGAAAGAGACCCTGAAACCGTGTGCTGACAACCCGTCAGAGCCCCCATTGCGGGGTGATGGCGTGCCTATTGAAGAATGAACCGGCGAGTGACCGGTCCGCGCAAGGTTAACCGCCGTAAGGCGGGCAGCCGGAGCGTAAGCGAGTCCGAAGAGGGCGCGAGTGCGGATCGATCGACCCGAAACCGCGTGATCTAGCCGGCGCCAGGCTGAAGTCCCCTTAAGCCGGGATGGAGGGCCGCACCCGTGTCCGTTGAAAAGGGCTGGGAGGAGCGGCGGCTAGGGGTGAAATGCCAATCGAACGCGGAGATAGCTGGTTCTCCCCGAAATCGCTTGAGGGCGAGCCTCTCAGATACACCCCGACCGGGGTAGCGCTCTGTGAATGGAAGGGGTCCCGCCGGGATTACTGCCTGTTCGCAAACGACAAAGTCGGTCGGGGGGCTCGAGGGAGTCAGACGCCGGGGGATAAGCTCCGGGGTCAAAAGGGCAACAGCCCAGATCGTCCGTTAAGGTCCCTAAATGCACGCTGAGTGGAGAAGGTCGTCGCAGGGCCCAGACAGCCAGGAGGTTGGCTTAGAAGCAGCCATCCTTGAAAGAGTGCGTAATAGCTCACTGGTCGCAGTCCCGCGGCGCCGACAATGTTCGGGGCTAAGCGTGCTACCGAAACGGCGACTGGCCCGCCGCGCGGCGGGCCGGGGTAGGGGAGCGTCCGGTGGCGGGCGAAGCCGGCGTGGAAACGGCGGTGGACGCCACTGGAGTGCGAATGCCGGTATGAGTAGCGAAAAGGGATGTGCGAATCATCCCCGCCGAAAGCCGCAGGGTTCCGGAGCCAGGATCGTCCGCTCCGGGTTAGTCGGGCCTAAGGCGAGGCCGTTGAGGCGTAGTCGATGGAGACACGGTCGAGATTCCGTGACCAGCCGTCGGCGGTGAGTGTCGCGGGACAGGGGTCCGGCGGGAAGCGTCCCGTTGGTCGTGGACGTCGCTCCGCAAGGGGCGGGACGGCGCGGTGCGAGCTGCGCCGACAGTCGACGCGGGGCCCCTCAAGAAAAGCGCGGCAGGAGCCGGCGGTTGTCCGTACCCGAAACCGACACAGGTAGGCGAGGCGAGGAGCCTCAGGCGCGCGAGTGATCTCTCGTTAAGGAACTCGGCAAAATACCCCCGTACCTTCGGAAGAAGGGGGCCCGGCTGCGTCCGCAGCCGGGGGCACCACAGCGGCCCAAGCGACTGTTTACCAAAAACACAGGTCCCTGCGAAGTCGTAAGACGCCGTATAGGGGCTGACGCCTGCCCGGTGCTGGAAGGTTAAGGGGCGGGGTGCAAGCTCCAAACCGAAGCCCCAGTCAACGGCGGCCGTAACTATAACGGTCCTAAGGTAGCGAAATTCCTTGTCGGGTAAGTTCCGACCCGCACGAAAGGCGTAACGACTTGGGTACTGTCTCAACGAGAGGCTCGGTGAAATTGCAAGCCCTGTGAAGATGCAGGGTACTGGCGACTGGACAGAAAGACCCCGTGGAGCTTGACTGTAGCCTGCTATGGGTCGGTTGGGGCGCGTGTACAGGATAGGTGGGAGGCAGAGAAGCCGCCGCGTCAGCGGCGGGGGAGCCATCCTTGGGATACCACCCTCGCGCCCGGACCGGTCTAACCGTCGACGCAACCCGTCGCGGGACAGTGGCAGGGGGGCAGTTTGACTGGGGCGGTCGCCTCCTAAAGGGTAACGGAGGCGCCCCATGGTTCCCTCAGCACGGTTGGACATCGTGCCGGGCGTGCAAAGGCACAAGGGAGCTTGACTGCAAGCGGGACACCGCGCGCAGGGCCGAAAGGCGGGCTTAGTGATCCGGTGGCTCCGAGTGGCAGGGCCATCGCGCAACGGACAAAAGCTACCCCGGGGATAACAGGCTGATCTTCCCCAAGAGTCCATATCGACGGGAAGGTTTGGCACCTCGATGTCGGCTCATCGCATCCTGGGGCTGGAGTCGGTCCCAAGGGTTGGGCTGTTCGCCCATTAAAGCGGTACGTGAGCTGGGTTCAGAACGTCGTGAGACAGTTCGGTCCCTATCCGTCGTCAGCGGAGGATACTTGCGGGGGGCTGCTCCTAGTACGAGAGGACCGGAGTGGACGAACCGCTGGTGTGCCCAGTTGTGTGGCCGCATGCACCGCTGGGAAGCTAGGTTCGGGAGGGAGAAGCGCTGACCGCATCTAAGCGCGAAACCCGCCCCAAGATGAGGTATCCGTCCGGACGCGTCGCGTCCGGCCCCGACCCCCGGAAGATGACCGGGTGGATAGGCGGACCGTGGACGCCCGGTAACGGGTGGAGCGAGTCCGTACTAATCGGTCGGGACGTCTTTCTCCTCGGAAGTTGTGAACGCCCGGAAGGGCGGTAGGTTTGGTCGGTGCGTTGCGCCGGGTGAGTTGACCCGTTCCCATGCCGAACACGGTCGTCCCCCGCCCGTACGCTGAGACTACTGGTCCCGTCGGGGACTGGGATCATCAGGCCGTGCCGACCATTATTTTCCTGCAACACCCCCGCTCTTTTGAGCGGGCTTTTTTTATGATAAATTCGCGTGATGGATTGCCGACGGCTTCGGAGCTCGGTATCCTAGGAAAGCGTGTAAGCCAAATATTTTCGGCTGCGGTGAGGCTTTTTTCGCACCAATTGGCAGAAATTGCGATACCATGCACTAAACTTAGGAGTGGAACCGGCGGAATGCTGTTAGGCCAAGCCGAACTTGTTCGTTTAATAATTAGTGACTTTTCCCGTTTAGGGCGTCTCATGATCTATCGTTGGATGGCGAATGCTAAGGGACGAGGGTCCTTAGGAGGGTGTCGTTATGGGGGCGGTCCTGGTTAAAACAGCATCAGGTTGGAGCATCGGGCCGGACATCACTGGAGTCGCCATTGATTCCCGTATGGTGCAACCGGGCAATATTTTTGTGGCCATTCCGGGGGCAGTGGCAGACGGCCATCAATTCATCGCCGATGCGATTCAACGGGGCGCCGTCGCTGTTGTCGGAGAGAAACCGTTAAATCTAGCCGCCGTGCCGTATTTTCAAGTCCCGTCCAGCCGGGTGGCGGCGGCTGAGCTGGCGGCTTTGGTCTTTGGTCGACCCTCTGAGCAATTAGCCGCGATTGGAGTAACCGGCACCAACGGGAAGACGTCCGTGGTGTATTGGCTTACCCATCTTTTACGCTCGGCCGGCCGGGGGGTTGGCATGATTTCGAGCGTAATGAACGAAACCGGTCGTCGACAAGTGCCGGCCGAGTTGACCACACCCGAAAGTCCTGACTTACAGGCGTTTTTACGGGATATGGTCGATGTCGGCTATTCACACGCGGTGATTGAGGTGTCATCACACGGGATTGCTCAACATCGTATTGATCACATTCGGTTTCAATTGGCCGTATTGACCAATATTACCCGCGAGCATTTAGATTTTCATGGAACGATGGATCATTACATTCAAACTAAGGCGCAATTGTTTCTGGGATTGGCTGCGGATTCTTTAGGAGCGGTCATCAACGCCGATGATTATTACAGTCGTCGTGTCTTAGATCAAATTTCCGCTCCGGTCATTACCTACGGCATTCGTGACGGTGACGTCCGGGCCCACATTGTTAAGCAAGACGCCTGGTCGAGCCGGGTACGGTTAGAGCACCCGGGTTTCACCATCGAAGCGGATATTTTCCATCCCGGCACTTATAACGTGTATAACGTGGCCGCCACGGTGGCGGCCGGATACCGGTTGGGGCTTTTGCCGGCCGTTATGGAAAAGGCGCTGCCTACGTTACCGGCGGTACCGGGTCGGATGCAGGTGTTTCGCCGGTTAGGCCACCCTACCGTGGTGGTGGACTATGCGCATACTCCGGATGGCCTTGAACAATCGTTAAAAACGGTCCGGGAATTTAATTCCGGCCGCGTATGGCTGATATTTGGTGCCCGCGGCGGTCGTGATCGGGGTAAACGGCCGGAGATGGGGCGTATTGCGGCGACCTATGCCGACCACGTGGTGTTAACCACCGACAGTCCATATTTTGAGGATCCTCGCGAGATCTTGCGCGCGATAGAAACGGGGATTAATCAGGTTGATCCCAATCGCTTAGCGTGGATTGAGCTCGATCGAGCGCAAGCCATTACCGAAGCGGTGTTACAGGCGCAGCAAGACGACATCGTGCTCATCACGGGCCGTGGACCGGAACACTATCAGTATTTTGGCAACCAAAAAGTGCTCTTGCATGATGCCGAGGTAGTCGAGCACGCCCTGAAGCAGCGGCAAGGAAGGGAGGATTCCCACGTTGGCGGAATCCGTTGACGTCATTATTCCCGCCTATAATGCGCGTAATACCATTCAAGAGGCATTACAGTCCGTTTTTAGCCAAACGGTACCGATAGCGCGCGTATTAGTCGTCGACGACGGGTCGACCGATGGAACGGCCGACGTGGTACGGCATCATTTCCCCCATGCCGAAGTGATTACCATTGCCAATAGCGGGCCGTCGAACGCCCGCAATGTCGGCATCGAAAAGGCCACGCATGAGTGGATCGCTTTTTTGGATGCCGACGATCGCTGGCATCCGGATAAGCTACGGCTTCAATGGGGACAAGCAGAACCCGATGTGGGATTGATCAGTACGACGTGGGTGCGCGGTAGCGAATTTCCGGCGGTTCCCGATCAGATTCCGGTGACGTCCCTCGGATACCGGGATCTTCTGCAAATGAATCAATTTCAAACCTCTACGGTTCTGATGCGCCGAGAAATCGCCCAACGTTTAGGGGGGTTTGATCCGGCCGTCGACGGGGCGGAAGACTGGGATTTTTGGCTTCGGGCATCCCGGATTACCGGGATTCGACGCTTAGAGTGGCCTTTGGTCCAATATCGGGATATGCCGACCGGCTATAGCAAAGATGTTTGGCGCGTCTATCGGACGATGTTGCCCATGTTGGACAAGCATCGACAGGCGCCCGGTCTTAGCGTAAGGGAATTTCGGACGATCGAGACGTGGCATCATTTACGGTTTTGGGTCGCCTTTCAACTGGCACATGATTCGGAACACGCCCGCCTGGCGTGGCATAATGCCTGGCAACGCCCTCTTCGACCTTACGTTTTGCCGGCTGTTTGGCGCTATTTAGCCCCGTTTTTATGGCAGCGATTTAAACGGCGGACGGCCACATCGTAAAAAACACCAAAAAGCGACGCATACTGTTGGATGTTGGCGCTAAATCCACGACAGGTTGATTTTTTGGCGGGAGATTTACGGAAAACCGGTTATTCCCCGTTTGAACCTTGGTCGGGAAGATGATAATATCCTTGTTGCTGTCGCGAGACAGTCCCGGTCCTTGAAAACTATATCATCATGCCACACGCAAGAATGTGTTTGAAGTATGACGGTGTTTTACCGAGCTATGGAGAGTTTGATCCTGGCTCAGGACGAACGCTGGCGGCGTGCGTAATACATGCAAGTCGAGCGGTCGACGGCTCTTCGGAGGCGTCGGCAGCGGCGGACGGGTGAGGAACACGTGAGTAACCGGGCGTCCGGTGGGGGATATCGGGCCGAAAGGCGCGGCAATCCCGCATGCGCCCCGGGCGGCGCCAGCCGCCGGGGGGAAAGGCCTTCGGGTCGCCGGACGGGGGGCTCGCGGCCCATTAGCTAGTTGGGGGGGTAACGGCCTCCCAAGGCGACGATGGGTAGCCGGCCTGAGAGGGTGATCGGCCACACTGGGACTGAGACACGGCCCAGACTCCTACGGGAGGCAGCAGTAGGGAATCTTCCACAATGGGCGCAAGCCTGATGGAGCAACGCCGCGTGAGTGAAGACGGCCTTCGGGTTGTAAAGCTCTGTCTGTCGGGACGAGGACCGCGCCGTCCGGCGCGGGGGGACGGTACCGGCGGAGGAAGCCCCTGCAAACTACGTGCCAGCAGCCGCGGTAAGACGTAGGGGGCAAGCGTTGTCCGGAATTACTGGGCGTAAAGGGCGTGTAGGCGGTTGCGCATGTAGCGGTTTTCAGCCGTCGGCTCACCCGACGGAGGGCGGCTAAACGGCGCAGCTCGAGGGCAGGAGAGGTGCATGGAATTCCTGGTGGAGCGGTGAAATGCGTAGAGATCAGGAAGAACACCGGTGGCGAAGGCGGTGCACTGGCCTGGCCCTGACGCTGAGGCGCGACAGCGTGGGGAGCGAACGGGATTAGATACCCCGGTAGTCCACGCCGTAAACGATGGATACGAGGTGTCGCGGGGGTCCACCTCGCGGTGCCGGAGCTAACGCACTCAGTATCCCGCCTGGGGAGTACGGCCGCAAGGTTGAAACTCAAAGGAATTGACGGGGGCCCGCACAAGCAGTGGAGCATGTGGTTTAATTCGACGCAACGCGCAGAACCTTACCAGGGCTAGACGGGACCGTGAGCCGCGCGAAAGCGCGGGGCTGCTTCGGCAGAGCGGTCGTCAGGTGCTGCATGGTTGTCGTCAGCTCGTGTCGTGAGATGTTGGGTTAAGTCCCGCAACGAGCGCAACCCTCGTCGGCTGTTGCCAGCGATTCGGTCGGGCACTCAGCCGAGACAGCCGGGGACGACCCGGAGGAAGGTGGGGATGACGTCAAATCCGCATGGCCTTCATGTCCTGGGCTACACACGTGCTACAATGGCGCCGACAACGGGCCGCGACCTCGCGAGGGGGAGCGAATCCTTCAAACGGCGTCTCAGTTCGGATTGCAGGCTGCAACTCGCCTGCATGAAGCCGGAATTGCTAGTAATCGCGGATCAGCATGCCGCGGTGAATCCGTTCCCGGGCCTTGTACACACCGCCCGTCACACCACGAGAGTCGGCCACACCCGAAGCCGGTCGGTCGAACCCTGTCAGGGGACGACCCCGTCGACGGTGGGGCGGATGATTGGGGTGAAGTCGTAACAAGGTAGCCGTATCGGAAGGTGCGGCTGGATCACCTCCTTTCTAGGGAGCCGTGGCGGCATGATGATATGGTTTGGAAGGACCGGGCGTCGGGGGCCGATGGCGCAGGGGTTAGCGCACCCGCCTGATAAGCGGGAGGTCGGTGGTTCAAATCCACCTGGCCCACCATCACGACACCAGGACGTTGACAACTTCAGAGGAGAAAGACACACACAGCACACGGGGGATGCCTCGGGTGCGGAAGGGCGAAGAAGGTCGTGGCACGCCACGAAAGGCCTCGGGGAGCCGCGTCGCAGGCAACGATCCGAGGGTGACCGAATGGGGAAACCCCGCGGCCGACCGGCCGCGATGGCCGTCCAGCGGGACGGACCAGGCAAAACCGGGGAACTGAAACATCTCAGTACCCGGATCGGAAAAGCAAACGCGAACTCCGCAGTAGCGGCGAGCGACCCGGAGTGAGTCCAAACGTCGCAGGTCATCCCACGGCTGGAGGCCGGACCTGCGGCGGGTTGTGGCGGCGTTGCGGGAGTCCTCCAGACGATCCCGCGTACGCCGGGAGACGAGGGTGAAGCGGTTGGAATGCCGCGCCCTAGAGGGTGAAAGCCCCGTCGCTTTGGTCTCCCGGCGGCGTGCAACGCCGCCCGAGTACCACGCGGCACGAGAACCCGCGTGGGAAGCAGGGTGGCCCACCATCCAAGACTGCCGACCTTCCGTCACCGATAGCGCACAGTACCGTGAGGGAACGGTGAAAAGCCCCCCGGAAGGGGAGTGAAAGAGACCCTGAAACCGTGTGCTGACAACCCGTCAGAGCCCCCATTGCGGGGTGATGGCGTGCCTATTGAAGAATGAACCGGCGAGTGACCGGTCCGCGCAAGGTTAACCGCCGTAAGGCGGGCAGCCGGAGCGTAAGCGAGTCCGAAGAGGGCGCGAGTGCGGATCGATCGACCCGAAACCGCGTGATCTAGCCGGCGCCAGGCTGAAGTCCCCTTAAGCCGGGATGGAGGGCCGCACCCGTGTCCGTTGAAAAGGGCTGGGAGGAGCGGCGGCTAGGGGTGAAATGCCAATCGAACGCGGAGATAGCTGGTTCTCCCCGAAATCGCTTGAGGGCGAGCCTCTCAGATACACCCCGACCGGGGTAGCGCTCTGTGAATGGAAGGGGTCCCGCCGGGATTACTGCCTGTTCGCAAACGACAAAGTCGGTCGGGGGGCTCGAGGGAGTCAGACGCCGGGGGATAAGCTCCGGGGTCAAAAGGGCAACAGCCCAGATCGTCCGTTAAGGTCCCTAAATGCACGCTGAGTGGAGAAGGTCGTCGCAGGGCCCAGACAGCCAGGAGGTTGGCTTAGAAGCAGCCATCCTTGAAAGAGTGCGTAATAGCTCACTGGTCGCAGTCCCGCGGCGCCGACAATGTTCGGGGCTAAGCGTGCTACCGAAACGGCGACTGGCCCGCCGCGCGGCGGGCCGGGGTAGGGGAGCGTCCGGTGGCGGGCGAAGCCGGCGTGGAAACGGCGGTGGACGCCACTGGAGTGCGAATGCCGGTATGAGTAGCGAAAAGGGATGTGCGAATCATCCCCGCCGAAAGCCGCAGGGTTCCGGAGCCAGGATCGTCCGCTCCGGGTTAGTCGGGCCTAAGGCGAGGCCGTTGAGGCGTAGTCGATGGAGACACGGTCGAGATTCCGTGACCAGCCGTCGGCGGTGAATGTCGCGGGACAGGGGTCCGGCGGGAAGCGTCCCGTTGGTCGTGGACGTCGCTCCGCAAGGGGCGGGACGGCGCGGTGCGAGCTGCGCCGACAGTCGACGCGGGGCCCCTCAAGAAAAGCGCGGCAGGAGCCGGCGGTTGTCCGTACCCGAAACCGACACAGGTAGGCGAGGCGAGGAGCCTCAGGCGCGCGAGTGATCTCTCGTTAAGGAACTCGGCAAAATACCCCCGTACCTTCGGAAGAAGGGGGCCCGGCTGCGTCCGCAGCCGGGGGCACCACAGCGGCCCAAGCGACTGTTTACCAAAAACACAGGTCCCTGCGAAGTCGTAAGACGCCGTATAGGGGCTGACGCCTGCCCGGTGCTGGAAGGTTAAGGGGCGGGGTGCAAGCTCCAAACCGAAGCCCCAGTCAACGGCGGCCGTAACTATAACGGTCCTAAGGTAGCGAAATTCCTTGTCGGGTAAGTTCCGACCCGCACGAAAGGCGTAACGACTTGGGTACTGTCTCAACGAGAGGCTCGGTGAAATTGCAAGCCCTGTGAAGATGCAGGGTACTGGCGACTGGACAGAAAGACCCCGTGGAGCTTGACTGTAGCCTGCTATGGGTCGGTTGGGGCGCGTGTACAGGATAGGTGGGAGGCAGAGAAGCCGCCGCGTCAGCGGCGGGGGAGCCATCCTTGGGATACCACCCTCGCGCCCGGACCGGTCTAACCGTCGACGCAACCCGTCGCGGGACAGTGGCAGGGGGGCAGTTTGACTGGGGCGGTCGCCTCCTAAAGGGTAACGGAGGCGCCCCATGGTTCCCTCAGCACGGTTGGACATCGTGCCGGGCGTGCAAAGGCACAAGGGAGCTTGACTGCAAGCGGGACACCGCGCGCAGGGCCGAAAGGCGGGCTTAGTGATCCGGTGGCTCCGAGTGGCAGGGCCATCGCGCAACGGACAAAAGCTACCCCGGGGATAACAGGCTGATCTTCCCCAAGAGTCCATATCGACGGGAAGGTTTGGCACCTCGATGTCGGCTCATCGCATCCTGGGGCTGGAGTCGGTCCCAAGGGTTGGGCTGTTCGCCCATTAAAGCGGTACGTGAGCTGGGTTCAGAACGTCGTGAGACAGTTCGGTCCCTATCCGTCGTCAGCGAAGGATACTTGCGGGGGGCTGCTCCTAGTACGAGAGGACCGGAGTGGACGAACCGCTGGTGTGCCCAGTTGTGTGGCCGCATGCACCGCTGGGAAGCTAGGTTCGGGAGGGAGAAGCGCTGACCGCATCTAAGCGCGAAACCCGCCCCAAGATGAGGTATCCGTCCGGACGCGTCGCGTCCGGCCCCGACCCCCGGAAGATGACCGGGTGGATAGGCGGACCGTGGACGCCCGGTAACGGGTGGAGCGAGTCCGTACTAATCGGTCGGGACGTCTTTCTCCTCGGAAGTTGTGAACGCCCGGAAGGGCGGTAAGTTTGGTCGGTGCGTTGCGCCGGGTGAGTTGACCCGTTCCCATGCCGAACACGGTCGTCCCCCGCCCGTACGCTGAGACTACTGGTCCCGTCGGGGACTGGGATCATCAGGCCGTGCCGACCAGTTTATTCAGCCTTCTGGATTCTGCCAGAAGGCTTTTTTGTTACAATGGGAACGGAAAGGCGGGTTTTACATGGACGTAATCAAGGTCACGCCCCGTGGATATTGCTATGGGGTGGTCGATGCCATGACGTTGGCCAAGCGGGTCGCGAGTGATATGAATGTGCCGCGACCGGTTTTTGTCCTAGGTCAAATTGTGCATAATCGCCACGTCGTTGAAGACCTCGAGCGCCACCACATTCAAACACTTGACGGGGCATCGCGTATCGACCTCTTAGAACAAATTCCCGCCGGTAGTACGGTAATATTCACGGCCCATGGGGTGGCACCGCAGGTCAAAGAGCGAGCCGAGGCCCGGGGGTTACACTTCTTTGACGCCACCTGTCCGGATGTGACGAAAACCCATACGTTGATCCGGGAAAAAGTGGCAAACGGATACTCCATCATTTATATTGGCACGAAAGGCCATCCGGAACCGGAAGGAGCCATGGGCGAGGCGCCCGCGGGGCGTGTGGCCCTAATTACCACGGCCGACGAAGTGGAAGGGCTACCGTTTGCCGATGACACGCCATTGGCCATTGTCACCCAAACCACGCTGAGTCAATGGGATACCCAAGAGGTGATTGACGCCATATTAGCCCGGTATCCCCATGCCGAAGTCTACAACGAAATTTGTCTGGCGACCCAGTTGCGGCAGGAAGCGGCCGTCAAAGCCGCTCAGGATGCGGACATGGTGGTGGTTGTGGGGGATCGGCGGAGTAATAATTCCAACCGTTTGGTCGAAGTCGTCCAAAAAGTCGCCGGCAAACCGGCGGTGCGGGTGGAAAGTGTCGAAGACTTGAGGCCGGAGTGGTTTCAGGGGATTCGACGGGTGGCGGTCACTGCGGGTTCTTCGACCCCGAGCCAAGTCACGCGGGCCGTCATTCAATGGCTGGAAGCCTATCCAAAGTCGCTAGAAGAGGCCGGGCAGACGCACGAACCAATTCGTGGTCAACAACAACCCTAATACCACCAACAGCGCGCCGCTGATCCGCTCGATCCAGGGCAAATAACGGCCCAACCGACGGGTCCAATGGGTCGCTTGCCCCACAAAGACGGCCAAGATGAAAAACGGAACCGCCAAGCCTAAGGCATAAGCGGCCAATAGGACGCCGCCGGTCCAGACCGTTGTCGAGCGGGAGGCCAGAATGATGATGCTGCCCCAGATGGGGCCTACACAAGGGGTCCAGCCGGCCGCGAATACAAGGCCCATAATATAGGCCGACCAGCGCGATTGGCGCGGGGGAGCGACGTTTAAGTGCACATCGCGCCGCATAAAGCCGACGTGAATCAGCCCCATAATTTCTAGCCCAAAGATGATCATCACCAGACCACCCAATTGGGAAATCAGGGTCTGGTAATGGCGGACAAATTGTCCGATACCCGTGGCCAAGAGGCCGGACAACACCAAAATGGTGGAAAACCCGGCAATAAAAATCAGTGCGTTGGTGATGACCCGCTGTCGAACCGAATGTGACAAGACAGCCTCGGAAGTCAGCGAGGTACCGGCCATGGCGGTCAAATACGAAGGAATCAACGGCACCACACAAGGAGACAGGACAGACGCCAAGCCGGCGCCGAACGCAATCGAAAATGACGCTACAGACATGGAGGACCTCACTTGATGGCTTTGCCAGCGATTATATCATATTCGCGGTGACGGATTGGTGGCCGTTAAGAGCAGGATTTTGATGACTCTTGTCGAATACCTGGGGCGAGATCAGACCAAGTGGGGGGGATTCGTGGCGTGATTCGACTCGATTCGGTGACCAAGCGCTATGCCAATGGCCATCAAGGATTGATCAATGTTTCGCTCACGATCCACCGGGGCGAATTTCTTTTTTTGGTCGGACCCTCGGGTGCCGGCAAATCGACGTTAATTCGACTCTTGTACGGTGAAGAGCAACCTACCGAAGGTCAGGTGATCATTGATCAATTTCATTTACAACGCATGTCGCGTCGCCAGCTCCCACGGCTTCGGCGTCAATTGGGGATCGTCTTTCAAGACGTAAAGCTGCTTCCGACTCGGACCGTCTTTCAAAACGTGGCGTTTGCCATGGAAGTGGTCGGAGCGTCCTATCGGGATATTCGCCGCCGAGTGCCGCAGGTGCTGGATTTAGTGGGTCTTTTGCCCCGCCAGGATCACTTTCCTCATCAGTTGTCGGGAGGAGAGCAGCAGCGGGTCGGCATTGCCCGGGCCCTGGTGAACCAGCCGACCTATATTTTGGCGGATGAGCCGACGGGTAACCTAGACCCGGACACCGCCTGGGACATTATGAAACTCTTTACCGAGATTAATCGGCGGGGCGCTACGGTGGTGATGGCCACGCATGCGCGGGATGTGGTCAATCAATTGCATAAACGGGTGATTGCCATCGAAAAAGGACGCATTGTGCGCGACGAGGCAAGGGGCGTCTACGGGTATGAAGCTTAGTAGCCTGGTCTATATTTTGCGTGAAGCGGGGCAAAGCTTGTGGCGTAATTTATGGATGGCGCTAGCCTCGGTATCGACCGTCACCATCGCGCTGTTTGTGTTGGCGTTTTTTGTGGTGGTAACCGTCAATATTAATCATGTGACGGGGTTACTCCAAAACCAGGTCGAGGTGCGCGTGTTTTTTAAGCCGGACCTCCGCCAAGCTCAGGAGCTGACGCTGGTGCGAGACGCCCGCCATTGGCCGGGCATACGCCAAATTCATTATTTTACCAAAGCCCAAGCGGCTAACCAGCTTAAAGCCGAATTTCCCAATCAAGCGGACTTGTTGCAGGTGATTACCAAATCGAATCCGCTTTTTGACGGCATGGATGTCTATGCCGTGCAGGCCACCGAGATCCCGCGGATCGCCGCCCGCTTTGCCCGTAATCCGTTAGTCCACAACGTCGTTTATCAGGGCACGGTGGTATCCCGTCTTACCCGGTTGACCGCCGTATTGCGCGGTGCCGGCTGGGTGCTGGAAGGCCTGTTGACCATTGCGACCCTCCTCATTATCGTGAACACCATTCGTTTAGCGGTGTTTGCCCGACGTCGGGAGGTGCAGGTCATGAAACTGGTGGGAGCGACCGATTGGTTTATCCGTTGGCCGTTCATTGTCGAGGGATTGACTTTGGGGTTGGTCGGGGCCATTGTAGCCGACGGCTTGGTTGGTGCCGGATACCGTTGGGTGATTAATGCGGCGGCTATCTCGTTGCCGTTTTGGCCGATGGCGTCCTGGCATGCCGTCATGGTGCGCACCTCGCTCTTTACCGGATTAGGCGGAATTGTGGTGGGCGGGTTGGCCAGCCTGATTGCCCTGCGGCGTTTCCTCAAAATCTAAAGATGGCGGCATGCTATAATAGGAGGAATGATTAAAGGGGGCCTCCTATGAAGCCACGGCATGTCTTTTGGTGGGCCGTCATGACGGTGGTTTTAATGGCCGGGTCGGCGGGCATTACCTGGGAGTATGCGAATCACCGGTCGGATGCGATTCCTGAAAGTCTCTTGGCCAGCCCGCAATTTCGCCAGTTCGTCGATACCTATGAATTGATCCGGCACGATTCCATCTGGCATAACACCCCCAAGCAGTTGCTGACGGGAGCGACCAACGGCATGGTGGCGACGCTACACGATCAATTTACCAACTACCTCAATCCGTCCCAAACTCAGGCCTTAGAGGGGTTATTGGCACCCACCTATGTGGGGGTCGGGATCCAGTTGTCGGTGGGACATCCGCTCATGATTCAGGCCGTCTTCCCGGATACGCCGGCGTTTCATGCCGGCCTGGCGGCCGGAGAGCGGATTGATGCGATTGACGGGCATTCGGTAAACGGGATGAATCCGCTGGCAGCGGTTAATCTGATCCATGGGAAGCCGGGAACGGCCGTGACCCTGACCGTATCCCAAGCCGGGCGGACGAAGACGGTTCGGTTGATTCGCCAAGTCATTGCTTATCCGACCGTGTTTGCTCAAATGCTTCCCGGGCATGTCGGCTATCTCGCCATAACCGAGTTTGGCAATCAAACCGGTGCCGAGGCGGTCACGGAGTTTCATTGGCTGATGGCGCAAGGGGCCCGGGGAATTTTGCTCGATCTCCGCAATAATCCGGGCGGTGAGGTCACGCAAGCACTGGCGGTGGCCAATTTGTTTGTCCCCCGCGGGCCGGTCGTCACGTTAAAATATAAGAACCCGGCACAAGATAAAACCTATGATTCCACGGGGCCTGGAACCCATTTGCCGGTGGTGGTGGCCGTCAACGGGAATACGGCATCGGCCGCCGAGATTCTGGCGGCGGCGATTCAGGAGCGACAGGGCGGGTGGCTCGTCGGGACTCGCACGTATGGAAAAGGTATCGTTCAAGAAATTATTCCGCTAGGGAATGGCGCCAGCTTAAAATTGACGGTGGCCAAGTATTTAACTCCTAATGGTAGCTATATCGAACATGTGGGACTCAAACCGAATGTCGTGGTGCCGGAGCCCGGTTCCGTAGTGCCGTCGGATATTCTCGGGCAGGATCCGCAGTTGATGAAAGCGTACGACATTCTTCGCCAACGGATGGGCCAATCCTAAGCACGATGGATGGGGGTGGATTTGATGCAGAGTCCGTTCCAACTCGTTAGCCCCTATGAACCCACAGGGGATCAACCGAAAGCGATTCGGGAGCTCTTAGAGGGATTTCAAGCCGGCCTCACCCGACAGGTACTTTTAGGGGTGACCGGATCGGGAAAAACGTTTACCATGGCGAACGTCATTCAAGAGATGGGCGTACCGACGTTGGTGCTGGCTCCCAATAAGACGTTGGCGGCCCAGTTGGCCGGCGAGTTAAAAGCGTTTTTTCCGCATAATGCCGTCGAGTATTTCGTCAGCTACTATGATTACTATCAGCCGGAAGCCTATATCCCACAAACGGATCTTTATATCGAAAAAGACGCCC